>JALYVZ010000460.1 GCA_030852965.1 Actinomycetota bacterium | reverse complement strand
GCGCTGGGCGAGGCCGGCGCCACCGTGGTCTGTACCGGCCGCAGCAGTCGCACCGGCACCCTGCGCTCGGACTACGACCGCGCCGAGACGATCGAGGAGACCGCCGAGCTGGTCACCCGGCTCGGCGGCATCGGCATCGCGTTACCCGTCGATCACCTCGACCCGGCCCAGGTGCACGACCTGGCCGGCCGGCTGCGCGACCAGCACGGCCACCTGGACGTGCTGGTCAACGACATCTGGGGCGCTGAGGTACTCAAGGGCGGCCCGGCCGACTGGGACACCCCGGTCTGGGAGCACGACCTGGACGCCGGGCTGCGCATCCTGCGGCTGGCCGTCGAGACCCATCTAGTCACCTCGCACCACCTGCTGCCGCTGCTGATCGAACGGCCGGGCGCCCTGCTCGTCGAGATGACCGACGGCACCGCCGAGCACAACGCGACCCGCTACCGGATCTCGGTGTACTACGACCTGGCCAAGGCGGCGATCAACCGGTTGGCGTTCTCCCAGGGCCACGAGCTGGCCCCGCACGGCGCCACCGCCGTCGCTCTCACCCCCGGCTGGCTGCGCTCGGAGATGATGCTGGAGGCCTTGCAAACCACCGAGGAGACCTGGCGGGACGCTCCCGGCGCCACCGCGCCGCCGGACTTTGCGCTGTCCGAGTCACCTCGCTATGTCGGCCGCGCGGTGGCCGCCTTGGCCGCAGACCCCCGGCGTGCCCGGTGGAACCAGCGCTCGCTCACCGCCGGCCAGCTCGCCACCGAGTACGGGTTCACCGACGTCGACGGCTCCCGCCCGGACATCTGGAGCTACCTTGAGCAGGCCCGCGAACCCGGCGAGGTCGTGGACTTCGCCGACTACCGTTAGACCCGCTGGTCAAGTCCGGCGCCCACGGTGAACGTGCTGATCGGCTGGACCCGCGCGGGACTGTTGCCCGGTGGCATGCGCAGCAGGTGAGCCACCACCTCGACGGTGATCCCGGCGCCGGCGCCGAGCTTGGTGAACCGCAGGGTCAGGTAGTGGTCCTCGCACCGCTTACCCGACGACTCGACGGGCACCGCGTACCGAACGTGACCGACGACCGCACCCTCGGCGAGGCCCGGGAACTCCATGATGTCGCCCGTGAACACGCCGGCGGCCAGCGCGATCCTCCCCCGGAACAGGCTGACCAGCGCCATCGGTGAGGAGATCACCTCGAAGATCCGGGCACCGCTGCTCCCGTCCGGTCGCTGGATGTCGATCTCGGCCACCCGGCCGAAGTGCACGTCCCCACTGAGTACGACCACATCCCGCGGCGCGGACACCAACGCCTCGCACAGCCGGGCGTACTGCTCGGGGAAGTCGGGCAGGCCACGGTCGCGGTGATTCCCCTTCGACAGCAGCGGCTGCCCGACCACCAGGACACCGGGCGACTTGAGACCGGCAACCCGCCCGATGAGCTGGTCGAAGTCCTCGTCGAGCATGAACTTCGGGGCGCTCGCCGGTTCGCCGGCTGTCGGGCGGTCCCGGTTGACCCTGGTATCGGCCACGAAGAACGACAGGTCCGCGCCGAGGTCGAACGTGACAACGGGCCGGGCCAGCTGGACGTACCTCACGAAGTCGCGTGCGGTCCGCTCCCACTCGTCCCGTGACCGTTGCCCCGCAGGCCCAGCAAGTTCGTGATGAACGGCGGCCGGTACGGGTGATTGTTCCAGAACTCGTGATCGTCGCTGGCGCAGATGTTCGCGCCGTGGGACAGTAGGAACCCCAGCTTGTCCCAGGTACGCGAGATGCGGCGCCTGATCGCCCCGGCGAACATCGGCAGCACCAGCGGGGTGTCCAGGTAGACCTGGTCCCCGGTGAGAATCTTCAGATCAGGTTCGCCATCAGCGTCACAGAGCAGCTTGTACCGCCTGCTGACGTTGCCTCTCGGGGCGGCACCGACGATCTCCCGCTGGACGGCGCTACGGGTCGTGACATAACCCCGCCTGAGCTTCTGGATCAGGTTACGGAGGACCTCACCCAGCAAGCCCTGACTCACCGGGATCACCAGGTCGCTGTCCTCGGAGTAGCAGGACGCCAGCAGCACGGTGAACGGATCGCGCAGCTCGCTCGGCAGCGTCCGGAAGGTGGCCGCGACCGTCGGCTCCGCGATGAACGGCGCGCTGACCCAGACGCGTAGGTGGCGTCCGGCAGCAGGTTCTTGAGCTGGTAGGTCCAGATCCGGGTCTCGCTCTGCCCCGGCAGCAGGTTCGTCAGCAGCTCTGGATCACCCGAGTCGTCTCGGATGGGCGCTGGCGCGGCACCGGGGCCCACCACTTGGAGGGTCCAGTCGGACTCCGACTGTTCGGCCTGGATCCACAGCGTCACCGACGTCTGACCCGGCTGATGAGCGACCACGTGGACGAGTGCGACCTTTCAGGTATCCGAGCGGGCACGGGGTCCTGGGCTCAGCCGGTCGTAGCATTTGATCTTGGCGGTTCGGTGGGACAGGATGCCCGCCGTGCGCGTGATGATGATGATGTTGTCTGATCGGGAGGAAATTTCCCGTGGTCTGGCCGAGGGCTTGCGGTACAAGGAGATCGCGCTGCGGATTGGGCGGGACCCGTCGGTGGTTTCGCGTGATGTGGCTCGTCACGGCGGGCGTGGTGGGTACCGGGGGCGTGGCGGCGGACACGACGGCGTGCGCGGCCCGACA
>JALYVZ010000028.1 GCA_030852965.1 Actinomycetota bacterium | reverse complement strand
GCAACAGCACGTCGACGTCCACCCCGGCCAGCTCGATCCCCTCGCCGTCGAGCCACCGCGCGAAGCCGAGCAGGTCGAACGCGTAAGACCGCCGGGTGCGCGGCGAGTAGTTGCGATCCGCCAGGTAACCGAGGAACTCGTTGACCAGCCCGAACCGGGACGCGGACGCCCCGGACAGCAGCCACACCTGGCCGTCCCGCACCACCCTCAGGGGCTCATCCGTCACGAGACGTAGATATCCCAGTCGGATCACCAGGTGTCAACAACCACAGTCATGTCGGCGTGTCGAACCACTCCAGTGGTCTCGATTAGCCGGTTAAGAGAGGGTCACTCGGCCGCAAGATCAGCACCTTCGCACCCAGCGTGCCCCGGAATGCCTGGCACTCGTCGGTGAGCTTGTTACGGCCACCGCCGTACTGCCCGACGGCTCCCTCGCCGTCCCAGACCAGCACCCGAGGTGTGGCACCCAGCGCGGCCAGGTGCTCCCACCACCCGCAGTAGAGGTCTTGCGCGGTGCGGGTCGGGATCAGCCGGGCGAACAGCATCCGGGAGTACGCGCACACCATCGTCAGCACCGGCAACTGCTTGGCGGTGCGGGTCTGCCCGAAACCGACCGGCAGCTCGATATCGGGGAACCAGAAGTCGTGCTGGGCGATGTCCCCGGCAACATAAGTGGTCCGCGAAGACGGGTCCGGTGGGAGATAGACCGGCCGCAGCTCCCGCACCCGCTCACCGAGCACCGTTATCCCGCGCGTCCACTCGATGCGCTCGGCGATCACCGTGGCCGGCATCGTCGGACACGTGCGCAGCAAAGCTCGGATCCGCGGCTCGACCTCATCCACCACCGACCCCCTCGGCGCCCGCACATACTCCGGCGGGCCGTCGCTACGCAACGCCGACTTCACCGTGTTCTTCGAAATCCCCATCGCCCGAGCGATCACCTTGATCGGTACCTTCTCCGCCCGATGCAACCGGCGGATCTCAGCCCAGTCCTCCACGTCCAACATCCCTTCAGTCCTCCCCGGCTCCGATGAGAGCCAGGGTTGGGCGAAGGGGGTCAATTTTCCGGCGACGACACGGGGTCAATTTTCCGGCGACGTCGACATTCGCGAACCACCCCGGGGATTCGAACCTACACACGACCAATACTGGGCCGCGGCCTACGTCGTCCCCTGCACCCGCGCAGGTCTGTGTCGAGCCCTGCCTGGGGCACTACGTCTGACCAGCACTCATTGTCGGAAGCCCGAGCGCCGCGTTCAACTGATCGTCCGTCCGCTTGGCCTACTCCAGCCGGCGGCCCTCCGTGGGCGGTAGGCGCATTCGCAGTAGAACCGTGACCGGTTCGTCGTGCAGTATCGGCTCGATCGGCAGCGACACCTCGGCGTCGAGCAGGTCGCCACCGGCGACCCGGACTGTCCAGACACCGGCAGCCGCACGGATCTCCACCACCTGAAGCGTCTTGAACGGGGGCATCGGTAGTCCCAGCTCCGCGCACCGCACCCTGACCGCCAGCAAGGCGAGCCGCTGCGCCGGCTCGGCGGTCGTCGGCGGGGTTGGTGGTGTCGGTCCCTTGTCGTATCGTCCGAAGAGCCCCTTGAGCACGTCGTAGGCATAGTTGCCGATGACTCCTGAGGCGGCGGCGCCGACGGCGTACGAGAACGGCCCGCGGACGGACTGCCATACCTGGTCGACATGGAGGATGTACTCGACGAACTGAGGTACGGAAATCCCGGAGCGGTCGTCGCCCTCGCTACGGGTCTCCGCTGATATCGCATGAACGAGGCGCACGTCGCGCCCAGCACGTGCGACGTCCTCTGCTCCCGGCCAGCTCGCCGGACACTCGAGCAGGATGACCTGCTGATCATCGCCGGTATTCTCGCTGCGCATCGGTCCTCCATTCTCCTCGGTCAGCCGCGACGATTCGTGCTGGCGGATCCGGTGATTCGACTACGGCAGGTCCCGCGAGATCGTCGTCAGCCCAGCCCAGAACACGGGCGCATGTGTCTCCGGCTGCGCCCGCACGTGTTGCTGCGCGCGCCGTAGTGCGAGAGCTGGCCGGGTGCCGGCGGCGAGCTGCGGGTAGAGACCGGCCAGCACAGCGGCCGTCGCGGCGTCGGGGATACTCAGCGGAGCGGCGGTCACGGTCGTGGCGCCACGGACAAACGCCATCGTGGCGAGGCCGATCGGCTCGCCGCTGTTGGCCTCGATTGCCCCGGAGGAGCATGCCCCGAGGACCAGATGGCGAGGCATCCGCAGGCCGAGCAGGTCCGCCGCAGTCAGGGTGTGGGTGGCGTCGAGGTGCAGGCCGTGCGAGAACGTCGGCTCGTCATCACCGTGGACCGACACAGTGACGAGGGCGTAGTCGTCCCCACTGCGGAGGAACGTCAGCAGGTTGTCGGCGCTGTTCGCCTCCGTGAATGTGTAGGCCGCGTTGAGGGCGTCTCGTTCGAGCGCTACCTGCGATTCGGCCGTGAGGGTCGGCAGGTACCCCAGCGCACGCCGGGTCGGCCCGCATTCCCGGGGCGACTCGATGGGCGGTCCGCTCTCGAGCCGAAGGAAACGGCTCGACGGTGTGAGGGCGATGTTGGCGCAGTCGATCAGCCGCACGTCCGGGTCGGCCCGAACCCGCAAGGCGGCGAACGGGAAGCGCCACAGATAGTAGAACGGCACGATCGTCAACGACGGCTGCTCGTGGTCGGCCCGGTCATGCGCGGCGACCAGTAACTCCTTGAGACGGCGCGGAAGCAGCACGTCGACAAGCTCGTCCCAGCACGGGTCGGCTTCCGAACTCATGATCTTCCGCCGCGATTCCTCCATCGGATAATCCCGCGGAAGCGACGTCGTCAGGACACTGAGCAGGGCGACCTGTCCGGAGTCCAACGGGACGGAGTCGATTTCCGGTGCACCGTTGCCGGGCAGCCAGACGAAATACACGCTGGCGGCGTGCACGGGGTCGGTGCGAATCTGGATATACAGCAGATGGCTGTTTTCCGGCAGTTCGGGCGCACGGTCGGGATGCTTGGTGTCCTCGCCGTCGAGAACGAGCCTGGCGCTCTTGCCGAGCTCGTCGGCCAGCTGTCGCTCCAGCCTCGCTTCGTGAGCGAGGATCGCCTCACGCTCGAGCTTCCATCGGATCCGCGACGCGAGACTCACGCCGGGACCCGAGCCCTCGAACCGGAACTCAACGCTGCGCCGCAGAGACCGGGCAGCGTTGAGCGAGGTGACGGTGTCACTCAGCGACGTCCCCGTCCCCGTCTCGCCCGCCGCGAGGTTGTCCGTCAGCATCGCACTCATCGATTCCGAGCGCCCCTGCTCCATGATGTGGAACCCGGCAAGCCCGTCACCGGCCGCGGCAGCCAGCCGCAGCGCCAGCTCATCGAGGTTGAAGATAGAGGCATCCATCAGCTGCGGCAGCTCGAAGTCTCCGTGATGCGTTCGCATCCAGCTGCGCAGCGAGACGGCCTTCAGCGCATGTGTCAACGCCATTCCGACATCGGGTTCCGGGCCGTCGGCGAGGCTTCGTGCATAAGCGACGTGGGCGTCGAACCTGGAACGGACGGTGCTGTCCTCCGTGCTGTGTTCCAAGGCGCGGGCAGCGTGCTTCCGAGCGGCCCTGAAGCGCCTGTTCTCGAGATGCAGCTCGGCCTGTATCATTTCCGTACGGCAGACCAGGAGAGCGTCCGATGCGAGCGTCGCGCGATCGACGGCCTTCTTAAGATATTTCCTGGCCGAGCCCAGCCTGCCTCGTTGCGCGGCAATGTCAGCCAGCAACCAGTATGCGCTGACCTCGTGCCGCCGGGCCTGGGCCGCGCCCGCCTCCCGCAGCAGCCTCCGTGCGCAGTTCTTCGCCGCCCTGCGCGAGCCGTCCTGCAACAAGCCCGATCCCTCGAGAAGGAGGAGTTCGAAGTCGTCCTCGTCGCTGTGGTCGGCGTCCGGAACCGGACCGCGGGAGTAGGCATGCGGGTCGACGACGCTGCTGACGGACAGCAGCCGTTGCGCCGCCGATCGCAGGCGGTCGGCGGCCGGACCGTCGATGTCGATCCGGCAAACTGCCTCGAGATTCGACCGAGCCTCGCCGAGGTCGCCGACGCTCAGCGCGACGCGACCGAGCCGCAGACCGCAGTCCATCCGGACCGCGACGATCTCTTGATCGTCCGGGGCGCGGTCGAGCGCGCTCATCAGGTCCAGCAGATAGTCACGGCTTCGCACCAGATGCCCTGCCCGCTCGTGGACCTCGGACAGCACGAGACACGTGAAGACCTGCAACCGCCAGTCGGTCGGGCGGCCGATCAGCTGTTCCGCCTCTCGCGCTGCGCTGACGCCGTCAGCCGCGCCTTCGGTGCCTGCCAGGTCGATCGCGAGGCAGGTCAAACGCGCCAGACCCGCAAGAGCCGGGTGATCGAACGTCGCCTCGAGGACCTGACGCAGCACCTCGTCCGGCGACCCTTCCTCGGCGAGGATGTGCGCACCGATCCGAACGATCGCGAGGCTTCGGTCCGCCACGCTCTCGGTGGGGTTCAGAACAACCGCAGCCGCGCGAGAAACCTCCGTGGCGGACGACGTGGCGGATCGGACGGGCATACCTTTGCCCGGCTAACGCTGCGTACGCATCGCGTCGAAAACGAGTCGGAGCGCCTCATCGCGACCTTCGCACGCTGCCGACATGGCATGGCCACCATGCCACGCCTCCCAGCGATCCTCGGAAACGTCGTAGACGACCGCCGCCCGCCCTTGCGCTTTGATCACATCGTCGACATACATCCAGGCTCCTGGCCGGCGACCTTGCTCGTAGTACTCGATGGACGACACTCTGAAGGCTCTGCCTCACTGAGCGGTCCGAAAAGTCTATTGTTACCCCGGACTCTGCCGCGACCGTGACGGATGAGCCGGAACGCGCATAAGTGTACTTTAGACGGTCACCTCTGCGGCCCGCCGAGTCGTTCACCGCATTATTTGACCGTGGCGGTACGCGCGCGCCGGGTGTCACGCCGGCCCCAGTGCTTCATCGGCCGGCTGAACGATGGGGCAGTCTGGTAGCTCCCTCAGGCCGGGTCGCGGTGTGCACCTGTCCGCAGCCACACGCCACCTGGTGCTGGTCGAACTGGATAACCTTCACCGATACCTAGGGAATTTCGTGGGATTGATAACGGTCGACCACTCCGAGATCGCGGGCGCCGGCCAGGTCCATCCCGCAGCCACAGCTGCCCTCGGGGAACCGATCCTGGAGATCATCGGGGATTGTCAGTCCAGACCAGATGTGATCCTTGGTGCTCCGGGCTGCTTGCCCCGCGACCGCTTCGCGCCCCCAGCAGCTGCGCTTGGGCGGCGGTGGCATCCGGCCTGGGTCATCGTCTTTCGACGGCGGGATCGAGAGTTCCCCGAGTTACGCGAGAGCAGATGCTCCAACCGCGCCAGCTTGCCCACCAGCGCCTCGTTGGCCTCCATCAACTCCACGAGCCGCCCAGCCATCGCGATGATCTGCCCGGCCTGACGGCGCACCACGACGACCAGCTCATCGCGTGACATCTCCTCCGGCGCAGACACCCGAAGATCAAAGCGCACACCAGACGATCACGCCGCGACCGACACACCCACATCACCAAGCGCTCCATCAACTGCGGCTCAGCCGCAGGTCAAATGCCCAGCTGAATGTGTACGTTCTCGTCTTGCTGAAAGCGGGTCATCCCGCGTACCCTCACCGCTGAAAGCGTCGGGCCCGCGTTGTGTTGTTTGCTCACCGCCTTCCCCGAGCATCGTAGGAGCGAGTCATGTCTCTACCCTTGACGATCGCTGGCCGGTCGCCGTTCGATCCCATTCGCCTACGCTGGGGTGGCGGCGCTACCACGGTGCTCGGCCTTGTTGCTTGCTTCCAACCTGGCGGTGGGTTCGCTCTTGGAATTCCATTGCTCGCCTTAGGAATCGGCACCCTGGTAGTGACTGGCTTTGGCGGAACTCCCTGGCAAGCGCTCGGGTCAGCACAAAAAGGGATCGCAGGAACAGGGTCAATCATAGGCCTAATCTTCCTTTACATGTTCTTTGGGATTTTCTTTCTAATCATATGGGTCATCAAGTTGGCTACTGGTGGCGCCCGGTAACGAGATCGCCCATTGCGAGACTGGGAGAGTTATTCACGCGACTCGATAGAACTGTAGTCCGATGACGGCCCTGATCGTGACGGCGAAGGTGGCGAGTGGTCGACGGTAGTCGGTGTGGAGAATTCTCCATGTCTTCAGGTTCGCAATCGTCTGTTCGATTTCCAGCGGATACCGTTGATAGTCGTGTTGGATTCCTTCTCCCAATCGAGGAGGTCTCGGTGAGGTGGTTTCCTAATAGGAGTGATCATGCCAAGGCCGATGTAGCTTTTGTCGCCGATCCAGTTCCGCGGATCGATCCCGTCCAGGACGGGTCGATATCAGGTCAAGACCTTGAGGGGGCACTGTTGCGTTAACGGATCGCAGGTCGGGCAGGATGGTCTGATGCGCCGTCGTCCTGTCCGCACACCGGTACCGAGCTCCGCCTTCGCCGGGTTCCGCTTCCCGCCCGAGGTGATCACGGTCGCGGTGCGGTGGTACCTGCGCCACGGGCTGTCCTACCGCGACGTCGAAGAACTGCTCGCCGAACGTGGCATGCGGGTGGATCACGTGAGCGTGTATCGGTGGGTTCAGCGGTTCACCCCGCTGTTCCTCGACGCTGCCCGGCCGTGCCGACACGCCGCCGGGGATCGATGGTTCGTCGATGAAACCTACGTGAAGGTCGCCGGGCGGTGGGTCTACCTGTACCGGGCGGTGGACCAGTTCGGGCAGGTCATCGACGTCCTGGTCTCGCCCAAGCGAGACCTGGCGGCCACCCGTCGATTCTTCACCCAGGCACTGCGACACACTCCGCGGCCAAGTGAGGTGACCACGGACCGGGCACCGGCCTACCCACGCGTGCTCGATGAGCTGCTGGCGGCCGCGCACGTCACCGAGCAGTACGCGAACAACCCGATAGAAGCCGACCACGGCCGACTGAAATCCCGGCTACGGCCGATGCGCGGGCTCAAACAGCTACGCTCAGCACGGGTGATCAGCACCGGGCACGCCTTCATCCAGAACCTCCGCCGCGGCCACTACGAACTCGGCGCAACGCCGATCCCCAACATCTACTCGCCGCCGCGTTCACCGAACTCACTCTCGCCATCTGAACCCCACCCCCACGACAGGGTCACCCGGCTCCTTCCGCGCCAACGCAACAGAGCCGCTCGCCGTGCTCCCAGCACTGGGCCGGGTCGTGCTGTCCTACGCTGCGGGTGGGCTCCTGGCCACCGCGGTCGGCGCGGTCGAGTCCGCGCTGGCGCCTCGGGTGGAACGCGCCGCCAGGGCCAGCTCTACACCGCGATCATCGGGGTGGACCTGATCGCGTTCGACGACCCCGACTACGTCGAGCTGATCTCCAACACCACCGGCCCCGCGCTCAGCCAACTGCACACCGCCACCACCACCGTCGCGCTGTGGTGGTGGGCGGCAACCTCGCCGAGGTAGGGCCGACAGACCACCAGGCAGTCCGGGCTCGGCCGGACCCGGCCGGTCACGAGCAGCCAGCCGAGCACCCGGCGGTCCTTGAACGGCAGCGCGCACCACTCAGCCAGCGACAACCCCTCGACACCGACCCGGGTGAAGAAAGGTGCGGGCCACCGACGTCACCGGATGCTCGGCGAACATGCCCGCGGCGAGCAGATCGTCGCGGTAGGCGGCCACCAGCGCCTCGATCTCCGGGCGGCGCGCCCGTGAGCGGCTGCCGCCGCGATTTCGCCCACGCCCCGTTCAGGTTGTCCTCGCGGCGCACCACGTGCAGATGCGCCCGGGCGACCTCGCACCCGAGCCGGCGCGAGTCGCCCAGCAGGTGCACGTCGCCGCGGCGCAGCCCGCACACCTCCCCGCGGCGCAGCCCGGCCCGGGCCATCACCAGCACGATCAGCCGGTCCCGCGCCGAGCGGCACGCCCGCAGCAGCGCCACGATCTCGGCGTCACCGGCCCGGTCAACGGGCGTCTCGGGTTCCCGCAGCCGGTGCCGGGTCCGCATCCTCCACGCCATCGCGCCGTCCTCGCCCCGCGCGGCATCGGGAAGATCACGATCGTCGGCGACCTCGTAGAGCACCGCCACCAGACCCGCCGGGGCCTGCCCGGTCGCGACCGCGTGCACCACCATGCCCCGCACCGCGCTCAGCACACCGTTGATCCGCGACGGTGAACGCGCCGGCGGCGCACCCGGCCCGGCCAGCACCACCCCCGAACCGCTGCCCGCGCCCCCGGCACCCGAGACCGCAGGACCGGCATGAGCCAGCCAGACCATGAACAGACCGAACTGCTCCACACCGGCCTGCCAGCCCCGGCCGGTGCACCCGCACCAGCGCAGGAACAACGCGATCGCGTGCGCATACGCCTTCGTCGTGGACTCCGCACCATCGCGGCCGAACCGCTGGTGACGCAGGAACCCGTCGGCGACCGACACGACCTGCAGATCCTCATCCAGCACCGTCCAGTACCGCTGCCCGGACGGCAACCTCACCGGGAATGCCCGCATCTTCATTCTCGCTCTCAGGTCGATAGTCGGCTACGACTACCAGCCACGAGCGCAACACCCACGGAGAACCACCGCACCACCGGGACGATCACCCGGATCGAGCGACATCCTGCAACAGGTCAGCCGCCCCCGGAGAACGAATCCAGTGCAGCGCTTCTATGCCCCAGTGGCCGCGGACGAGAGTCGCGAGGCGTTCGGGGCCGGCTTGCGCGGCGGACAGACACGTCAGCCCCAGCGCGGCGACCGCGGATTTCGGGGTGCCGTCCAGGTCGTTGACGTAGCGTTCGACCAGGAACACCTGCTTGGCGTAGGGGAAGATCCCCTCGGGTGCGGGCATGACCTGGATGGTGCGCCGCTCCTGGCGCCCATGGCCGCGGTCGCGGGTGGTGTGGGTGACCGGGACCGTGAGCCAGGGCAGTGCGTCGAGGGCTGCGACCAGCTTGGGCTGGTTGTCCTTGGCCGCGGTGAACACATATGCCGCGTTCTTGTCCTCCACCAGGTAGCGGGCGGTCTCGCGTTGGCAGTGCAGGGCATCAAGGGTCACCGCCCACCCAGCCAGGTTCAGCGGCGCGAGCAGCGGTTTGACCTGGGTGATCTCATTCGTTTTGTGGGCCACGTCGCGTTGTGCGAGGACGGCGGGCACGCCGTGGACCATCGCGGCCAGCAGGTGCACCGCACGCCCGTCGTCGCGGCGGGCGCCGCGCACGGCCTTGCCGTCCACGCTGAGCGCCCCCACAATCGGCTCCTCCCGCGGCTGGTCCGGCGCTTCCTCCCGCGACTCGTCCGACGGCTGGTTGCCGCGCCCGCTCAGATCGGGGCCCGGGTCGGTGCCGTAATCGGGTTGGCCGTCGTCGTCGGGGGCCGGTGGTGAGCCCGCGCCCACGCGTTCGGCCAGGAACGCCCCGATCATCGTGTCGACAGCATCGGCGTCCACCGTGCGTAGCAACCCGCCGGAACGTGTCACAGTGCGGCGCGGTGAACTGGCCGGTGCGCGGGCCGCGGCGAGACCCCAACGCCCCCAGCACCACGTGCGGGGCCTCGGCCGCCCACTCGCCGACCGCCAGAACCGACTTCGACCCAGCCAACACCGCCGCGGCCGCGACCGCCAGCACCGCAACGACCGAATACCGTATCCCCCGGCGTTTCCGCGGGTCGGGAACCAGGGCCAACAGTTCCAGGAGACGCCCACAGTCGGCGGGATCAACCCGCAGGTCACAACCCGTGGCGGCGGCCGAGGACAACACCGCGAACGTGCCAGAATGACGGGGCAACGCAGCTCCCAAGGAAGTGCGGATCTTGGACGATCGACACTGCTAACGGAGTTCCGTTGCATTCCTCACTCCGACACGCCGCCGCTACCAGACCGTGACCACCCCCACGGCAACCCCCACGGCGGCCCTCACCACGCCCGCGGGTCACCTCAGCACGCCCCCAGGTCGACCGCCCCACAGTGCCCGGCGCGCCGCCTCACGACTTTGCCGAACGCCCTGGCCCCCGGGCGTGGTGTTCGGGTACCGGGTTCGACCCTCTTCCTCGGTGAGTTCGTCCTCTCGGGAGGTGACAATCATGCTGACCGGCGTCCTTTCATCGCGGTGTCATGCTGACCGGCGTCCTTTCATCGCGGTGTTCGGGTGAGTTCACTCCGCTATCACGTCTTGGAGTCCATTTCCGACCAATTCATGCCGGAAATTGGGTGGGGAACGGTCGAACAGCATGTGGGCATTGCCCACACCCGGGGAACGGTCGAACAGCTCTGCGTAGAGGCAAATACCCCGAATGGGTGAATACCTGTCGGGCCACCTCGGCACGACATTACGGGAGGC
This sequence comes from Actinomycetota bacterium, assembly GCA_030852965.1. Classification (GTDB taxonomy): domain Bacteria; phylum Actinomycetota; class Actinomycetes; order Mycobacteriales; family Pseudonocardiaceae; genus Pseudonocardia. Next base: position 12,600 of record JALYVZ010000028.1, on the reverse strand, counting down.
AACCGATGGATAGCAGCGCCTCGACCGCCGACGCGGTGGAGCCGGTGTCGCGTTGCCGGTTCGTGCGCGTTATTTCGTGGAGGGAGTCAACGAGTAGAAGGTGTTGAACAGTTCTTGTATGCGACGACGGAGTTCTTCGCGCGGCGAGTGGGGTCGCTCGGGAAGGGCGTCGTCCAGCTTTGTGGTGTCAGCCCAGGTGAGATACTGGTAGGCGGCGGGGTCACGGTTCTGGATGAGTGATACTTCGAGCGTTCTACCGCATTTTCTGGAGAGGAGCTCAGCGCAGCTTTCGAGTATTTCGGCGAACGATATTGGGTGGCCGCTGCCGAGGTTGTACACGCCGGATGGGATGGCCGTGTCGAGGAGGAGCGTGATCGTGGAGGCGACGGTCTCCACGGGGAGATAGTCGCGAGCTGCGGTCAGCGTGTCTCGGTAGACGGACACGTGGCCTCGTGACGCGGCTGCTCTGAGCAGTTGCGTCAGGATCGAGGCCATCGGGCCTTTGTCGGTTTCCTCGGCACCGAAGACATTGGTGTATCGGAGGCCGAACCAGGGCGTGTTGATGGATCCTGACTCGGTCATGAGCGCATCGAGGTCGAGCTTGGATCGAGCGTATGGGTTCAGCGGGCCTGAGCATGCCGTGGGGTCTCGATCCGCACTTTCCGCAATGGGTCTGCGGTGCTTGAGCTGGCCGTAGACTGAATGCGACGACGCATAGATGAATCTCGTGCGCCCGGTCCGGCTCGCTGTCGCGAGGCGAAATGCGTCCTGGGTGTTCGTTCGGGTGAGGTGGGGGGACGCGGTGACTCGGGTGTCGGTGATGGCGGCGTGGTGGATCACGGTGTCGAAACGTCCCGCGCTGACTGCCGCGAGGAGCTCGGAACTGGCGAAGTGGCCGACGATCGATGCTGCCGCTGGAGGGTCTTGCGGTGGGGGAGGTCGGAGATCGACGCCGGTCACCTGGTGTCCGGCCTGGCGGCAGCGGCGCAGGACATGCCGGCCGATGAAGCCGGAGGCGCCGGTGAGCAGTATCCGTTGCCTGGACATCTATCCGACCCTGGTGTTTCGGAGGCGCTCGATGATCGACGTCGTGGAGCTGCCCCGTAGATAGGGCACGACGACGACCTGTCCGCCCCAGCTCTGCACGAGGTCGGCTTCGGGTACGCGCCCGCCGGTGTAGTCGCCTCCCTTGACCCAGATGTCGGGCTTCAGGTCGGCCAGGACGGCGTGTGGGGTGTCCTGTTCGAAGCCGAGAACGCCGTCGACGCATTCGAGGGCGTGCAGCAGCGCGGCGCGCTGGTGGTGGTCCATGACGGGGCGATCGAGTCCTTTGAGGCGACGAACGGAGTCGTCGCTGTTGAGGCAGACGATCAGGCAGTCGCCGAGGCGTCGGGCGTCGGTGAGCAGTGAGAGGTGGCCGGTGTGCAGCATGTCGAAGCAGCCACCGGCCGCCACGACGCGCCCGCCGCTTGCACGGACTCGACCGGCGATGGTGAGCGCGTCGTCGGGGGCGGTCACGGTTGCCGGTCTGGGTGCGCGGTCGGCAAGGACGGGACCGCCGTCGGCGATGTAGGTGCTCGCCGCCGCGACTGCGGCGGTGACCGCCTCGGACGGGAGCTGTCCCCGAGCGAGGTGGAGTGCGGCGGTGACGGCGAAGGCGTCACCCGCTCCGCAGGTGTCTCCGGCTGCGGGGTGCGCCGGCACCGCGAGGGGGTGTCCGTCGCTGTCCTGGACGAGCACCGCACCGTGCCGGCCGCGTGTGATGGCGACTTGGGCGACCGGCCAGGAGTGCAGGAGTTCCCGCGCCCGCTCCACGGCGGCCTGGATGCTGCCGTCCCCGACCGACGTGGAGGCAGGGGTACGAAAGTCGTCGGTGCTGGGTACGGCCAGTGTCACGCCTGGAACCGGATCGGCGCCACGAGGATGTGGGTCCCAGACGATCGGAACGTGCCGTGCCGCGTTGCCGAGGGCATCGCGGACCTGAGGGTGCGCGGTGACTCCCCGTCCGTAGTCGCTGACCACGATGGCGGCAGCACCAGACATGCGTTGTCGGGCGAGGTCGGGCAGGTTGCCGAGCTGCAGCGACTCGCCGTTGTCGTCGATGCGCAGCAGCGTGGTGTCCCGGGCCCGGATCCGGGTCTTCGTTGGTGTGGTGCCGGCCGCGGCGAGGTCGATGATCTCGATGCCCAGCTCGTGGAGTCGCCGACGCAACCACCGGCCGTGGCTGTCGGAACCGAGCGCCGTGATGAGGCTGACGTCGCAGTCGTGCCCGCGCGCGGCGATGAGGGCGGTGAGGCCGGCGCCTCCTGGGCGTGAGGTCGTCGTTGTGTGGGTTACGACGGGTACCGGGGCCTCCGGGGAAAGACGTTCGGCGGATCCGGTGATGTCGATGTCGAGCAGTACGTCGCCGACGACGACGACGAGCCGTGCGCGGGAGTGTCCCTCCGGTTCTTTAGTCGGCGCCGGCCGGCGGCCGGATTCGGTGACACCGACGTCGCCCGTCGGATTTGCCGATGTGCGGCCGGTGAGATGTGCGTCGATGGCGGCGCACAGCAGGTGGATGGCGACGAGGTGGCATTCCTGGACTGTCGAGGTCCGGGTGGCCGGGATGCTCACGATCGAGTCGCAGTGCAGGGCAAGCTCGTGGGGGGTCGGGCCGGTGAGCGCCCAGACCAGCAGGCCGTGGTCGCGGGCCGTCCGCGCGGCTCGTACGACGTTGGTGCTCGCTGCTGAGGTGGACAGCAGCAGCAGGACGTCGCCGGGCCGGCCATGGGCCAGTACCTGGCGGGCGAAGACCTCCTCGAAGCCGAAGTCGTTGCCCACCGCGGTGAGGATCGCGGCGTTATCGGCCAGGGCCAGGGCACCCAGGGGTGCGCGGTCGTGGTCGTAGCGTCCGGTGAGCTCGGCGGCGAGATGGCTGGCCTGGGCGGCGGAGCCACCGTTGCCGCACACCAGGAGGTGGCCGCCGCTGCTTAGTCGGGCCGCGAGCAGTTGGCCCCACTGCCGGATCTGGGTGGTGTCGAGTCGTGTGATCGCGTCGGTGAGGTCGTGGATGTGCCTGGCCGCGTCGTCGCTGTGACCGCCGTCCTGGCCGCTTGCTGGTCTGGTTGCGGTCACTGGCGGCGGTAGTGGTCGAACAGGGGTTGGTAGCGGATGAGTGCGTCGTCGCGGTCGAGGAGCGGATAGTCGATGAGCTGGTCGATCGCGCGGTTCTCGGTGAGGTGGGTCTGAACCAGGTTCTGCATCAGTGCGTCGCCGAGCTCGGACAGGTGGATCCCGTCGCTCCAGAGCTGCTGCCCGGTCGGGGCGAGGTGGCGGGCGGCGGCGGTGAAGGGCGCCCAGACGTCGAGCACCTGCGCGCCGTGGCGGGTGGCCAGGCGGGTGGCGGTGTCGTTATAGCGGGCCAGTGTCTCGTTCATCGCCGTGACCGTTGCGGCGTCCGAGACGGGGCCGAACGGGGTTTCGGTGAGGCAGACGACGGTGCGCGCGCGGGCGCTGAGCTGCTCGAGCATGGCGATGTAGTGCTCGGTGAACTCGTCGAGGTCGACGGCTTCGGTGGCGCGGCCTTGGAAGCCGCGCCAGACGTCGTTGATGCCGCATCCGAGGAACGCGAGGTCGTAGGTATGGGCGGCCGCAGCTTCCTGGACGATCTTGGCGATGTCGCGGCTGGTGGCGCCGCCTTCGCCGCGGTTGTCGACCTCGAAGTCCAGGTGCGGCCAGCTGGCCCGCAGGGCCAGGTGCAGTCGGTGGACGTAGCCGCGCTGGTGCCAGCCCTCGACGGTGACCTGGGATCCGATGGGCGGCAGGTCGGCCTGGGTGGTCATCCGGGCGTTGTGACCCTCAAGGTGTTCCATGATCGAGGTGCCGAACCAGCCGAGGGACAGCACACGCCGTGGCACGGGCACGGTGAGGGCGGCGCCGGGGAAGCAGCGACGTGCGGTGGCGGGGACACCGGCGGCGATGGTGTTGGGGCGGATGCTGCGGGTGACCACCGCGTTCGCCCCGACGAGGCTGTTATGGCCGATCCGCGCTCCGGCGGTGACGGAGACCTTGTTGGACAGGATCGCGCCGGGCTCGATGATGATCGGTGCCGCGGCGAACCCGCTCGCCCATGGCACGAGCCGCCCGTCGGGGACACGGGCGGCGGTGCGCTCGTGATGGTTGTGATCGTGCAGATCGACCATGTTCGAGATGGCGCTCCCGTCGCCGAGATGGATGCCCGACATCGCGGAGAGGAAGCAGTGCTCGCCGATCGCGACGTCGTGCCCGATCACGACGGTCGCTCCACGGTGGACCTGGATGGTGGTGCCCCGGCGGATGGACACCCGCTCGCCCATCCACAGGAAGGCCCCCTCGCTGATCTCGACCATCAGGTCCTCGGGCAGGTCGCACCCTTCGCCGATCCACAGCTGGTCACCGTAGCGTTCACGCAGCCGGCGCAGGACGGTTGTGGAGCTGTCGTTGCTGCTCATGGGTTCGTGGATCTCCTGTACCGGTGGGTGGGCGGGCAACAGTAGCGATGGGTGACCGCAGGCGTTGCTGTCATGGTCGTCGGTGCTTGTCGAGCAGGAACCCCCCGATGGCCAGCACGTCCAGCGGGCCGCTGTGGAAGGTTCGCAGGGCATCGCGGGGCGTGCACACGATCGGCTCAGCCTCATGGTTGAACGAGGTGTTGATCAACGCTGGTGGGGCGCCGCTGGCCGCGGCGAAGGCGTCGAGCAGTGCGGGGTAGGGGCCAGGCAGGTCGGCGGGAACGGTTTGCGGCCGCAGCGAGCCGTCGACGTGCACGGCGGCGGCAAGGTGCCGGCGAGCCTCACCGGTGGCCTCCGTGGCGACGGTCATGAACGGGTAGCCGGTGTCGGTGCCGAGCAGGGCCGGGGCCGCCCGTGTGTGCAGCGCGGGTGCCAGTGGACGCCAGTGCTCGCGGTGCTTGATGTCACGGTTGATGCGGTCGCGAGTGACGCGATCTCGGGGATCCGCCAGGATGCTTCGCTGGCCAAGGGCGCGGGGACCGGCTTCCATGCGGCCCTGGAACCAGCCGGCGACCGCGCCGTCGGCCAGTCGGGCCGCGAGGACTGCGGCGATGTCGCCGCCGTGCTCGCTGTAGGACTGCTGCGTGTCGTCGAGCAACGCGTGAACCTGCGCGTCGGTGAAGGACGGCCCCAGCGCTGCCGTCGTCATCGCCGGTCCCGGGAGGGCAAACTCACCTCGTCGGTGGGCGACGTGCAGCGCGGCTCCGATCGCGCAGCCGGAGTCGCCCGCGGCCGGCTGGACGAACAGCTGGGCTACCTCGGGGAGTCGGGCGAGTCTTCCGTTGGCGGTGCAGTTGAGTCCGACCCCTCCGGCGATGCACAGCCGCCGACATCCGGTCTCGGCCAGGGCCGCGCGGGCCAGGCTCACCAGGCATTCTTCGAGCAGCAGCTGCGCGGAGGCGGCAAGGTCGGCGTGGTCGCGATGGTAGGACGAGTCGGCGCGGACGAGGCCATGTGCGGGCTCATAGGTGCGGGCGCGCGGGTGCGGCGCGACCCCGAGGTCGGTGTAGACCTGCGTGTAGGCGTTCTTGAGGCGGCGGTAGTAGCCCAGGTCGGTGTAGTGGTCCTCGACGTCCTCGTCAGGCGCGATGCCGCACCGGGTCAGGTCGAGCCGGTACCCGCCGGGCTCGGGGCTCAGGAACGGCAGGTCGTAGTGGGGGGTGCCATAGGCGGCCAGGCCCATGAGCTTGCCCGCGCTGGTCCAGTCACCGAGGCCGAGGTGCTCGGCGACGGTCTCGTAGAACCAGCCCAGCGACTGGGTGAACGGCCAGGTGCGCAGGATGCGCAGCCCGTCGGACGTGCCGTGCGCCAGCGTGGTGGAGATCCCGTCGCCGGACCCGTCGACCACCAGCACGGCCGCGTCGCCGAAACCGGACGGATGGAACGCCGACGCGGCGTGGGCGAGGTGGTGCTCGACGACGGTGAGCCGTCGAGGGCTGTGGTGGTCGAACATCCGGGGGTCGAGCATGTCCGCGATGAGCTGATCGTCGGTGGTCAGCTCGGCGCGGCGCGGCCACCCCGGGTTGAACGCGATGGCCACCTCGTCGACCTCGGTGAGGGTGATGCCCGCCTCGGACAGACAGTAGGCGGCCGCGGCCGAGCAGTCACGGGAGTCCCGGTGGTGTTTGCGGCGAGAGAAGCGCTCCTCCTCGGCGAACGCCACGATCGCACCGTCGATGACGACGCAGGCCGACGAGTCGTGGAAGTACGGACCACCCAGGCCGAGAACCGCGCCCATCACGTGCCCCGGGCCGGGGCCGTCGGGATGCCGAGATGCTCCAGCGTGCCGGCAAGGACGTCCGCGACCGAGATGGTGTCCATGCACCCGCCGGCTCCGCCGCACGACACCTGGTGCGCGCACGGCGCGCACGGCAGCGTCGCACGCAGCGCGGTGACATCGCTGGCGTGCTTGGGGATCACCTCAGCTGCGTTGCTGGGCCCCAGCAGCAGGACAGTGGGGCGCCGGTGAGCCAGCGCGAGATGGAAGCCATAGCTGTCGCCGGTGACAACCACGTCGCACCGCGCGGGCAGCGCGGCGGCTTCCTCGACGGACAGCGGTGCGTAGACAACTCGTCCGGTGCCCGCGTGCGCGTCCAGGTGGCCGAACAGGCGCTCGCAGGTCGCCCGGTCGGTCGGCCCACCGAGGATGACGAGCTGCGCACCGTGGTCGAGCAGCGCGTCACCGAGAGCGACCCAGCTGCGTTCGGGCCAGAGCTTGGTGGGTAGTGACCCGCCCACGTTCAGGCACACCCGTGGGTGCGGCACGTCGGCGAGGAGGTCCGTGACCCGCCTGACGGCCGCGTCGGGTGGTTGCAGGACGTATGCCTCGCCGGCGTAGGCGTAGCCGGCGACGGCGAAGTAGAGCTCGGTCCAGGTCTGTCGGTTGAGGATCGTGCGGTAGTCGTTCCAGGTGTTCTGGCGGAAGAACTGCTGTGCGGCGTCCCCGAGGGGGTAGAGGCTGTGGTCGGGGCCGCCGAACGCGAGCCCCGCCTTGTGGCCGGCGGGGATGCGGTCGACGAGCGCCGCGGCGGCCGGGGTTCGTTCGAAGGAGAGGACCTCGTCGAAGTGTTGGGAGGGGAGTTGCGTGGCGGCCTGCCAGTCGAAGGGCAGGACGTGGTCGATGTCGGGGTTCATCCGCAGGACCGGTGCGCACGCTTCGTCGACCAGCCAGGTGATGTGCGCGCCGGGGTGCTCGCGTTTGATCCGAGCGGGCAACGGGGAGGCGATGAGCATGTCCCCGAGGAGACCGAGCATGACGATCAGCACTCGACGGTTGACCGGGTCGTGGTGCGGGCAGCCGTGGCACGGCCGCCAGAACCGGCACGGCAACCCGCCCGCGAAGTGGCGGCAGTCGGTTCTGATCTCGAACGACTCGACCGTGTGGACGGGCCCGAGGAAATCGCCACGCACCGGCGGTTGATCGGGGGTCACCGCCGAACCCCGATCAGGGTCAGAGCCTGACCGACGAGGGCGGGGTCAGGTGGGCAGATATGTGAGTCGATCAGCTCACGGATCCGCCACCCGCCCCGCTCCGGGGCGTGGCCGTCGCGCAGGACATCGGCGAACACGTCCGCGATCGTGTCCATCTCGGTGACGCCCATGCCCGTCCAGGTCGCTTCCTGCACACCCAGCCGCAAGCCGGGCGAGCTGAGGTAGGGGATGGGGATGGCGTTGACGACGAGCCCCGCGGCGTAGAGCAGTCGGCTTGCTGTGTCGGCGGGCACGTGTGGGGCAATGTCGATCCACAGCTGGTGGCAGGCGGTGTAGCCCATGCTCGCCGCGCAGACGTGGAATCCGCGCTCTGTCAGCGCGCGACCGAGATGCCGAGCGTTGTCCACGGTGCGGTGTGCGTAGGCCGGGCCGCGGGCGGTCATCTCCGCGGCGGCGATGGCCAAGGCGGCGACGTCTGCGGGATGGTGGTGCGACACGAAGTGCGAGGCGTGGAGGTCGATCCTGTCAGCGACCTCGCGGCTGTTGGTCGCGAGCACACCTTTATGCGGGCCGGGGTAGGTCTTGTGGGTCGAGCCGCCGACGGTGTCGGCGCCCTCGCGCAACGGACTCTGGAATGCGCCCCCGGCGATCAGCCCGAGCGTGTGCGACGCGTCGTAGTGGATCACAGTACCGGCGGGGAGGACCTGGCGCAGCGCGGCCAGGTCATGGGGGAACAGACACATGAACGCGTCGAGGTAGACCAGCGTCGGCGCCGCCGTGCCGCGCAGTGCCACGGCGAACCGGTCCATGTCGATTGCGAACCGTCCCGGGTCGAACGGAAGTGACCTCATGCTCAGCCCGAGACGATCCCCGATGAATCGGGTGGAACCGTGCCCGCCGTCGCCCTCGCCGATGTTCCACACCACGTCGCCGGGTCCGGCGAGCGCGGACAGTGCGATCGTCAGGGCGCTGACCCCGGACACCGGCTTCAGGTTGACGAATCGCGCGTCGAGCTGATCGGCGAGGGCCTGCCTCGCGTACCGTTCGATCGAGAGCAGGTCGGTGGTGCCTGGCCACGCCCAGTTGTCCTTGCCGCCGGGGCCCGGGAATGCGTAGCGCAGGGCGGCCTCGGCCAGGTGGGGCAGTCGTGAGGCCAGACTGGAGCGGTTCTCGCTCGGCACGAGGTGCAGGCGCCCACCACTGGCCCGCTGGTGGCGGCCCACCTCTCCCAAGATCGCGGCCACCCCGGCCACCTCCGCGGGTGCCCGGCTGTGGTCCCGGATCGTCACTGCCCCGCCCCGGTGACGGTCAGCGTTGCCGGTACCGGATCCAGGGGTGCCTTCGTCGGCAGGTAGCGCACCCGCGTCGGGGTTCCCGCCAGTAGGTCGAGCCGGCCGTGTGGTTGCAGCCGGGTGAGCAGCGTGACCGCCATCAGCGTGGCCAGGTGTCGTCCCGGGCACGCATGCACGCCGCCACCGAAGGTCCACAGCCGCATCGCTCCCAGACCGTCGACGAACCGTTCGGGCCGGAACATCTGGGGCGCCGGGAACTCGCAGGGATCGAAGTGATTCGCCGACGGCGAGTAGCTCACCCGCTGGCCCGCCTTCACCCGGAACCCGAGAAGCTCGAACGGGCGCACCGCTCGCCTCGTACTGATCATGTTCGGGGAGTGGACCCGGCCGGTCTCGGTGACCACGGCTCTGGTCACCGGGAGGGCTCGCTCCTCGGCCAGTAGCCGCGGCGAGGCGTCCGCCCGGCGGGACTCCGCCCCCATCTGCGACCGTAGCTCCGGGTGCTGCGCGAGTTCCACCAGTGACCAGGTGATGAGGCTCGCCGTCGTCTCACGCGCCGCGATCAGCAACGCCAACATGTGATCGCCAACGTCACCGGCGGCGGGCTCGGCGGCCGGCCACGAGAGGACCAGACGGGAGAGCACGTTGTCACCCTCGGCCCGAGCTCCGCGGGCCCGGCGCTCGATGAGCTCTCGTAGCTCCGACCGAGACCGCACACCCACCCGGTAGCGGGCCGAGCACCATCGCAGCGGGCCACGTGGAGCGTGGGTCGCGGCGGCGAACTGATCGAACGCGGCCAGCAGCGTGGGGCCGTCGTCATCGTGCTCGTCGATCCCGAGCAGGACTCCGGCGCTCATCGCCATGGTCAGGTCGCGAGCGGCCTGGTAAAGATCGAAGCTGGCCGACCGTGCCCACCGGGTCACGTGCCGGTCGGCGACAGCCACCAGGCGCGAGCTGTAGCTGCCCACAGCTCGGCGGGCCAACGGTTCCCGCAGCAGCCCGCGTGCCCGCGCGTGATCGTCACCGACCAGGTTGAACAGGCACCGCCCGAACAACGCGTGCACCAAGGGCGTGTTCAGCACCTCCAGCGCACCACGCTCTCGGCGGAACAGCTCGCCAACGCCGGCCGACGTGCCGACCACGTACGTGGGCATCCGGCCGTCCGGACGCGCACTGACCACCGGCCCATGTCGCTCATGAGCCCTCCGCAGGAACGTGATCGGATCCGAGCCGAACCTCCCGCGAACGGCGGGCACACCGCCGTCGAAGAACGAGGAACCCACGAGGCCGCTATCCAGTGGCGCCGGTCGCGGTCAGGACATCCACCGCGCAACGGGCACGTTCGAGGATGGCGTCGCCGTCGAGCTCCGCTGCGGCGAGCCGCGGACGGCAGGTGCACGGCTCCGGCAGATCGTCCGGGTCACCGGTCTCCCCGAAGAGCACCAGCGCGTCGATGACCCGGTCGGCGCACAACACGCAGGACCCCGGGAAGATCGACTCGAAGTCGGTGCCTCTCAGGTTGACACACGCCACTCGGACGGCCATCCGCTCGTGCGCGTCGCGGGCGGCCTCGACCACGGTCCACAGGTTCGGCGGGGCGTACATGCCGGCCTTCCACAGCTCCCACGCGACCGTGTTGCGCGCGACCCGTGTCGGGCACAGCGTGATCCCGCTGACCCCGTGCCCGGACAGGTAGTCGACCGATGCCCGTACGTCGGCCAACGCCTCGGCGTCGGTGAGGAACGGCGGCTTTACCATCAGATACACCTTAGGTCGCACACCCAGCCCGGACATCACCTTTAGGGCGCGCTCGAACGACGTACGCGAGATCCGCGTGTTGACCAGCACCTCGCGCACCAGATCGTCGGCCGACTGGAGTCCTATGCCGATCTCCAGCGCCACATCGCCGAGTTCCCGCACGAACGGGGCAAGGACACGTTCGGAGATGAACTGCGGCAACGACTCGACGACCAGTCGGCGCGTCCCCGACCCGGCGACGACCCGGGCGATCTCAAGCTGGACATCCCGTGGCACCTCCCGCGGCGCGAAGAAGGAGCCGTCGTTGTAGAGCGACAGCACCTCGTAGCCAGGATCCCGCCCATCCCGGGCAACGACACGCCGCACCTGAGACAGAAGATCATCAGGCACCCACACCCGCCCGTAGTTGTTCTCGTTCGTGAACGGACACATGGTGCATGTCGGCACCGAGCACCCGCCCGACATCAAGATGACCTTCTTCCGGCCGACGACCCGACCGTCCGGCAGGCGGATGGTGTCGAACTCCACAAACCGCGGTTCAGGAACCCGGTCCGTCGACGCCACACCGCGCAACCGCACGGACAGCTCGGTGATCCGGCGACGCAACTCGGCCACGGCCACGCTGTTCGTGGCGTGTGTGTGCATCTGTCCCCCCAGGAATGATCGCCGACGAGCGCCTGAACTCATTCCGCACCAGTGCCATCACACACTGTATCGGCGGGATTGGGCGCGTGCCCAGCCCTGGGCGAAGTCGGTGAGGGCTTGTGGACCCCAGTGTCGGTCCGCGGTGGACGGGGCTGCCACAGCGGTGTGGACTGCTCCAGGGTGCCGTGCCCGATGGTGAGGTGGTGGTGGTGTTGGGGCCAGGTGAACACGAAGTGGGCGTACATGAACGTCCACGCCAGCTGACCATCCCCGTCCACGATGCGGACCGGGCCTTGCCGTGGGTGCGGGCAGCGGTAGACGGTGACCAGTCGTCTGTCTGCGAGGCGGGTGTGGTCGGCTCGGATGTCCGGGCGCAGCCACGCTGGGTGCGGTGGACGCGAGGTGGTCACCGATACACCTGCTGGCGCGGCGGCTCGCACAGCGCCCGCGCCCGGGTCCGTAGTGCGTGCTCGACCAGGTCGGGGTTGCCGTGGGTGGGGCAGCCGTCCGGGCGGGTGAGCATGTCCTCCAGCCCGACCCTGGTGTGCAGGCCCATCGCGGCGGCGTGCGCCCACACCGACCAGGCGGCGTGGTCCTCGCCGTGCAACAACACCGGCACCCTCACCGGGCCCAGCGCACGCAGGATCCGGTCGGCCTCCGCGATCGCGATGACCGGGTCGCCCACGGTGACCTCGGCGACCACCCGCACCACCCCGGCCGGGAGCCCGCCCTGGCGTAGCCGCACCGCGTCACCTGGGGTCCACACACCCACCTCCACACCGATGCCCACCGCGCAGGCCGCCGCGCAGACCTGCCACCAACCGTGTTCGTGCACGCTGACCGCGACCACGTCCGGCCGCGCGCCCGACCCGAGCCGCCCCCACCGGTGCACCGCCTCGACTCGCCGCGCAGGGTCGGGGGCGACCCAGCGCGCCGAGGGCACCGCGACCTCAATCGCCGGCACCACCGACCGGATCGCGGCGATGACCTCGCCGACACAGTCAGGGTCGATCGTCTCCAGACCCAGCGCGCAGCGGGGGTGTACGTGCACCGAGCGCACCCCCAACTCCGCGACCGCGCGGGCGTCCTGGGCGAGCTGATACGGCGAGATCGGCAACCCTGGGTGCGCATCAGCCAGACGCACACCGTTCAGACACGCCTGCAACACAAGATCACCCACCCCGCACCTGCCGGCGCCAGCCCGCCAGGGCTATGTGCCGAGGTGGACACCGAGTAGCCATCCCTGGGCGCGGTGGCCGCGGGTCGGTTCCTGGGGGCGAGGTGGAAGGCGGGACCAACGGCGGTGGGGGGTGTCACGCCGCTGGTCCCGCCGGCTTCGCGGCGCCGCGGGCGGCGCTGGGCGGGTCTGATGGCAGGCGGTTGGTTCCCACGCGCTCGCGGGCGGTCGCCTGCGGTGCTGGTTGCGAGGGTGTGGGCCGGAC
>JALYVZ010000147.1 GCA_030852965.1 Actinomycetota bacterium | reverse complement strand
TCCGCGGCCAACAGACCGTCCGCCGCCAACCGCTGTGCCACCGCCCGGCCGCCGACGTCCAGGACGCCGAGGGGCAGCCCCTCGGCCAGTCGGACTCCCAGCAGCACCTGCTCCTCGTAGCGCTCGGCGGCGGTCAGCTCCTCCCGGCCGGCCTCCGGGGAGCCGCCCTCAGCCAGCGCCGCCGCGTAGCGGGCAGGATGCTTGACGTTCCACCAGCGCACCCTGCCGACGTGGCTGTGCGCCCCGGGTCCGGCCCCCCACCAGTCACCGTCGCGCCAGTAGCCGAGGTTGTGCCGGCACCGGGAGGCCCGCGAGACCGACCAGCTGGACACCTCGTACCAGCTCATCCCGGCCTTCGAGAGCATGTCGTCCACCAGCTCGTAGCGGTCGGCGGCCATGTCGTCGTCCGGCATGGCCAGTTCTCCGCGCCGGATTCGCCGGGCCAGCGCGGTGCCGTCCTCGACGATCAGGGCGTACGCCGACACGTGGTCCACGCGAGCGGTCAGCACCGCGTCCAGCGAGACCCGCAGGTCGTCGTCGGACTCCCCCGGCGTGCCGTAGATCAGGTCGAGGCTGACCTGAGAGATGCCGGCGTCCCGGGCCTCGATGGCCGCCGCCACCGGCCGCCCAGGGGTGTGCCGCCGGTCCAGCACCGCGAGCACCCCGGGCACCGCCGACTGCATGCCCAGCGAGACCCTGGTGTAACCGGCCTCGGCGATGCCGGCGAAGAACTCCGGCGAGGTGGACTCGGGGTTGGCCTCCGTGCTGACCTCGGCCGCCGCGGTCAACCCGAACGTCCCGCGTACCGCGTCCAGCACGTCCGCCAGCCCGTCGGCACCGAGCAACGAGGGGGTGCCCCCACCGACGAACACGGTGTCGGCGGGCGGCGGTGTCCCCAGTACGTCCGCCGCCAGCGCCAGCTCACGGCGCAGCGCCTCCAGCCAGCCCGCCGGGGAGGCCCCGGAGCCGTCCAGCTCGGCGGCGGTGTAGGTGTTGAAGTCGCAGTACCCACAGCGCGCCGCGCAGAACGGCACATGCACATAGACCCCGAACGGCCGAGTCCCCAGCGCGACCAGCGCGGACAACGGCAGCTGAGTCACCATCCCCCCATTGTGCCCCGCCGGCAACCGCGCTCACGCAGCCCTGGTCGCACTCACGCGGCCGCCCGAGCCGCTGCGTCGAGCCCCGGAGGCTGCGTCAGCGCGAGCACAATCCATACCGCGATGTGACAACACTCCCAGCATCTGGGCACGACTGGTAACCACCCAGACAAAGTGGCACATTTGTAGGCATGTATTCCGCGCTGCGCATGCGACTGGTGGCCCGCCGCCATGTCGATCTCCAGCGCGTTGCCAGTGCGATGTGCCGACTCTCGGACTGACCCGCGCCGCGTCCCCCACCACAAGTGATGACGGCCGGGCAAGCCGGCCGGCAGTCGTCGCGAGCTGATCGCTGGACGACGTGAGGCACGGGCCTGCTCGGCACGACCTGGAGGTCTCCAGCCGCATGGTTCCACCACGAGCAGCCACCGAGACGCAGCAGCGGCGCCGAGCCAACCCGGCAAACCCGGCGCCCAAGCGTCGTCGCGGCGAGGGCCAGTGGGCCCTCGGCTACCGCGAACCGCTGAATCCCAACGAGCGCAGCAAGCGCGATGACGACCCGCTCAACGTCCGAGCCAGGATCGAGAGCATCTACGCCGAGCAGGGGTTCGACTCGATAGACCCGGGTGATCTGCGCGGGCGGTTCCGCTGGATGGGGCTGTACACCCAGCGCAAGCCGGGCATCGACGGCGGCCGCACCGGCTCGATGGAGCCCGAGGAGCTGGACGACCGATACTTCATGATGCGGGTGCGGATCGACTCCGGTGCGCTGTCCACCGAGCAACTGCGAGTGGTCGGGGAGATCTCCAGGGACTACGCCCGCGACACCGCCGACATCACCGACCGGCAGAACGTGCAGCTGCACTGGATCCAGGTCGAGGACGTGCCAGCGATCTGGCGGAAACTGGAGGCCGTCGGGCTGTACACCACCGAGGCCTGCGGTGACTGCCCCCGGGTGGTGCTTGGCTCGCCGGTGGCCGGCATCGCCGCCGACGAGATCATCGACGGCACGCCGGCGATCTGGCAGATCGTCGAACGCCACATCGGCAGCAAGGAGTTCTCCAACCTGCCGCGCAAGTTCAAGTCGGCGATCTCCGGCTCGCCCCGGCACGACGTGGTGCACGAGATCAACGACATCGCGTTCGTCGGTGTCCGCCACCCCGAGCACGGCCCTGGGTTTGATCTGTGGGTCGGCGGTGGGCTGTCCACCAACCCCAAGATCGGGGTTCGTCTCGGTGCCTGGGTGCCGTTGGGCGAGGTCGCAGACGTGTGGGCCGGGGTGGTCAGCCTGTTCCGGGACTACGGCTACCGCCGGCTGCGACACCGGGCCCGGATCAAGTTCCTGGTCGCCGACTGGGGTGCTGAGAAGTTCCGGGACGTTCTCGAGTCCGAGTACCTCAAGCGGAAGCTGGTCGACGGGCCGGCACCCGAGCACTGGACCGGGGCCCGCGATCACATCGGCGTACACAAGCAGGTGGACGGGCTCAACTACGTGGGCGCCGCGGCCATCGCCGGCCGGGTCTCCGGGACCAAGCTGATCAAGGTGGCCGACGCGGCCGAACGGGTCGGCTCGTGGCGGACGCGGCTGACCGTGCAGCAGCAGCTGCTGGTGCTGGACGTCGAGGACGCCCACGTCGACGGCCTGTCCGCCGAGCTGGCCGAGCTGGGCCTGCAGGTCGACCCGTCGCCATGGCGACGGCACACCATGGCCTGCACCGGTATCGAGTTCTGCAAGTTGGCCATCGTGGAGACCAAGGGCCGGGCGGTGACTCTGGTCGCCGAGCTGGAGGAGCGGCTGGCCGACATTCCCGACCTGGGCACCCCGATCGCGATCCATCTCAACGGCTGCCCGAACGCCTGCGCCCGCACCCAGACCGCGGACATCGGCCTGAAGGGCCAGATCATCACCGACGAGGACGGCAACCAGGTGCCGGGGTTCCAGGTGCACCTCGGTGGCGGACTCGGGCTGGACGCCGGGTTCGGCCGCAAGCTTCGCGGGCTCAAGGTGTCCTCGGCGGAGCTGGACGACTACGTCGACCGGGTGGTGCGCAACTTCGTCAAGCAGCGCGACGAGGGCGAGCGGTTCGCCCAGTGGGTCGCCCGGGCCGACGACGCGGACCTCGCGTGACCGGCCGATGAGCGGTACCGAGCGGGCCGTGCCGTTCTACTGCCCCTACTGCGGTGAGGAGGACCTGCGGCCGGTGGAGGAACCACCCGGGGCCTGGCGGTGCGCGGGCTGTCTGCGCACTTTTGCGGTCAGGTTGGTCGGAATCGGAATCCCATCACACGAGCACACAGTCCCATCACACGAGCACACAGTGGCGGTGTCGAAATGAACAGCGGGGTCGACATGAATGTGGCAACAGATCCGCGCGAGTTGGCGGAGCAGGGGGCCGCCGAGCTGGGGCCGGACGCCGGCGCCGACGAGGTGCTGGCATGGACCTCCAAGACTTTCGGTGACCGGTTCGTCGTGGCCTCCAACATGCAGGACGCGGTGCTCGTGGATCTCGCGGCCAAGGCCCGGCCCGGGGTGGACGTGCTGTTCCTGGAGACCGGCTATCACTTCGCCGAGACCATCGGCACCCGCGACGCCATCGAGGCGACCTACCCGATCCGGATCGTGAACGCGCAGGCCGACGCCAGCGTGGCCGAACAGGACGCCGCCGAGGGCAAGGACCTGTTCGCCCGCGACCCGGACCGCTGCTGCCACCTGCGCAAGGTGCTGCCGCTGCAGCGCACCCTGGCCGGCTACCAGGCCTGGGTCACCGGGGTGCGCCGGGTGGAGGCTCCGACCAGGGCGAACACCCCGCTGGTGACGTTCGACGAGAAGCACGGCCTGGTGAAGGTCAACCCGATCGCCGCGTGGACGGACGACGACATGGACCGCTACATCGCCGAGCACGACATCCTGGTGAACCCGCTGGTGGCCGAGGGCTACCCGTCGATCGGCTGCGCCCCGTGCACCGCCAAACCGGCGCCCGGAGCCGACCCCCGGTCCGGTCGCTGGGCCGGCCGCGCCAAGACCGAATGCGGGCTGCACTCGTGACCGAGCTTGCGAGGTCACCATTCGACACAGCACCGCCGGTCGCGGCGGCGACGAGCGCCAGCGAGGAGTTGTCGTGACCGCCATCTTGACCGAGCCCGTGACCAGATCGTCCGCCGCGCTGGACGCCCTGGAGGCGCTCGAGTCCGAGGCCATTCACATCTTCCGGGAGGTCGCCGGCGAGTTCGACCGTCCCGTGATCCTATTCTCCGGTGGCAAGGACTCCACGCTGCTGGTGCACCTGGCGGCCAAGGCGTTCGCCCCGGCCCCGATCCCGTTCTCGCTGCTGCACGTGGACACCGGGCACAACTACCAGGAGGTAATCGACTTCCGGGACCACTTGGTGGCGAAGCTCGGGCTGCGCCTGGTGGTGGCGCACGTGCAGGACTGGATCGACGACGGCCGGCTCACCGAGCGCCCGGACAGCACCCGCAACCCGCTGCAGACCGTCCCGTTGCTGGACTCGATCGTCGAGCACCGCTTCGACGCGGTGTTCGGCGGCGGGCGGCGCGACGAGGAGCGAGCCCGGGCCAAGGAACGGATCATCAGCCTGCGCGACAGTTTCGGCCGGTGGGACCCGCGCAAGCAGCGGCCCGAGCTGTGGAACCTCTACAACGGCCGGCACGCCCCCGGCGAGCATGTGCGGGTGTTCCCGATCTCGAACTGGACCGAGCTGGACGTCTGGCGCTACATCCAGCGTGAGGGCATCGAGCTGCCGTCGATCTACTACTCCCACCAGCGCGAGGTGTTCCGCCGCGACGGCATGTGGCTGGCGGAGGGCCCGTGGGGCGGCCCGCGCGACGGCGAGAGCCTGGAGTGGCGCACCGTCCGCTACCGCACCGTGGGCGACGGCTCCTGCACCGGCGCGGTGGAGTCCGACGCCACCACCCTGGACGAGGTGATCGCCGAGGTGACCGCGTCCCGGCTGACCGAGCGCGGTGCCACCCGCGCCGACGACCGGCTTTCCGAGGCCGCCATGGAAGACCGCAAACGCGACGGGTACTTCTGAGGTGACCAAGGATCTTCTGCGGTTCGCCACCGCCGGCAGCGTGGACGACGGCAAGTCCACCCTGGTCGGCCGGCTGCTCTACGACACCAAGTCGGTGCTGGCCGACCAGATCGAGGCCGTGCAGCGGGCTTCGGTGGACAAGGGCCTGACCACCCCGGACCTGTCACTGCTGGTGGACGGGCTGCGGGCGGAGCGCGAGCAGGGCATCACGATCGACGTGGCCTACCGCTACTTCGGCACGCCCAAGCGTGAGTTCGTGCTGGCCGACACCCCGGGCCACGTGCAGTACACCCGCAACACGGTGACCGGGGCGTCCACCGCCGAGCTGGCCGTGCTGCTGGTCGACGCCCGCTACGGCGTGGTTGAACAGACCCGCCGGCACGCCGCCGTGCTCGCGCTACTGCGGGTTCCCCGGCTGGTGCTGGCGGTGAACAAGATCGACCTGGTGGATTTCGACGAGGCGGTGTTCACCGCGGTCGCCAAGGACTTCGCCGGGCTGGCCAAGGCGCTGGGCTACCCCGAGGACCGGATCGTCACGATCCCGGTGTCCGCGCTGCTCGGCGACAACGTAGTGGACGCCTCGACGAACACCCCGTGGTACGCCGGCCCCACGCTGCTGGAACACCTGGAGTCGGTGCCGGTGACCAGCCCCGAGCTGGACGCCCCGCTGCGGCTGCCGGTGCAGTACGTGATCCGACCGCGTACCCCCGCGCACCCCGACTACCGCGGCTACGCCGGCCAGGTCGCCGCTGGCACGGTACGGCCGGGTCAGCGGGTCCTGGTCCTGCCCGAGGGCCTTGAGTCGACCGTTCGCGTCGTCGACACCGCCGACGGCCAGCTCCCCGAGGCCGGCACCGGGCGCAGCGTGACGGTGCTGCTTGCCGACGACCTGGACGTGGCGCGCGGCAGCATGATCGTCTCAGCCGACGAGCCGCCGACCCTCACCGACTCGCTCGAGGCGACGCTGTGCTGGCTGTCCGACAAGCCACTGCGCCGGGGAGCTCGGCTGCTGCTCAAGCACGGCACCCGCACCACCCAGGCCATCGTCGGCGCGCTGCACGACCGGCTGGACACCGAGACCCTGATCCGGGCCAGCTCGGAGACCCTGGAGATCAACGACATCGGCCGGGTGAGCATCCGCACCGCCGACCCGCTGCCGGTGGACGACTACGCCGACAACCGGGCCACCGGCGCGTTCCTGCTCATCGACCCGCCAACCGGCAACACCCTGGCCGCCGGCCTGGTAGGCAGCCCATTGGAACTCACCGACCTGCCGTAACAGTCGTATCAGTCACAACAGACATAGCCCGTCCGCAGTGGACACGCGTGGCGCTCGAACCGGCATCATCGACGGCCCATGATTGCCAAGAGTGGAAGATCAGCAGCGCTCTGAGCTGTCGATCCGCCAATCCCGGTGATCTTGGCTGGTGTCAGCGCCGGTTCCGGCTACACCCTGGCGGCGAATTACAGCACGTCGCGGACGTCCGCCTCGGCACGCCAGCCATGATCCTCTGATCCACGACGATCCACTCAGACGCCATGGAATCAGGGTAGTGGTTGCGCGGCCACGCAGCCGAACTTCCTTTCGAATATTTCGAACGACGGTAGGATCGGCGCTGTGAGAGGCGACGGGGGATGTTGATGACCGCGACCATGGATGACCACACGGTCCTTCCACCGGCAGAGTCCGGCCAGCTCAGAAGGCTTGCTGAAGCCATGACCGCAGCCACTGGCAGCGAGTCGGCGCGACTGGTCGGCCCTGACGGTGCGACTCTCGAACTACCGGGCGTGGTTTACGACCTGCTGCACCAGATTGTGAAGTCGCTTGCCGATGGCCTCGCGATCACGGTCGCACCACGACAGACGATGCTCACCACTCAAGAGGCGGCCGACCTGCTGGGGATGTCCCGACCAACTCTGATGCGGCTGCTGGAGGACAGCCAGATCCCCTTCACCCGCGTTGGCCGTCATCGCCGTGTCACCCTTGCCGACTTACTCGACTACCGCGAGGAGTCACGAAAGCGTGGCCGGGCAGCGCTGCGCGAGATGACGCAAGACGGAGAGCGAGCCAATCTGCACGAGATCGCGGATCGACCGCGCCCTACCAGATAGGTGACTGGTGGCCTTTCCCGCATTCCTGGACGCATGCGTGCTCTACCCGTTCTACCTCTGACACGCTGCTGCGGCTGGGCGGAGGGCGGAGGGTACCGGCCCTTGTGGTCGGGCGCGGTCATCGACGAGGTATCCAGGGCACTCGTGCGCGACGGAGCGAACCCAGAGTCGGTAGCTCGCCGAGCGGCGGCCATGCGCGAGACCTTCCCCGATGCCGAAGTCACCGGTTACGAGTCGCTCATCCCCGCGATGACCAGAAAGATCGACACGTCCTCGCGGCAAGCGGTCCGTGCCGATGCGGCGGTAATCGTCACGTTGAATCTGCGGGAATTTCCTCATGAGTCTCTGGAGCCTTACGAACTCGAAGCGCGCCATCCGGACGAGTTCCTGCTAGACCAACTCGATCTGTATCCCGCCCGCACCATTCGGTGCCTACGCGAGCAGGCCGAGGACTCGAAGGTCGGCCCTTTGTCGCTGGTAGAGCTGCTTAGCCGGTTGACGGGGTCGCAAGTTCCGAGATTCGCAGCCGAGGTACGGCGACATCTGTGACCCGTCATGGCAGTGTGGACGGTTCGGGCGCCGGACCGTTGCCCCACCGGCCGGCGATGTATTTCTGACGCTCTGCAGGGTCGGAGATCTCCCGGGTCCCGTTGGCCAGCCGGACGTAGAACGCGGTCTTCTTCTCGAACTGGCCCTTCTTCTCGATCGTCACAGCGGCGTCCACAGGAAAGACGCTCGGCCGGACATGGACACGGCAGACGTCGTGGCCGTCAACGGTGTGGATCTGGATGGTCGCGTTCGTTGCGGCGGCGGTACCCATCGACGCGACCATGATACCGGTGAGGTGCAGCATGAACAGGTCGCGGTTGTCTTTGCCGGGCTTGGCCAAGGCCGAGTAGTCGTTGTCCAGCCCGAAGATGCCGCCGTCGTCAGTCACACCGATCAGTAGCGTCCCGCCGTCGCGGCTGTTGGCGAATCCGGCAATCGTCTTCAAGGTCGCGGTTTCGAGCGGCTTGAACGGCTTGCCGGTACCGCCGTGAATTCGCAGAGTGGCCTTGTACTCCAGGTGCTGGGACTCACGGTCCGGGCCGAGTAGCTCGCCGACCGGGCAGTGTTCCTGGTACGCCACCATGGCCTGAGCTTGCACCAGGGTGCCGTAGATCTTGCTGAGATCGGCGGCGAGGTCCTTGTGGTCGAGGAACTTGTAGACTGTCTTCTCGTCGCGGTCGATTCGTCCGAGCAGCGCGTCCTGGAACATCTTCGGGAAGACGACGGCGAAGTTCTCCGGGGTGTTGTTCGTTGCCTGCTGCTGCACATTGGGATCGCCGACGAGGTCGATCGCGGCCGCTTCGAAGACGAGTTGGTCGGCGTCGCTGAAGTCAGTGCCGCTTGGTCTCAACCGGTGGAAGCAATCGAGCTGGCCAGGAGGTCGGTGAAGACTTCTGCTGGGGTTCGGTAGCCCAGGATACGCCGTGGTCGGTTGTTGAGCTCGCGGGCGACCATGTCGAGGTAGGCCTGGTCGTCGGTGATCTCGGTGCCCTTGGGGAAGTACTCGCGGAGCAGGCCGTTGGTGTTCTCGTTGGTGCCGCGCTCCCAGGGTGAGTGGGGGTGGGCGAAGTACACCTCGACGGCGGTGGCGAGGCTGAGCGCGGCGTGGGCGGCCATCTCGCTGCCCTGGTCCCAGGTCAGGGTCTTGACCAGCTCGGTGGGCATGGCCGCGACGGAGCCGATCAGCGCGTTGGCGGTGGTGGCGGCGTCGCGTCGCCCGGCGGGCAGGGCGACCGGGACGGTGTAGCGGCTGGTCGGCTCCACCAGGGTCGCCATCGCGGACCTGCCCGCCCTCCCGATGACCAGGTCGGGCTCCCAGTGCCCGGGGACTGCTCGGCCGGCGGCCTCGGCGGGGCGGGCGTCGATGCTGGTCATGCCCACGATCCGGGCTCCTGGGC
>JALYVZ010000459.1 GCA_030852965.1 Actinomycetota bacterium | reverse complement strand
GTCATGTAGCTGCCCGGTAGCGGCCATGAAAACTGCCCGCTGACGGTCATGGGATCTGCCCGACACGAGTTTCTTGGCCTCGCCGCGTCCGGCGGTTGAGGCCCCTCCTGGGGTGCGGTTGCGGTGCTGAAGCGCCTACCGCCCCAGGAGGGACACCATGAAGTCTGCCGAGGAGATCATGAACATGTTGGAAGCGTTCGATTTGACGGGGTCGTTGCGTGATGCCGGGGAGTTGTCCGGGGTTTCGCACCACACCGTCGGAAGGTACGTCGCGGCGCGGGAGGCTGGCGCCCTGTCGGACCGGCCCGCCGCGCGGGTGCTGTTGATCGATGAGTTCTTACCGAAGCTGGAGGAGTGGATCGAGCGCTCGAACGGCAAGCTGCGGGCGGACGTCGCGCACGAGAAGCTGGTCGCCCTCGGGTACGCCGGGTCCGAGCGCACGACCCGCCGCGCGGCCGCGCAGGTCAAGGGTGACTACCGGTTGGGGCGGGTGCGGGTGCACCGGCCGTGGGTGACCGAGCCGGGGATGTGGTTGCAGTACGACTTCGGTGACGGGCCGGTCATCGACGGGGCCCGGACGACGTTGTTCGTTGCGTGGTTGGCGTGGTCGCGGTTCCGGGTCGTGTTGGCGATCCGGGACAAGACGATGCCCTCGGTGATGGCTGCCCTGGATGTGACGTTGCGCCGGATGGGTGGCGCGCCGACGTATGTGTTGACCGATAACGAGAAGACGGTCACGACCGAGCACGTCGCTGGGATGCCGGTGCGCAACCCGGGCATGGTTGCGTTCGCCCGGCACTACGGGGTCACGATCCACACCTGCGTCCCGGCCGACCCGGCGTCCAAGGGCGGGTCGGAGTCCTCGGTGAAGATCGCCAAGGCCGACCTGGTCCCGAAGGACACGAACCTGCTGGCGGCGTACGAGACGTTCGCGCAGCTGGAGGCCGCGTGCGCGGCGTTCTGTGAGCAGGTCAACGCCCGCGAGCACCGCGTCACCCGCCGGCCCCCGGATCAGATGTTGGCGCAGGAACGGGCTCGGCTGCATCAGCTGCCGGCCAGCCCGCACACGGTCGCGTTCGGGGTCACCCGCACGGTCGGGGCGAACACCCCGATGCTCGCTTTCGAGGGTGGGCAGTACTCCGTCCCGGCCCGCCTGCTCGGGCAGCTGGTGTGGGTCCGGGTCCACGGTCAGGGCTTGGGCGAGCAGGTGATCATCGTGCACGTCGGGCCTGGTGGGCCGGTCGAGGTCGCCCGTCACGCCCGGGCCACCCCGGGTAGCCCGAAGATCGAGGATGCCCATTTCCCGCCCGCACCAGCAGGAGCCTTGGAGCGTAAACCATTGGCCCGTAACGGCGCTGAGCTCGCGTTCCTGGCCATCGGGGACGGTGCCCGGCTCTGGTTGGCCGAGGCCGCCGCCGCGGGTACGAGCAAGATCCGGGTCAAGATGGCCCAAGCCGTCACCCTAGCGAAGCTGTTTGACGCCAAGGACGTGGACTGGGCCCTGGGCCACGCCGCTGTCCACGCCCGGTTCGCTGAGGCCGACCTCGCCTCGATCCTGGACCACTATCACCAGAATGTCGCCACCAGCGCTGAGGTCAGCCGGGCCCGGGAGGACGGGTCCCTGACCCAAGGCACCGCCGGGTGGGCCGCCCTCGGCGGGCCCGCTGCCGACCGCAAGGGACAGGACGGGGAACAACTCCACGACGAGCACGCGCGTGGGCAGGAGGTGGCCCGGTGAGCGCGCCTGCTGGCAGCAAGAACACCGCCGTGCCCACCGTCGGGGTCCCCGCCGCGCCGCCGCTACCCGATGACCTGGAAGCGTTGCTGCGCCGGCTGCGGCTGCCGCACATCCGCGCCCTTGCCCCTGAGGTGATCGCGACCGCGAAAGCCCAACGGTGGGAACCCGTCGAGGTCCTCAAGTCCCTCTTCGCCGAAGAAGCCGCCGGGCGGGAACGCTCCGCCCTGGCCACCCGCCGCGCCACCGCCGGGTTCCCCACCGGCAAAACCTTCGACGCCTGGACCCCCGAGCTGTCCTCGATCCCGGCCCCGACCCAACACGCCCTACGCACCCTGGAATGGGTCCACCGCCGCGAGAACCTCGTCGTATGCGGCCCCTCCGGCACCGGTAAGACGTTCCTGCTCGAGGCCCTCGGGCAACAGGCGGTCGAACACGGCCTCAAAGTCGCCTGGTTCACCCTCGAGGACCTGGGCGTGCTGCTACGTCGGCACCGCGCTGATGACACCGTCACCCGCGCGATCGCCCGCGTCCTACGAGCAGATCTCGTCGTCGTCGATGACATCGGGCTCTTGCCGGTGGCTCAGGACGCGGCCGAAGGCCTGTACCGCCTGGTCGATGCTGCCTACGAGAAACGTTCCATCGCGATCAGCTCGAACCTGCACCCCGCCGCGTTCGATGAGCTGATGCCCAAGACCCTGGCGACCGCGACCGTCGACCGGCTCTTGCACCACGCCCACGTCTGTCAGACCACCGGGGAAAGTGTGCGCCTGTCCCAAGCCCTCGCCGGCCAAGGGGTGAGCCCGTTGAGCTGAACACCCCGACCGGTGGTGGCCAGCCCTCGGGCAGATCCCATGGCCACCACCGGGCAGTTCTCGTGACCGTCACCGGGCAGGTTTCACGACCGCCCCTGGGCAGAAACCAATGGCCCTTGACAACCGGCCATGT
>JALYVZ010000458.1 GCA_030852965.1 Actinomycetota bacterium | reverse complement strand
GCCGAGTCCGCCGCCGCTGATCGCCCTGGCGGCCTGGTCGCCGGCCTCGCGCAGCCGCTCGCGGGCCCGGTTGAGCACCTCCCGCGCCTCCTGGCGCAGCTGCTCGCCCGGGTCGACGAACGGCGGCGCGATGCACTGGTCGCCCGTGGCGGCCTCAGCGGCCGCGTTCTGGTGGTCGGCGGCGGCCGCGCTCTGGTAGTCAACGGCGGCCTGATCGGTGGCCGCGCTCGCCTGGTCCCACAGTTCGACCGCCCCGCCGGCCTGCCCCTGCGCCCAGCGCAGCACGGCGGCGTAGCTGGTCAGCGCGGCGGTGGCGCACGCGATCGAGTCGGCCACCTTGAGCCATTTCGGTGGCTCCTTGGCCCAGGTCTCGTCGAAGCGGGCGCCGGCCTGGCCGGTCCAGTCGCCGACGTCGATCGACCGCAGCCGCTGACCGACCTGTTCGACGCGCTGGGCGTGCCGGGTGAGCAGGGCCGCGTCGGTTTCGATCGTCGCCGGCACCCCGGGTACCAACGCCCTGGGGTCGGCGGTCTGCCCGAGCTCGGCCATCACGCACCTCCAAACGCGCCGACCCGGACACCCCCACCGGCGCCCCCACCACCGGCACCGCCCCCACCACCGGCACCGCCCCCACCACCGGCACCGCCCCCACCACCGGCACCGAGCTGGCCGCCGATACCGAGCAACGCCAGCAGCGCGGCGCGTTCCTGCGTGGAGTAGGAGGCGGCGCCAGCCCGCAGCCCGGCCGCGGTCCGCTCGGCGGTGGCGACCAGCAGCCCGGAGGCGAGCTGGACCCCCGAGCCGAACTCGGTGATCGCGGCGGCCAGGGGATCGTGCCCATAGGCGACACCGCCGACGGGCGTCGGTGGCGTGCCGACGTCGCCGCTGCCGCTGCCGTTGCCCAGCGCGTCGACGACGGCCTCGGCGGCGGCCGACAACGACTCTGGCGTCACCCCGACGTCGCTCACCACAGGCCGCCGAACGCCCCGCCGGTCAGTTTGTCCAGCAGCTTCCCCATCGGTCCCCCTCAGCAATCGGTCCTGGTGATCGGGACGGTACGGAGGTCGTCGGATGCTGTGGGGTGGAATGGAGAAACTCGGGTGGGACCAATGTTCGGTCGGCGGTAACCTCGGTCCAATGGCACCGGACTTCCAGCAGGACCGCATCGACACCCTTGCTGTGCACGCCGGTGAACGGCGTCCCGGCCCGGACGGCTCGGTGGTGTTCCCGATCTACCAGAGCACCGTTTTCGAGGTGGCGCCGGGCACCGACTACCACGACATCCGCTACCTCCGGCTGAGCTCCACGCCGTCGCAGGTCTACCTGCACGACAAGCTGGCCGCGCTGGAAGGCGCGGAGGCCGCCCTGGCCACGAGCTCGGGCATGGCGGCGCTGACCGCCGCGCTGCACAGCCTGCTGCGCGCCGGTGACCATCTGCTGGCCGCCGACTGCCTGTACGGGGGCAGCCACGACTTCCTGGTGGAGCACGCCGAGGCGCTGGGTTGGAGCTGCACCTTCGTCGACCCGCACGCGCCCGACACCTGGGCCGCCGCGCGCACCCCGCACACCAAGGCGTTCCTCGTCGAGTCGATCGTCAACCCGCTGGTCCGGGTGCCGCCGCTGCGCGAGGTCGTGACGTTCGCCCGTCGGCACGGCCTGACGAGCGTGATCGACAACACCTTCGCCAGCCCGGTGAACCTGCGCCCGCTCGCGCTCGGGTTCGACCTGTGCTTCCACAGCGCCACCAAGTACCTCAACGGCCACTCCGACCTGGTCGCAGGGTGTGTTGCCGGCAGCCGGGAGCTGGTCGAACGGGTCCGGCACACGCTCAACCACTACGGCGGCGCCCTGGACCCGCACGCCGGGTTCCTGCTGGCCCGGGGACTGAAGACGCTGGCCCTGAGGGTGCGGGCGCAGAACCACAACGCGCTCACCTTGGCAGGCTTCCTGGCGGAGCACACGCGCGTCGCCCAGGTGAACTACCCCGGGCTGGCCTCGCATCCGGACCATGGGCATGCTTCAGAGCTGCTCGACGGGTTCGGCGGAGTGCTCAGCGTCCGACTGACCGGCGGGGTGGGCGCGGCGGACGCGCTGCTCAAGGCGCTGCGGATCCCGTACGTGGCCCCGAGCCTCGGCGGGGTGGAGAGCCTGATCACCCGCCCGGCGACCACGTCGCACGCCGGGATGACGCCGGCGGCCCGGGCGGCGGCCGGGATCACCGACGACCTGGTCCGGGTCAGCTGCGGCATCGAGGACGCCCAGGATCTGGTCGAGGACTTCGCACAGGCACTCGACCAGGTGCATCCATGACAACCATCAACGAGCTGCCCGCGCACGTCCTGCTCGTGCACCTGGTCGTGGTACTCGTCCCGCTGTCGGCGTTCATGGTGCTGCTGACCGGGTGCTGGCCGGCGGCGCGCCGACGGTTCGGCCTGCTCACCGCGGCACTCGCCGGGCTCGCCCTGGTCAGCGTCCCGCTCACCACCGATGCAGGAGAGTGGCTGGAGCGGCATCTGCCGAGCACCCCGCTGGTCCGGGCACACACCCAACTCGGCGACACCATGCTGCCGTGGGCCGCGGGCCTGTTTCTGGTGGCCGCCGCACTGGCGGCTCGGGAGTTCCTCCGGACCCGGCGCGCGACGTCGGCGAGCGCAACGGCCGGTCCGGGCGCGGCCACCGCGCCCGTCTCCGC
>JALYVZ010000457.1 GCA_030852965.1 Actinomycetota bacterium | reverse complement strand
GCAGCGCACCGAGCACCGGCAGCCCGACCTCCTCGCACGCCGCGCGCAGCACCTGCTCGTGGCGCGGACTGCCGACCCGGTTGAGCACCACCCCGGCCAGCCTGGTGCCGGGGCGGTACGAGGCGAACCCGTGCAGCAGCGCGGCCAGGCTGCGGCTCTGCCCCCGGGCATCGACGACCAACAAGACCGGGGCGCCGAGCAGCGCGGCCACGTGCGCGGTCGAGCCGTCCGCATCCGAGCCGACCCCGAGCTGGCCGTCGAACAGACCCATCACGCCCTCGATGACGGCCAACTCCGCCCCCGCCGCGCCGTGCCGGAACAACCCCTGCACGCAGGTCTCACCGACCAGCACCGGGTCCAGGTTGCGGCCGGGGCGGCCGGTGGCCAGAGTGTGGTAGCCGGGGTCGATGTAGTCCGGGCCGACCTTGAACGGCGCCACCGACGTCCCGCGTCGCCGCAGCGCGGCCATCAGCCCGGTGGCCACCGTGGTCTTCCCGGCGCCCGAGGCCGCCGCCGCGATCACGATCGCCCTGGTCATGGGATGCGACGCTACGCGGGCCGGCCGCGCCCCGCGAGGCAACGGGCACCAACGCCGCGTTCATCACAGCTGCGCCACACATCGGCGGGTCGCCTGGCCGCCGGGGCCGCAGATGCGGCAGAGTGATCTGGGGCTGCTGGAATGCAGGGGGAATGGGGTCGGTGTGCGGATTCGTGCCGTGCTCGTCGCGCTCGCTGTCGTGGCAAGCTGCCTCGCGGCCGCCAACCTGGCGCAGCCGGGCATCGCGTTGGCGGCCTGTGCGCGCCCCAGCGGGACGATGGTCGCCTACGGCCACAGCTACCTGCACTCCCCCCGCATCGGTGGCGCCCCGGCCAGCTACGCCACGCTTGCCGCTTCGGCGCTCGGGGCGACGCCGGTGATCAGAGCGGTTAACGGCGACACCACGCTGGACGTCGAAAGGCTGGTCCGTCAGGGTCCGACCCAATGGGTGCCGGGCTCGGCGAAGCTGGTGGTGATCGACTCCGCGATCAACGACATCGGTCGACGGCTGCCTGCCGCGCAGTGGACCGGCGCGCTGCGCCGGACGCTCAACACCTTCGCGACCGCTCCGGTACCAACGATCCTGCTGCTGCGCCCGTTGCCGGTGACCCGGGCCGGCCACCCCGGCCGCTACCCCGGCGTGCTGGCGCGGTATGCCGAGGCCCAGCGCTCGGTGGCCGCCCAGTTCTCGGCGGTACGCGTCGTCGACGCGAGCGCGGGCTGGAACCCCCGCCTGGACCTGTCGGCCGACGGGTTGCACCCGAATGCCGCTGGGATGCAGCACATCGCGCGTGCCCTCGAGGGTAATGTCCAGCGCTCCTCCTGCCAGCCCTGACCCGACCGGCTCACCACTCGATGCCGCGCTGGCCCTTCTGGCCGGCGTCCATCGGATGCTTGATCTTTGTGGTCTCCAGTACCAGGTCGGCGGCCTCCACCAGGGCGGCCGGCGCGCTCCGCCCGGTGATCACCACGTGCTGGCTGCCGGGCCGCGCGCTCAGCACCTCGATCACCTCGTCGACGTCCACCCAGCCCCACTTCAACGGGTAGGTGAACTCGTCAAGCACGTAGAGCCGGTGCTCGGCGGCCTCGATCCGGCGGCGGATCTCCCGCCAACCCGCCAGCGCGGCGGCGGCGTGGTCAGCCTCGGTGCCCTGCTTGCGCGCCCAGGACCATCCCTCGCCCATCTTGTGCCACTGCACCGGGCCACCGGTTCCGGTCTCGGCGTGCAGCCGGTCCAGGGCACGGAACGCCGCTTCCTCACCGACCTTCCACTTCGCCGATTTGACGAACTGGAAGACCGCGATCGACCAACCCTGGTTCCAGGCCCGCAACGCCAGGCCGAACGCGGCGGTGGACTTCCCCTTCATCTCACCGGTGTGCACGATCACCAGTGGACGGTTGCGGCGGACGCGGGTGGTCAGCCCGTCGTCCGGCACCTCGACGACCTGGCCCTGCGGCATCCCGACTCCCCCCGCTACGCGGCCCGGGCGGCCCGGACCACCCCGGCCACCTGGCCTGCGGACAGTTCCGCCACCGAGACGAGCGCGGCGCCGGCCGCGGTGGCCACCCGGGCGGCCAGACCGAGGCGCACCGGACCCGACTCACAGTCCACCACCACACCGGCCACCCGGGCGGCCCCGAGCAGCGCCGCTGCCCGCAGCGCGTCAGTGAACGGGTCACGACCGGGGCGCACCGACACGGTCGCCCGCCCGTCGGTGAGCAGCACCAGCAGTGGCCGGCGGCTCGGGTCACGCAGCCGTTCGACGGCGAGCACCCGCCGGGCGAGCAGCAGGCCGTCGGCCAACGGGGTCCGCCCACCGGTGCGCAGCCGGGCCAACCGAGTCACCGCGGTGGGCACCGACGTGGTCGGCGGCAACAGCAGCTCAGCGGCGCCGGCCCGGAAGCTGACCAGCCCGACCTTGTCCCGACGCTGGTAGGCATCCCGCAGCAGCGACACCACCGCCCCAGTCACGGCGGCCATCCGAGACCTCGCCGCCATCGAGCCGGAGGCGTCCACCACGAACAGCACCAGGTTGCCCTCGCGGCCCTCCCGGACGGCGTGGCGCAGGTCGTCCCGCCCGACCCGCAGGCCGGGGCCGTGGTGGCCACGGGCTCGTTGGTGCGGCGCGGCGGCCAGCACGGTGGCCGGCAGGTGC
>JALYVZ010000456.1 GCA_030852965.1 Actinomycetota bacterium | reverse complement strand
GCTCGGTGTTGCTGCCCCCGGAACACGTCGCTACGTCGAGTTGGCCGGCAGCGTCGCGCTCCTCGTCGGCGGGTTGCTCCTGCTCGCCCGGCTGCTCCGGCTGGGTTTTCTGGCGAATTTCCTGTCTCGAACGGTGTTGGTCGGTTTTCTGACCGGTGTCGGTGTCCAGGTGGCGGTCGGGCAGCTCCCGGAGCTGCTGGGAGTCCCATCAGTGGGTGGCTCGACTGCGACGAAGGTCTGGCACCTGCTGCGGGGGACATCGCACCTGCAGGTGCTCACGATGTTGGTCTCGATGGCAGTGATCGCGGCGGTGATCGGCGTCCGGTTGCTGACCCGTCGGGTCCCGGGTGCCTTGCTCGCCGTCGTCGCCTCGATCGTCGCCGAGCACATGCTCGACCTGCGCTCGAGAGGAGTGGAGGTACTCGGTCCTGTGGAGGCGGGTCTACCGCAGCTGGCGCTGCCGAGCTTGGCCGAGCACGACCTTGTGGCGCTGTTGCCGATCGCCGTGTCGATGTCCGTGGTGATCCTGGCTCAGAGCGCGGCCACCTCGCGGGCATATGCGGCACGCTACGACGAGCACGTCGACACCGATACCGACCTGACCGCGTTGGGCGCGGCCAACCTTGCCGCCTCGGCAACCGGCACGTTC
Source organism: Actinomycetota bacterium (assembly GCA_030852965.1). Classification (GTDB taxonomy): domain Bacteria; phylum Actinomycetota; class Actinomycetes; order Mycobacteriales; family Pseudonocardiaceae; genus Pseudonocardia. The sequence continues at coordinate 2,049 of JALYVZ010000456.1, read as the reverse complement.
GTGGTCAACGGCAGCCCTACCAAGACCGAGATGGTCGACAACGCCGGTGGCCGCAGCCAGGTGGCCTCGCTCGCGGCCAGTGTGGTGGTGCTGGTGGTGCTGCTTGTCCTCACCCGGCCGCTGGCTGGGTTACCGCTGGCCGCGTTGGCAGCGGTGGTGTTCCTGATCGGTATCGAGTTGGTCGATCTGCCGGGTATGCGGCGCATCTACCTGATGCGCCGAGGGGAGTTCGTAGTCGCATTGCTGACCGCCGCTGCCGTGGTGCTCGTTGGGGTGGAGCAAGGGATCGTCCTCGCGATCGTGGCGTCGATCGTGGACCACCTGCGGCACAGCTACTGCCCGTACAACAGCGTGCTGGAGAAGTCACCGGCCGGGCATTGGCGCCCGACACCCGTCACTCCCGGAGCGCGCACAGTGGAGGGGTTGGTGGTGTATCGATTCGGGACCAGCCTCTATTTCGCCAACGCGTCCCGGTTCGCCGACGACGTGACCGCTCTGATCAGCTCCGGCGGGCCGGTCAGCTGGTTCTGCATTGACGGCGCGGCGATCGGTGATGTGGACTACTCGGCCGCCATGGTCCTCGCCCGCGTCCGGGAACGGTTGCAGGCCGCCGGGATCCGCCTCGTGCTGTCCAGCATCATCGATCCGGTAGGCGTCCAGTTCGACCGGTACGGCCTTAGCGTTCAGCTGACCCCGGATCGGTTCTTTGACACGTCCGGTGAAGTGCTGGCCGCCTACCAGGCCCTGCGCCGTCCCGACGGAAACGGAGATGATCACCAGTGAGCTGGGCCGAGGTCGGCCGCGCGTTCGGGGACATCTTCCTGCACGGGTTGCCGCCCAGCAACCGGACTGACATCGACTGTACAAAAAAGGTGATCGACTCGTTGTCACACGATGGTCAAAATGGTGGCATCCTTGCGCAACCCTCGGACAAGGAGTGAGCATGCGCGGTGTATCGCTGGGAACCCTGATCTGGCTGATCATCGGGCTGGTCGTCGCACTCTCGCACGGCTACCCGATCAACAACCTGTCCACCTTGCTGTCGTTCCTGCTGGCCATCTTCCTGTGGCCACTGGTCCTGCTCGGCGTCGACCTGCACATCAACCTGGGCGTCTGAACGACCCGCATCTGAGGTCACCACCGGTCAGCACCGGTCAGGTGGTCCTCCCGATCTCGAGACCGCCCATCTGACGGAGTCGTCAAGTTCCCCGGATGGCTCACCAGGCAACGGCCGGCACGACCGGCTCCGAGCTGGCGCGCCGACCCCGGTTGTCCAGCCCGGCGAGGTTGTGCTGGGTGCGCGCTCCGGGTCTGATCAGAGTGCCGCGAGGTAGTCGGGGACATCTGCCGGGTCGGAGGTGGCCAGTGCGATGTGGCCGTCAGGGCGCACCAGGAACGCGACGGTATCGCCGGCGCGGACGTCGTAGGCGACACGGGCACGGGCGTCCACGTCGATGACGACGCGATCCCCTGGCTCAGAGGGAGCGTGGTCGAGTGCGGCGCCAGGAGACGTCGGACACGCCGATCATGTCGAGGAGCGTGTCCACACCACCTCTTGGCCTGCGTGCAGCCGAAACGGCGGAAACGCAATGCCGCCCGCCGCGACCCGGTCGATGGACACCGAGGTCGTCGAAGACCTCCAGCGTCGTGGGTTGCAGGCCCTATACCGCGCGACCCGACGAACAGCCGGTCCGCCTGCTCCAACACCGTGCACGCGATGCCGCGGCGGGCGAGATCGACGGCCAAGGTAAGCCCGGTCGGGCCCGCCCCGCACACCAACACCTCCGGGTCGCAGTCCTGCCGAGCTCGCACCATGTTCCGCAGTGCGCGCGGCCGTCACGCGGGTCCGCACCTCGGTTTCTCCGATCATCCGACGAGGTTGCTGATCCCGGCGGAGGTTGTCGGCGGGATCACCCCCAGTGCTAGAGGGCTGTGGCCGACGAAGTCGGCATGATCGAGTCAAGTTTGTGTTCAGGCGGCGAGTCCGGCTTCCTGGGTGAGTTGGTCGAGGGCGTGTTGGTAGTTGCGGGCGGCGGTGCGCAGCCCGGT
>JALYVZ010000455.1 GCA_030852965.1 Actinomycetota bacterium | reverse complement strand
AGCGCGACCCGGGCACCGGCCAGCCCGGCCTCGGCCAGCGGCACCGCCCGCGACCGAGGGGTGAGAGCCACCAACCGACGTCCACCGCCGCGCAGCGCGTCCAACCCGGCCGGCCAGTCCGGTTGGTCCGCAAGCCCCGAGGACAGCACAGCGAACGGCACCCGCAGCACGTGGCCCATCGACACCCGAACGCTGCGCCGGTAGAGCGGGTCCGCGCAGCGCGGGCCGAGCAGCACCGCGTCCACGCCGAGGGCGGCGGCGTTGCGGAACAGCCCGCCCAGGTTCTCGTGGTCGTTCACCCCTTCCAGAACCGCGAGCGCACGGCACCTCGCCAGCTCGGCGACCGACGGCGGGGCGGCCCGGTCGGCGACCGCGAGCACCCCCCGGTTGAGATGGAAGCCGACCACCTCAGCCATCAGCTCGGCGGCCACCGGATATGCCGGTGCGTCCACCCCGGCCAGGTCGTCGGCCAGCTCGGCCAGCCGGCGAGCCGTACCGAGCAGCGCCCGGACCGGGTAGCGCGACCCGAGCAGCCGGCGGACCACGATCACTCCCTCGGCGATGACCAGCCCGCGACCACCGGGCCGGTCCGGGCGGCGATCGGCGATCGTGAGGTCCCGGAAGTCGTCCAACCTCGGGTCCGCCGGGTCGTGCACCTCGATCATTCGCGCCACAGCTGTGATGGTCTCAGGTGCAGCCAGTGGGCCTTCTCATCCGGTCAGCCGGTAGCGGACCGTTCGGCCGATATGACACGGTGACAGTCCCCCCGATTTACCGACTGCCTCTTGGGACTGGTGAGGCATAGGAGGACGAGTGGGCCAAAACCTGGCCCGAAGACCATTCAGCCGTCTCGACCGACAGCACTATCGCGGCAAGGTGCACCGTTGTTTGAACGCATTGGCGACTATGCTGCGCGACGGCGGTTTCGCCTGGGACGACGAGGCGACCACCGGGCTCGAGCTGGAGCTCAACCTGGTCGACCACCGGTTCGACCCGGTGATGGGCAATGCCGCTGTGCTCGATCGCGTTGACCGCCCGGAGCTGCAGCCCGAGCTCGGCCAGTGGAACGTCGAGCTGAACCTGCCGCCCCGGCCGCTCGGCGGTCACCAGGGCCGCTTCCTGGAGCACAGCCTGCTCGACCTGTTGGCCGAGCTAGAGAAGCAGGCCGAGCTCAGCAATGCCCGGGTACTGGCCATCGGGATCCTGCCCACCCTGGACGCCGGCCATCTGATCAGCGAGCGGATCTCCCCGAGCACCCGGTACGCGATGCTGAACGAGCAGATGGTGGCCGCCCGCGGCGAGCCGTTCCGGCTGGACATCACCGGGGTGGCGCCGAACGGGGTGGCGCCGAAGGGCATGCCGGCCGAGCGGCTCAAGATGGAGTTCGACTCGATCCTCCCCGAGGCCGCCTGCACCTCGCTGCAGCTGCACCTGCAGTGCCCGCCCGAACAGTTCGCGGCGGCCTGGAACGCCGCCCAGTGCGTGGCCGGGGTGCAGCTGGCGGTAGGGGCGAACTCGCCGTTCCTGCTTGGCCGCCGTCTCTGGGCAGAGACCCGAGTGCCGCTGTTTCTGCAGGCCACCGACGTGCGCTCGATCGAGCTGCGCAACCAGGGGGTGCGCCCGAGGGTCTGGTTCGGCGAGCGGTGGATCACCTCCATCTTCGAGTTGTTCGAGGAGAACGTGCGCTACTACCCGGGGCTGCTCCCGGTCTCGGAGCAGCCTGACCCGTTGGACGAGCTGGCCGCCGGCCGGACACCGATCCTGGACGAGCTGCGGCTGCACAACGGCACCATCTGGCGGTGGAACCGCCCGGTCTACGACGTGGTCGACGGGTTGCCGCACCTGCGGGTGGAGAACCGGGTGTTGCCCGCCGGCCCCAGCGCGATCGACATGGTGGCCAACGCGATGTTCTTCTACGGCCTGCTGCGGGCCCTCACCGACCGGGAGGAGCCATTGTGGGCCAGGCTGCCGTTCTCGGCGGCCGAGGAGAACTTCCGGCTGGCCGCCCGCGATGGACTGTCCGCCTCGCTGTACTGGCCCGAGCTGGGTTGGGTGAGCCCGAGCGACCTGGTGCTGCGCAAGCTGCTGCCGCTGGCCGCCGAGGGACTCAGCCACTGGGGCGTTTCGGACCCGGTGAGTGCCCACTACCTGGACGTCATCGAGCAACGCTGCCGCACCGGGCGCAACGGCTCGTCCTGGCAGGTCCACGCGGTGGCCGCGCTGGAGCGTCGGGGCCTGGACCGGATGACGGCGATCCGGAGCATGCTGGCCCGCTACCTGGACGGCTCCACAGCCAACGCCCCCGTCCACACCTGGCCGCTGCCGCGCTGACGTGATGGGGCCAGCGGGGCCAGCACGCGGTCGGCAAGGTGCCCGTCCTCGACCAACATGGCGACCATTCGCGCCCGCTGTGCACGGCTCTGGTCCGTGTCAGCAGCCAACGCCGCTCGGGCGAGGCCGGAACGGATCAACTGAGCGGCGCCACCGGGCGAGTACCGCTGGCTCGACGCTGGTACCGGATTTGCCAGGTCTCGCATCGTGCCACGTACTGGCTCAGTGCGGCGCCGACGAACTCCGAGACCATCCAGGTTGTGTCTAGCGGCCTTGGTCGCTGAGAGTTTGAATATTGAGCCAAGTTTTCAGGCGGTCATGCGGGCCTCGTTGATGTAGTCGGTGATGTGGCGGTCGATCACTCGGAGTGCTTGGCGCAGGGGTAGCGGG
>JALYVZ010000146.1 GCA_030852965.1 Actinomycetota bacterium | reverse complement strand
TCACCGCCGCGCCCACCAGCAGGCCGACGACGCCGGCGAGGTGCCGGGGGCGCAGCCCGCGGGAACGCTCGACCGGCCGACGGGACCGCCGTGTTCGGGGGCTGTCCGGCGTCTGGCGCGGCTGGAGGGTGGCTGTCATGGCTCCGCCATCATGCCCGGGCCGGCCGTGACCGACCCGTTACCGTCGCGATCGCGCGCCGTCCGGTCACTGCGCTGCTGCGAACGTTGCGCTGGATGCGGCCACCGGTGGTCCGATGGCTGCTTGACGCCACCGGGCAGCCGCTCAGCGACTCGTCGCGGGACAGTCGTCGGTTCGTCAGCGGTCGGCTGGGTCCGCCCCGGCCCGGTGGGCGTCCCCATCGAGGTTGTCCCTCGCCACACCGTCAACATCATGACCACGCTGGTGGCTTTCGTCAGCGGGTCCTTCGTGACTACTGCACCCATTGCATCTGCGGCGTATACCGCGGCGTATACCATCGTCCAGGACTCGGACGGCGAATGTACGGTGAAAGTGCAGAACGCACATGCCTCGTCCCACCAGCCGGGCACGTCGAACGTGGTGGCAACCATGACCTGTAAGAGCGTCAAGCCTCACATGAGTGGCACGGTGGTTCTGGATCGTGCATCGGACGTGGGAGGGTGGAGCAGGTCGGTATCGGCTACGTCGGTAAGGACAACGTAAACCAGATGGCGGGAAACGCGGCTTGGGACCAATGCGTCAACGGGACCCAGATGCGCGGCCGGGCCTTGTTCAGCTACACAACGGATGGGAAGAACACCTCAGTGTTGAAGGAATCGGTCCGATCTCCACCATCGAGCGCTGCCCCTGAGAATGCGCGTGTCTTCGAGTCCGTTCTCACCGCTGGCCGTTGCGGTCGGTGAGGCGTGTCTGGGCAACGAGGTCGATCTGATGAAGATCTCGGATGTCGAGCTGTACCGACTGATCGTCCATACGAACCTCACACTTTCGGACGTCGGTGCTTCCCCCTCGGCTGGTGTTCGAGAACTCATGGAAAGCCTGACGGAACGACTGGGGTCCGGCTGGTTTGCGTCCAAGTCAATGTCGAACCCTCAGAGCCGCTATGGTGAGCGTGCCGTGCCGTCCGAGATCGGTGAGACGTATGTCGGTGGCTCGGACAAGCCGGCGGGGGCAGTATGGACTTCCTCCTACCTCCCAGACGGCACCAGTGCGTGGGCCCAGGTGGAGGACGTATCCGGACTTGGCGCAAACCGTCCTCTGAGGGCGATAAGGGTTGCGGTTCGTGAGTCCCGGGTACTCCACATTGGATCGTTGAAAGACTATGTGGACCTCGTCGAGCGCTACCCGGACAAGCGGGTGCATGGTCGGGTTCTGGCCAGATGGCGCGTAGCTGCGAGGGACTACGACGCGGTGCACTTGACGACTCGAGGTTTGGTGGAGACGCACCGCAGGGTCGTCTCATCGGAAGGTGGTCGGCTCGTCGAGCTGAGGGGTTGGGACGCGGAATGCACCGCATGGCTGGTTGACCGGTTCGAGACGGTCGCTTCCTGATCCGCTGCGGGTTGGATGCCGTGCAGACGCCGTGCTGGCAGGCAACGGCAGGCCCCCACCTTCAGCCCACGCCGGTACCATCACCAATGGAGGTGATCGGATGACCAGCGATCAGGGTCCTGGGCGTCACGAGCCTGGGGATGTGACCGGTCCCGAACCGTTGTCCGGCTTGCCCTCAGGCGCGTCTGCCCAACCGCCGGCCGCCGGCGAGGACTCGACGGCCGAGCCATCTGCGTACGGCGACCGGCCGGAGCAGGTCGATGACGCCGAGCCAGCGCGCGAGGTGGGCGACGGGGAGCAACCAAGCCGTCCGATGGGCCGAATGAGCTACCAGGACGAGAACACCGCTCCCCGCGAGCCCACGCTGGCCGAGCAGCGGGCCCACCAGCAGGCCGAACGCAAGGCCGTCGAGGACGAGCAGGCCCGGCTGGCCGAGGAGGCCCGCAAGAAGAAAATCCGCAAGCGGGTGCTGATCGGGAGCGGGGCCGCCGCCGGGGTGGCCGCGCTGATCGCGATCGGCTACGCGTCGTCGTCCGACGGCCAGGAGGTCCAGGCCAAGTGTGTCGACGAGCAGACCAACCAGGTCGTCGACGACAGCAACTGCGTGCAGCCGGCGGCCAACTCAAGCTACGACAACGGCGGCCACTACGGCGGCGGCTTCTACCCGATCTTCCTCGGTGGCTTCGGCCGGCAGTACCACTACAACTACGGCGGCGGCGGCGGCATCGGTCAGACCGCCACCGGCGGCACCACCACCGTGCCCAAGGACGCCACCGTGCGATCGTCGTCGGGTCGGGTGATCCAGCGCGGTGGGTTCGGGGTGAGCAAGGCCGGCGGTTCGAACACCGGCGGCAGGTCCGGCGGCGGCTTCGGTGGTTCGGGCGGCTCGGGCGCCGGTAGCTGAGACGAGCCCGGATGCGACGTGAGACGAGCCCGCCCCGGCCGGACTGGCAGCGGCGGGTCAGCGAGCAGGGCCTGTGCTACGGCACCCCGGCGCGCGGCGCCGGCGGGGTGAGCCGCCCGTACTGGGACGAGTCGGTGCACTACGTCTTCGAGATGGACGAGATCCTCGCGTTGGAGGCCGACGTCGAGCTGCTGCACTCGATGTGCCTGTCGGCGGTGGACCATGTGGTGACCACCGAGCGGTTCAAGGACTTCGCCCTGCCGGAGTGGTCCTGGGCGGCGGTGGCAGCCTCCTGGAAGCGCTCCGACCCGCACCTCTACGGCCGCTTCGACCTGCGTTACGACGGCTCCGGGCCGGCCCGGCTGCTGGAGTACAACGCCGATACCCCCACCACGCTGCTGGAGGCGGCGATCCTGCAGTGGCACTGGCTCAAGGACACCCACCCGGGCGACGACCAGTGGAACTCCCTGCACGAGCAGCTCGTCGCCCGCTGGGCGGAGATCGCCGCCAAGCTCCCCAGCGCAGAGGTGCACTTCTCCTGGTCCGGGGCCGACGCCAGCGGTGAGGACCACGTCACCACCGCCTACCTGCAGGAGACCGCCGCCGAGGCCGGCATCGACACCGTCGGGCTGGCCATCGAGGACATCGGCTGGGAGCCGGCCCTGGACCGGTTCGTCGACCTCGCGGAGTCCCAGATCGCCGCGCTGGTGAAGCTCTACCCGTGGGAGTGGATCCTCACCGACACCTTCGGCAAGCACGCGCTGCGCAGCCTGCCCGAGACGCTGTGGATCGAGCCGCTGTGGAAGACGCTGCTGTCGAACAAGGCGCTGCTGGCGGTGCTGTGGGAGCTCAACCCTGGCCACCCCAACCTGCTGCCGGCCTACCTGGACGAGCCGGGGCTGCTCACCGAGTACGTCCGCAAGCCGAGGCTGGGCCGGGAGGGCGCGAACATCCAGATCGTCGCGCCCGGCTACGAGACCCAGACCGGCGGGGTGTACGGGGCGGAAGGATTCGTCTACCAGCTGTTCGACCCGCTGCCGGTGTTCGACGGGTTCCGCCCGGCGCTCGGTGCCTGGATCATCGGGGACCAGTCCGCTGGGCTGGGCATCCGGGAGACCGCTGGGCTGATCACCGACGACGGCGCGGCGTTCGTCCCACACCGCATCCCGCAGGCCTGAGCCGATCCGGGTCCACTCGATGGGCTCGTCGCCCGTTGCCGACCCGGGAGCATCTGAGATAGTGCGGCCCATGACGACCTTGGCTCTGGAACCCGGCTTCTTCAGCGTCGTCGGTCGCGGCCTCGGCGCGATCGTGTTGTACGCGCTGCTCGGACTGCTGCTGATGCTGATCGGCTTCTATGCGATCGACCTGACCACGCCCGGCAAGCTGAACCGCCTGGTTCGGGAGGGCCGGCCGAACGCCGTCGCGATCACCGCCGCCGGGCTTCTCAGCATGTCCTTCATCATCGTGGTGGCGATCTACGGCTCTTCCGGCAAGCTCGCCGAGGGGCTGCTCGCCGCGCTGATCTTTGGGCTGTTCGGGATCATCGTGCAGGCCGTCGCGGTCCGGATCCTGGAGTGGGTGACCGGGATCGACATCGGCGCCTGCCTGGCCGCCGACGAGCTTCGCCCCGAGTCCATCGTGGTAGGCGCCGCCCACCTGGCCCTAGGCCTAGTAGTAGCGGTCGCAATCCTGTAGCCGCCGCCCGTAAGCCGCCGCCGGCGGCTCACACAGCCCGAGTGATGCTCACGTAGCCTTCCGAGCCGCTGTGTGACCGGGACGGGAGCTGCGTGAGCAACCGCGCCACGGCGTCAGCCGTCGGTCAGGAGGCGGCTACTGCGTGGCAGAACTCGGCGGCGTCCGGGCCGGTCAAGGCCACCGCCAACAGCTGGTCCAGCCAGCGGGAGTAGCGGGCCAGCACCGCCGGCTCGGTAAGCTGGATGCTGCCGTCCAGGGTCTCGATCACCACCAGATCGCGGTCGTACATCGACCAGCCCGACAGCGGGGTGAACGGCGTGGCCACCGAGAACGGCACCACCCCGAACGTGTGCCCTGGCAGCTTGGACATCTCGGCGAGATAGGTCAGCTGCGCACGCAGGGTGGCCACGCTCATCCCGCCGATCCGGGTGCGCAATGCCGCCTCGCCGACGATGTGCACGATCTGACGCCCCGGTTCGTACATGATCGCCTGCCGCCGCAGACGGGCGGCGATGAGATGTCCGATCTGGTCCGTGGGGATGCCATCCGCGGCGAGGAACTCATCGCCCTCGGCCATCCCGCGCATGTACGCGGGGGTCTGCAGCCGCCCGGGCACGAGCGCTGGCTGGTACTCGGAGAGGAACGTGCACGAAGCGGCGAGAGCCGCGATCTCGTGCTGCCGAGGCACCGCGCCGCCGGCATCCGCGATCCGATCCTTGTATGCCACGTACTCGGCGGCGGCCTTGGCCCGCAAGGTCAGCAGCGGCTCGGCGTCGACGCCGGTAGCCCGGGCCCACGCCGTGACGTCCTCGGCGGTGGGCAGCTGCCGGCCGGTCTCGATCTTGGACACCTTGGGCTGCAGCCAACCGTTACCCAATGCCTCGGCCAGCTCGGTGCCGGACAGCCCGGCCTGCTCGCGGACGGCGCGCAGCCGGGCACCGAGCCCGGCGAGGGCTCGACTGCTTGACGGCGAACTGGGCACGCTGTCGTGCTCCTGTCAGACGCCCCGGCGGGCCGCCAGGTAGTCCTTCAGCGGCTCCGCCAAGGCAAGTGCGAGGTCGCGCCACACTAGATGCTGGGCGATCGCGGCCTCGTCCTCGATCAGCTCAGCGCCGTGGAACGTGAGGTCGGCGTTGTAGTGCATCCGCCACACGTCGTGTTCGTCGAACAGCCAGTAGTCGTGCCGCGGCAGCCCCACCGGCCACTCACCTTCCGGAACGGCGATGATCCGGGTGTCCTGCCCGGCGGCGTTGACGTGCGGGTAGAAGGTGAGCTCCCAGCGGGTGTAGTCGGTGGGCGGCTCGACCACCACCCGAACGACCGTCTTGGTTCGACCGGCTGCCACCTGGGCTCGCAGCTTGGGCAAGACCCAGGACAGGTCGTCCGGGTCGAACGGCTCCCCGGCGAGGAACCGGGCCACCGCCGCGTCGTCGTCCGGGTTGCGGTAGACCTGTCGGCCCTCCAGGCGGTAGGCCGACTTGGCGTAACCGGTGAACAGCGCGGCCCACTCGTCCATCCCGGTGTCGTAGATCCAGCGGCTCACGCTCGGCCGCCGTCCCACTCGGCGAGGAACGCCTCGACCTCGGCGGCGATCCCGGGTCGACCGTGCGCGGCCAGAAAGAGTCCGGCGGCACGCAGCACGGTCTCGGTGGGGATGGCCACGCCGTCCTCGTCAACGGCTCGGTCGAGCAGTTCGGCGGCTGTGTCCGGGTCCAGTTTCGTGCCCTGGCCGACCATCACGGTGGGATCGTCGGCCACGTACATCGCTGGGCAGTCTTCTCTCGTTCCGGACTCGGCGGACTTGCACAGACGGGTCAGCTTCACGGTGTCACCGGCCTTGGCTAGGGGCGGACATGTCGAGGGCCATTCCTACTGGATACTTCCACATTCCGCAAGAGGCTTGTCCCAACGTCATAAAGAGCATAGTATTCTCAATATGACACATGATGAGGTAGCTCGAGTGCGGAGATCTTCGACCGTGAACGAGGACGTGCCTCGCCCCGATCCGTCGCCAGTGCCTGCCGACACGAGTTTAGAACGGGCCGGAGTCTAGATCGGGCCGGTGAGCTCGCCAAGCCGCTCGGTCAGCTGCAGGTTCTCGGTGTAGTCCACCGGGCAGGCGATGATCGACACGCCGTTCGAGGCCAACGCCTCGCGTAGCGTGGGAAGCAGGTCGTCGGCGGCGCGCACGGCATATCCCCGTGCGCCGAACGACTCGGCGAACGCCACCAGGTCGGGGTTGGTGAACCGCACCTGGCTGTGCCGGCCCAGCTCCATGTTCATCTTCCACTCGATCAGCCCATAGGAGCCGTCCACCCAGACCAGCACAGTCAGCGGGATGCGCTCGCGGATGGCGGTCTCGATCTCTTGGGCGTGCATCAGGAAGGCCCCGTCGCCGACGGCGGCCAGTACCCTGCGCTCGGGACGCACCAGCGCGGCGGCCAGCGCACCCGGCAGGGCGAACCCCATGGTCGACAGCCCGTTGGAGAGCAGACAGGTGTTCGGCGCGTAGGTCGGATAGAGCCGGGCCATCCACATCTTCACCGCGCCGGTGTCGGCCAGCACGATGTCCTCGCGGCCCAGCGCGGCCCGGATGTCGGCCACGATCCGCTGCGGGCTCAGCGGGAACCGACTGTCGTCGCGGCCACGGTCCAGCTCCTCGGTCAACAGCTCGCGGATCTTCGCGGTGCCGTTCTGGCCCGTGAACGGACCGGGCACGGCGGCCCCCAGCGCGGCCAGCGACTGCGAGATGTCGCCCTCGATGCCCACCGAGACCGGGTAGTGCTCGTCCACCTCGGCCGCGAACCGGTGCACGTGGATGATCTTCTTATCGCCGTCAGGGTTGATCTTGACAGGGTCGAGCTCCTGCAGTTCGTAGCCGATCGCGACGATCACGTCGGCGGCGTCGAAGCCGAAGTTGGCGTAGTCGTGGCGCATGAACCCGACCGCGCCCAGCGCGTTCGGATGGTCGTCCGGGAACACCCCCTTGCCGTGGAAGGTGGTGGCCACCGGTACGTCCCACCGCTGCGCCAGCTCAAGCAGCGCGGCCGCCCCGCCAGCCCGGACCGCGCCGTGCCCGGCCAGCACGATCGGCGCCCGGGCGGCTGCCAGCACCGACGCGGCGCGTTCGATCTGGGCCGCCGACGGATCCTCGGCACGTACTCGGCTGATCGGCAGCGGGACAGCGCCGTCCGGGGCCGGGGCCTGCTCGACGTCCTCGGGCACCGCGAGATAGGTCGCCCCGGGTCGCTCGGTCTGCGCGGACTTGAAGGCGCGGCGAACCATCTCCGGCACGGCATCCGGCCTGAGTACCAGATCGGCCCACTTGGTGATCGGCCGGAACATCGCGACCAGGTCGATCACCTGGTGGGTCTCCTTGTAGATCCGACTGAGTCCGACCTGGGCGGACAGCGCCACCAGTGGCGTGGAGTTGGTGGTCGCGTCGGCCACCCCGAGCTGCAGGTTGATCGCGCCGGGACCGAGGGTGGCCGAGCAGACCCCGGCACGGCCGGTCAGCCGACCGTAGATCTCGGCCATGAACGACGCGGCCTGCTCGTGCCGGGTCAGCACGTATCGGATGTGTTCGGACCGGTCGAGCGCATCGACAAGCCGGATGTTCTCCTCGCCGGGAATGCCGAAGACGTACTCGACCCCCTCGGCTCGCAGGCAGTCCACGATGAGCTCAGCGGTTGTGCGGGTCACGAGCGTGACCGTACGGAATGTTGGACGGACCGGCAGCGTTGGGCAATGTAGTTGCACAGTCAAGGAGGTTGCCATGCCAGCCATCACGGTCTCCGACATCACTACCCTGGCCCGGATCCCGGTACCTGGCCCCCAGTCCGTGGAACGGCCGGTGCGCTCGCTCACCGACGCCCCGTCCGGCGTAGAGGGGGAGGGCTTCCCGGTGCGGCGGGCGTTCGCCGGGGTCGACCTCGCCGAGCTTGACCCGTTCGTGCACCTGGACCAGATGGGCGAGGTGGATTACGCCCCCGGCGAGCCTCGCGGTACCGCCTGGCACCCGCACCGAGGGTTCGAGACGGTCACCTACCTCATCGACGGGGTCTTCGAGCACCAGGACAGCCACGGCGGCGGCGGAGTGATCACCAACGGCGACACCCAGTGGATGACGGCCGGCGGGGGAATCCTGCACATCGAACGGCCACCGGAGCACCTGGTGGCCAGCGGCGGGCTGTTCCACGGCCTGCAGCTGTGGGTGAACCTGCCGCGCGCGCTCAAGCGGGTCGAGCCGCGCTACCAGGACCTGCGCGGCGGTGACGCGACGCTGCTGGCGTCGCCGGACGGCGGTGCGCTGGTGCGGCTGATCGCGGGGTCCGTCGGGGATGTCGCCGGGCCTGGGTCCACGTACACCCCGATGACCATGCTGCACGCCACGGTCAGCCCCGGGGCCACGCTGCGGCTGCCGTGGCGGTCGGACTTCAACGCGCTGGTCTACGTGCTCTCTGGGGCCGGCACGGTTGGCGCCGATCGGCGGCCGGTGCACACCGGTCAGCTCGCGGTGTTCGGGCCCGGTGAGGTGATCACGGTGGCCGGCGCGGAGCACCAGGAGTCCCGGCACCCGGGGTTGGACGTGGTGGTGCTCGGCGGCGCGCCGATCCGGGAGCCGGTCGCCTGGGGTGGGCCGTTCGTGATGAACACCAGGGCCGAGGTGCTGGAGGCGTTCGACGACTACCAGCGCGGGCGGTTCGGTCAGGTACCCGCCGCCCGCGCTGGTAGTCGTCGCGTCCGGTGAGTGCTCGGGTCCGAAGAGTCATCGTGTCCGATGGTCATCGTGTCCGGTGAGTCATCGCGGGGGCGAGGGCGTTTCGCCAACCGTGCACCCGGACCGGGTGCGGTGCATGCGATGTGGGTGCACGTTCTCAGAGCGCATCTGGACAGAGACCTGACCACCAGAGCCCGGCCCCGGCGCGCAACGCAGCGCGGGTGCGGACGCCTTGTAGCGGCGGTGACGTATCGTGGCGGGTCGGCGGGAGCTTGAGCGGACGGGTGGTGAGGGATGAACCGGGACCGGCCCCGCAACGGCTGGAACGGGCGCCCGAAGCCGCCCCGATCGGGCTGGGGACGATCGGCACCGGCCGCGATCCTGCCGGCCGAGCAACGCGGCGGCCCGCCACCGGGCAACCGGCCGCTAGCCCCGCCACCGGGCAACGACCGGGCGC
>JALYVZ010000027.1 GCA_030852965.1 Actinomycetota bacterium | reverse complement strand
CCAATGCCAGGGAGATGAGTGGTTTCGGCGTTTGTCTGGGGCTGCTCGCCGGCGGTCACGTTGAGTGAGGTCGGGCTGGTGGGTGGCCGCTGTGTTCGGGTGTGCTCGGCGTGGCGTGGCGGGGTTGGGTGGAGGCTCCCGGTAGAAGACCCGGTGTCTAAGCCGATCTTCTCCCCTGGAGCCTCCGCGTGTCTTTCTACTCGGTCTCGTCCCGGCCCGCGATCCCCGGTGTGGAGGTCCCCGGTGGGGATCAGGGGGCTGCCCAGGCGGTGATGGTGGCCATCCCGGTGTCGGCGCTGGCCTGGCCGGTGCGGGCGGGATCGGGCGGGGACGGCCGGTCGGCGCTGGTGGTCGCGGGGGCCGAGCCGGTCACGGCCGGTGGCCTGGTGGCCTGGTGCAAGGTCGTGGTGGTGGCGCCCGCGGTGCTGCGCCGGAACGGGCGGGTCCAAGCGCAGGGCCGGCCGTGTGATCATGCCCGGCTCGGGGCCGCGGAGCAGGAACTGGACCGCCGCTGTGGGCCGGGGACGATCGAGCGGATCGCCGCCGGGGTCGGGCCGACCGGGAAGATCAAGGCCGTGGCGCGGCGGGAGATGAGCGTGGCCGCCACGATCCGGGCAGTGCTGTTGATGACCTTGATGCCCGACGCCGACCAGCGCGAGGTACTCACCACGATGCTGGGAGAGCTGGTCGAGGTGCCGTGGCGGCGGGCGCACGCGGTGCCCTCGGGCACGGTGCTGTCGACCTGGCGGGCCGCGATCGGCGAGGCACCGCTGCAGGAGCTGCGGCGGGAGTTGCTGGCCGCGGTTGTGGCCGAGCACCGCGCCGACGGGCTGGCCGCGGTGGACGTGGGCGGCGGGCCGCGGCTGGGCTCCATCGACGCAACCGTGACCCGGATGCCCGACACGGCGGCCAATCGGGCCGCGTTCGGTACGCCGGGGCGGGGCGAGACCGGCTACCCGCAGATCCGCCACCTGCACATCTGCGACGCGCTCACCCGCGCCACCCTGGGTGTGGTGACCGGCCCGGCCGGTGGGGACAAGGCCGAGGCCGAACAGGCGCTGCTGGACCGGGCCCTGGCCGAGCAGCCCGACGTGTTCACCCCCGACCGGCTGTGGATCATGGACCGGAACTTCCCCGGGGTGCCGCGGATCAAGGCGATGCTGGTCACCGGCACCCACGTCCTGATCCGCGTCAAGTCCGACATCCGACTGCCCCGCATCGGCCCCTTCGCCTGCGACGGGTCCTACCTGGCCCGCCTGTCCGGCGGCGGGGCCACCCTGACCATGCGGGTTGTCGAGTACCACATCACCCTGGACGGGGCGACTACGCCCGAGTTGTTCTGCCTGCTCACCGACCTGCTCGACCACCACACCCACCCGGCCCACCTGTTGGCCCAGGCCTACCGGTGGCGCTGGGACGGTTCCGAGACCGCCCCGCGGGAGGCCAAGTCCACCATCCACGACGCTGGCCCGGCCACCGGGGCGATCCTGCGCTCGGCCACACCGGACCTGATCCGCCAAGAGCACGCCGCCTGGACCGTCGCCACCGAACTCGTGCACGCCGCCACCCGCTCGGCCGCCGCCATCGCCGCACCCTTCCGCAAAGGTCCCCGCACCGGTCAGGCCGTCGCGGCCCGCCACCTGTCGTTCACCACCACCCGCCGCACCCTGATCACCACCGTGCGGGCCGGGTCCGCCACCGCATCGCTGCCCGAACCCGCCCGGGCCGCCGCCCACCACCACGCCCTGGCCGTGATCGCCACCGCCCGCGTCACCACCGACCGCCACCGCCACCGCGACCACAAAATCAAGACCAGGCAGCCGTTCCCCCATGCCCCCCGCGGCATCACCACCCGCACCGCCCCCGCCCACCTGCACGTCTGCGGCACCACCGCGGCCTAACGGCCTCACGGCCTGACCCCACACCGTCCCTCGACCAGAACATCACCACCCCGGGCCTGGAACCCGGCGCACCCGGCCAGACAGCCGGGCCGCCGCCGTGCGCCCCGCCCGTAATCACTCTCCGTGCATCACCTGAAGATCACCACAAGCGTCCGCCGCTCCGCGAACTACCGCATCTCCCTGGCATTGCGCGGACCAGACTGTTGCGGGTCTCGCGTCGGTTGAGCAGTTGGTGGATTGTCAGGCGCTATCCGCGCGGTCATACATCAAGGCAGCGACCAACTCATCCGCCACTCGTGGAATCGGGTCTGACGAAGCAACGGGTTGAGAAAGCCGCAGTGGCCGGATTCCCCGGGCTCGTCAGCTGCTTTCCTCTCGGTCGAGTTGACTTTGACGGTGTCGGCTACAGGCCGAGCTTGTCCGCGGCGAGTCGGGAGCCCTCGACCCGGTTCTTGATTTTCTCGAACGCCACGTCCCTCGCGTAGTCGGGCGAGCCGTGATTGGGCTTCTCATCGATCGAGAACGGCGAGAATCCGCAGTCGTCGGTAGAGCCGATCTGGTTCTTGTCGATGAAGCTTGCCGCGCGGATCAGGTTATCGGCGATCTCACGCGGCGACTCGACCCGCGGGTTGCCGGGGTTGGTCACACCAAGGTAGGCCATCTGCGTGACCCCGTCGGCGTCCGAGCGCAGGTTCTTGCCGATCGTCTCGTAGACCGGGTCCTTCTCCCGCTCGCTCGCGCACTGGATCAGGAAGTAGCCGGCGTTGATGTCGAACATCGTCCCGAGCAGGTTGTTGTAGGGCACGTCCGCGGAATGCACGGAGTCCCGGTCCCCGCCGGGGCAGGTGTGAATGCCGATGTTCACGCGCTCCTCGGCGGAGAACCGGGCCATCACCCGGTTGTTCAACTCAATGAAGTGCGGCAGCAGTCCGGCGCCGGTCCAGGGGTTGCGCGGATCCTCGCGAGTGGCGAGGCGGCCCTCGGTGAAGTCCACCGACACCCGGGCGGCTCCGGCCGCGAACGCCTGACGGATGTCCTTCTCGCACTCGTCGATCAAGGTGGCCTCGAAGTCCTCGCGCGAGTAGCCATCCACCGGGTCCTTGAGCGGGTAGAGCAGCGCCAGCATCGACGGCGCGATGACGGCCTGTTTCATCGGCTTCTGGGCGAGCGGAATCGACTTCTTGAGCGAGTCGGCAGCGTACTGTTTGTAGGTGAACGGCCCGCTCACGAGCTTGGGCAGCTGACGCCCGTGGCCGTCGGCGAAGATAGCGAAGAACTGCCCGCCGGGCGCGAGGCCGGGGGCCAGGCCGGTACCGGCGAGCGTATCGGTGATCGGGTAGGTAGCGAAGGACGACGAGCGCTGCTCGCCGTCGGAAATGATCGGGGCACCAGTGTCCAGGTAGCGGTCGAGTGTGTCCTTGACCGCAGCGTCCTGGAGCGTCTCCAGGTCCTCCTTGGCGATCTCGCCGGCGTCGTACTTCGCGTACGCCTCCTGCAGTTTCGCCGGCCGGGGCATCGAGCCCACCGGTTCGGTCGGCAGGCCCGTGGCGGTCCGGGGATCGTAAGCAGCCATGACTGTGTGCTCTCCTCGTATCGGATCAATCGAACGTTGACGTCCAGAGGCGGCACGGCGAGAGTCCGGGAACAAACCCCGTCAGCGCATTGGCACACCGGTGCTCAGCGGCATGCCGCCGCTCCGAGCGGGCTCGACGCCGTGAGCAGCATGCGAATGCCGCCACGGATGCCGAACATATCGCGTGACCGGGGTCAACGTCAACGTGTGGATCATGGTCGTGTTGTGACCGAAGCGTAGCGCGGCGATCCAGATGCAGGCCTGATGTACCCGCTTGGACAGCCGGTCCCAGCCGAAGATCCACAGGCCGAGGAACGTCGACTCGAGGAAGAACGCCAACAGGCCCTCAATGGCGAGGGGGCCCCGAAGATGTCCCCGACGAACCGGCTGTAGTCGCTCCAGTTCATCCCGAACTGGAACTCCTGCACGATCCCGGTGACCACGCTCATCGCGAAGTTGATCAGGAACAGCTTGCCCCAGAACTTGGTCATCCGCAGGTAGCGCTCGTCGCCGGTGCGCACCCAGGCCGTCTGCATCCCGGCGACCAGCAGCGACAGCCCGATCGTCAACGGGACGAACAGGAAGTGGTAGACGGTGATGATCGCGAACTGCCACCGTGCGAGATCGAGGTTCATCGGCCCGTGACGGCGGGGTCGGCGATCCGCACCGAGGTGGTCCCGATGACCGCCTCGGCGATTAGCTGGGCGGTGTGCCGGTTGACCGGGTCGGGTTCCTCGCCGGTCAGGGTGACCTTGCCGGCGGCCACCGCGACACCCCAGTGCCCGTAGCCGGGGCAGTTGTGCAGCCTGCGCACGATGTCGGCGGCGATGAGTGCGTCGTCGCGGGCCATCGCCTGGAGCAGGTCGCCGTAGGTGACCATGCCGACCACCACGCGGGCGTCGACGACTGGGACGGCGCGGATGCCGGCGTCTCGCAGCACGACGATCAGATTGCTGACGCCCTCCTGCGGGCGGGTGACGAGCACCTCGGTGTGCATGACGTCGCCGACGGTGTCGCCGGGACCGGTGGCCTCGATCCTCGGCCCCGACACCCGGGGATCCGGCGGGAACCGGTGAGCCAACAGATCGGCCTCGCTGACCACCCCGACGAGGCCGCCGCCCGCATCGAGCACGGGCATGCTGGTGAAGCCGTTCCCTGCGAGCTGATCTGCCGCATGCTTCACCGGCGTGCCGGGGGTCACCGCTATGGCGGGGCTGGACATCACTTCGCGCACGTACATTTCTCCTCCGGATCCCTCTGCGGGATGACGCTACGAACGGTGGGCCGTGTGCGTCTGAGGCCTTCGGCCCCAACTCCATGGGGCTTCGGTAACCTGACGAAGCTGGTCCCATTGGTGGGGAGACCTGACATGTATCAGCGCGAGGACGTACTGCGAATCCTGGCCAGGCATCCCGAGGGCATGACCGACGCTGAGGTGGCCCGGGAGCTCAAGCGGCTGCACCCAAAGGCGATCCATCAGACAGCGAACATGATCTGCCGAGGTCTGGCATCCGAGGGCATCATCGGGCGTGACGCGGCGGATCATCGAGCCGCTGCGGCTTCTCGGGATCGAGTTGTGGCTGGTCGCGGAGACCGGCACGGTGGAGGTCGTTGGCGCACCAACGGAAACACCGGATCTCGAAGTCGCTCCGATACCCACGCCCAGCGGGTGCACCGCGCGCACCAGAGCTGGTGGCGCCGCGAGGTCCTTGGGGTACCGGCGGGCCGCCATCAACTTCCGTGCGCGGACGCTACCCGACGCTGGGCAACTACCTGCCGAGATCCACGCTGGGCGGAGCGCAGCCGACGCCGGCTGGAACCTGATGTCCGACGCTGCCCGGGCCTACACCCGGGAACGACTCCAGGTGCTCGCCCGAATCGGGGACTTGCCGAGTCCGACCGCCTCTGGCGCAACATGCTCTCCAGCCAGACACTGGCGTTCAGTATCGCCGGGGAGCTTCGTGCCTACTCCCAGGCTGCAGCCTCTGTGTTTGCCGAGCTCACCGGTCTGCCGGTCGTCGCCCTCGGCCGGTTCGGCAAACTCGGAGACGACTACCTGCTCGACGGGATCGAAGCCGAATGGAGCCCACCGGACGACCATTACACCGGCGACCGGTCCGGCACAGTGCGCGCGAACTCGTAGTCGGGCGCAGAGGACAAGGTCCCGATCTGGCAGCCGTCGGTCGGCCGCCGGGTTGGTCAGCGGTTGGGAAACCGGTGTCTGGCGGTGGCCTTCGAGATCTCGACCACTGCCGCCGGCACCGCACTCGCCGCGAGCACCAGGCCGAGGCCGGACAGGGTGAGCGGAGTCGTTCCGAGCAGGTCCCGCAGTCCGGGGGCGTAGACCGCCGCGAGCAGGGCGACGGCGCTGATCACTACCCGTCACGTAGAGGAACGGGTTGCCCGCCGGAGAGGTCCGCCAGACCGGCCGCCGGTCGGAACGAGTGGTGAGTCACGCGGTCGGCGACCGCCGCCTCCGCCGCGTAGCGGGCGTGCGGATCTCGTTCGGCGGGCAGTGACTCCCCGGCGAGCAGGGCTTCCGCGGCCAGCCGCGCGATCACCTCGACATCGTCGAGACCGCGCGCCGTGTCGGTGCGGAGCTGGCTGGCTACCTCGGGTCCGGGGAGAGACCAGGTCCGGCCGGAGGCGAGGGTATCGGCGCGTTGGACTCAGGTCATGGCCTCAGCGTCATCGCAGGTCACTGGTCAGGTATCGGCCCGGGTCGCTGCCTGCTTGGGCACCAGGCCGGTGAGGACCAGGCAGACGGCTGTCGCGACGGCCCGGCAAACAGGCCGGTGGCGCGCTGCGTGGATTGCCGGCTGGGGCCCGTCTACGCTTTCTCGAGGATGCGAAGGCCCGCGGCGCCGCCGACGAAAATGCCGCACACCGCCCATGCCGGAAGCAGCTGCGGCGCGGTCATGACGCCGAGGCCACGACAAGCAGACCGAGTCCTGCGACAACCGCGGTGACAGCGTGGGAGAACGCGGTCCTGTCATGGCTGGCATCCATCAGAGATGGGCCGGCTGAATGCAGACGGCGAACTCGCGGCCAACCCGCGAACCCGGATCTCCCCGATCGGAAGGGGGTGGACTGCGGTTCGCACGTTCACCAGGACCGAGAGGTCCACGCTGATCGGCGGCGAGGCTGGCCAAGAAGTGTGCCGAGCCGATCGATGCTGGGGGCCCTGACATCAGCCCGCCCTCCATGATGACCCGGCACCTGGCGTAGGCCGAAGTGTCACCGGAGGTCCAGAGCGACAACGCCACGGTACAGGACGAACCCGGAATTTCCCGGACCGGATGGAGACCCGACCGGCAGCGAGCGCCGACCAGCGCTCCTGTTGACTCTGGCGGTGGGGCCGTCGTCCTCTGTCGCCGGGGTCGGGCTGGCGCACATGATCGTGGTATGACCCAGACAATGCGCAGACCCGATGCGGACCTCAAGACTGCCGTCGTCGACGAGCTGAAATGGACGCCGAGCGTGGACAGCACGCATGTCGGTGTGGCGGTCGACCATGGAGCCGTCACGCTGTCGGGTGAGGTATCGAGCTACCCGGAAGTGCTGCTCGCGGGCAAGGCGGCCCAGCGTGTGAGCGGGGGGACCGCGATCGCCCAGGAACTGACCGTGCGTACGACCTGGGGTGCCAACGACAGTGACATCGCCCGGGAAGCCGGCGAGGCTCTCGATCGGGCGGTCGACGTTCCGGAATCAGTGAAGGCCTCCGTGCATGAGCGTGCAGTAACCCTGTCCGGGCTGGTGAACTGGAACTACCAGCGCGAAGCCGCAGAGCGCGCGGTCCGGCACACCAGGGGTGTCATCGGCGTCCTGAGTCGCGTCACGATCCGACCGACCGCGATGGCGGGCGATGTCAAAGCGGTGATCACCTCGGCTATGGTGCGCAACGCCAGGCTGGAGAGCAACCACATCAGGGTGACCGCCAGCGGAGGTCTCGCCACCCTCGAGGGCACGGTGCGGTCGTGGCCAGAGCGACGCCAGACCGAGCAGGCCTGTTGGCCCGCGCCGGGCGTCATGGACGTCACCAACCACCTGCGCATCGCTTACTGAGTTCGCCGGGAGCGGGCAGGCGGCAACCTTCGGGCAGACCTGCCTGCCCAGGTACGGCTGCTCTCACTCCCCAGCCCGGTGGGCGGTCGGCTGATGTCCGCCGCAGACCCTTGAGAATGACGGAGGTCAGGCCGGGTGGCGGGTGGCCAGTGGTGATCGGATGCTGACCGGGTTTGTTGTTCGCCCCCGGCGGCATGGCGTTGAACAGTGTTGCGGGGTTGCTGCAGTCCGACGCGACCCGGCACACCAGCGCGAACCGGTCTCTGGTCGCGCAGCCGCGGTATCTGCTCGGATTGGTCGTGGACGGGTTGGGATGGGTGTGCACGGTGGTCGCGTTGCGGCACCTGCCGGTGTTCGCGGTGCAGGCGGTGTTGGGCGGTTCGATTGCGCTCACCGCGATTCTCGCTCGCTTGTTGTACCGCTCGGCGTTGCGCCCGCTGGACCGGACCGCGATCGGGTGTTGCCTGGTCGGTCTCACGCTGGTGGCGGGCAGCGCCGGCGCGGATCAGCCATCGCGCACGACGTGGATTGCCTACGTCGTGTTCTCCGTCGCGGTCGTGCTGCTGGCGACCGCGACGGCCGTGCTGTGGCGGGGTGGGCGGTCCTGGCCGCTGGCGGTCATCGCCGGGTTGGGCTTCGGTGGGACGTCGTTGGCGGTTCGTGCGGTCCAGGTGCCGGTCGGCGAGGCCTTCGGGATGGTCGGTGTTCTGTCTCAGCCGGCGTGCTACCTGCTGGTCTGCATGTGGGTGGTCGGGATGCTCAGCTACACGCGGGCGCTGAGTTTGGGCAGCGTGGCCCAGGTCACCGCGTTGTTCCAGGTCACCGAGGTGGTCGTGCCGGGTCTGCTCGGGATCGTGTTGCTCGGGGACTCGGTGCGACCGGGTTGGTGGTTGCCGATGGTGGCGGGACTGGTGCTGGCGACAGTCGGGGTTGTTGTGCTCGCGTGGTCGCCCGCGCATCAACCGCGACGACCCGCCGAAGCCCGTGACGGCCTTGCTCGCGGGAGTGTGCCGTCGCCGAGTGGGCTACGAGACTCCTCGACGCAGGCTCGGCCCGTCATCTGCGCGCCGCCGGAGTTCGGCGGTGGCGTCCCACTCGAGGTCCCGCGCATCGAGGACCAAGGGCACCTGTCCGTTCCCGCCTCCCCTCGTAGCGTCAAGGAGTGCACCCGAACCGACCGCTGGTCGAGCTGAGCCGAGCCGAGTGGTGATGCGGCCCTGGACGATGTGGAGGTATGCCCGATGAACGCAATGTCGCAGGGGCGGCCGGCCGTGGTCGGCATCGACGGCTCCGAACCGGCGCGGCGCGCGGCGGTGTGGGCGGCCGAGCAGGCCGCGCGCCGCAAGGTGCCGCTCAGGCTGGTCAACGCGGTGAACCTCACCGTGTTCGCTGCGCCCGGTGCCGGGTACGTGCCGGCGGACTACTTCACGGCGATCGAGCGCGCCGGGAACGACGAGCTCGAGTCGGCCGGCGAGCTGGTACGCCAGCGGTACCCGGAGCAGCAGATACAGCTGGATCTGCGTACCGAGCACCCCGTCTCGGTACTGGTGGACGAGTCCAGCCGGGCCGGTCTGCTGGTGCTCGGTGCGCACGGGCCGGACTCTGCGCGGCCGTTCCTGGCCGGTTCGACCGCGGTCGCGGTCGCGGCGCACGCGACCTGTCCGGTCGCGGTGATCCCGGCGGAGGACACCGACGTGTCGTCGAGCGACGGCCCGGTGGTCGTGGGTATCGACGGCACACCGGCCAGTGAGCCGGCTGTGCGGTTCGCCTTCGAGGAGGCTTCCCTGCGCCGGGCGGAGCTGGTCGCGGTACACGCCTGGAGCGAGTTCACGGGTGGATCCGAGTACCGCGTCGCCCGAGAGCCCGCCGCCGACTGGAGCTCACTCGCAGCCGAGCATGGCAAGATCCTCGCTGAGCGGTTGGCCGGCTGGTCGGAGAAGTACCCCGACGTCACCGTGCGGCGGGTGTTCAGGCGCAAGCACGCCGCTGAGGCCCTCCTGAGCCACGCCGACGGTGCGCAGCTGCTGGTTGTCGGCAGCCGGGGCCACGGCGGGTTCGCCGGCATGCTGCTGGGCTCGGTGAGCCGCAAGCTCATCCACCACCCCATCTGCCCCCTCGTCGTGGTCCGTTCGAGCGACGACTGACGCGTGGGCTGGGTAGGCACTGCCGCCATGTACCGGACACGGTTGGGCTGGGTCGTCGCGCACGCCGATTCGGTAACCCAGGAGATGTCGATGATCGAACGCTGCGGGTCTGTGCATGGGGAGTGGCAGCGTCTGGGCGCCACCGGTGTGCGGCCGGAGCCCTTTGAGCCGACGATGGTCGAAGGCCTGCCCGAGCCGGCACGGCGGTGGCTGATCCACGCGATTGCGCCCGGCACGCCGCTGTGGGCGTCGGTTGAGCTGACGATGCACGGTGCGATCCGGCTCGGTGCCTGGCGACGGTTCACCGCCAAACAGGTGCTCGCACCACCGAACGGTTACATCTGGGCCGCCACGGCCCGGTTCTTCGGACTGCCGGTCACGGGTTACGACCGGTTGAGCTCTGGGACCGCGGCGATGCGCTGGCGCCTGCTCGGCTTGATCCCGGTGATGACCGCGGCGGGAGCCGACGTGGTACGCAGCGCCGAGGGCCGCCTCGCCGCGGAGGTCGTGCTGGCTCCGACGACCTTCCGGGCCGCGACCTGGATTCTGGGCGACGAGCCCGACACCGTGGTCGGGGTCTGGCGGATCGGCGGCGACGATCAGCGCGTCAAGCTGCACATCGGTGCGGCTGGCAACGTTCTGGGCGTGTTGATGCAGCGCTGGGGTGCACCCGTCGGCGCGCCGTACGGTCAGTACCCCTTCGGAGTCACTGTCGAGGTCGAACGAACCTTCGCCGGGATCACCATCCCGTCGACGTTCGGGGCCGGCTGGTGGTGGGGTACCGACCGGCAGGAGGAGGGCGAGTTCTTCCGCGCTCAGATCACCGAAGCGCAGCCGCTCCACGTCGCCGGGAACTCGATCAGCGGCCGGCTGCGAACGCGATCGTGAGCATGACCACCGCGGGACGGATGCTCCGCGTCGGTCACGTGCTGATCGCGGCCGTGGAGCTGTCCAGCCTCGGGCATCTCTGGTTCTGTGCGTTGACCGGCCGGCGCGATCGGGCACTGTGAGCGGCTCCAGCGGCGACTGGGCGACCCGGTGTCGTTGTTCGACCTCGTGCTCCCACGTCATGCTGCCCAGGCAGCGGTCCCGACTCTCGCCTGCACCGCCTGTGTCGGGCTTGGTGTCGTCGTCGAGATCGGTACGTCCGGGCCCCTGGTCGACGGTATCCATCTCGACAGCACCTACGGCATCATCGCGTTCGTATTGGGTCGTGGGCTGCGCGCGCTCCTGGCCGTGGTTCCAATGCTGCTCGGCTCAGCAATGGGTGCGGGTGCCGCCCGGCGCCTCGACCGCACGGATCGCGCCGCTCACGGGCGCAGCGGGGCCGGGCGGTGGGCCCGCCGCACCGTCGCCGGGCTGGTGACAGTGGGTCTGGTCGCCTTCTCGGTCGCCATCATCCAACCCGCCACCACCGCCGCCATCCCGGGTGCCGACGGCACCCCTCTCGCGGGCAGCATCGCCGAGCTGACGCGGGTCGAGATCGGCGGCCACGACCTGTCGATGTTGATCCGGGGCCGCAGCGTGGACAACCCGGTGCTGTTGTTCCTGGCCGGCGGGCCAGGTGGGACCGAGCTGGGTGCGATGCGACGGCACGGCCAGGCGCTGGAGCAGGACTTCACGGTCGTGACCCTCGACCAGCGCGGCACCGGCAAGTCCTACGACACCCTGACCCGACCTCGACCCTCACGCTCAATCGCGCGGTCAGCGACTCGCGCAGGGCGATCCCCGCGTCATCGAGGACTCCCGACTCCGCATCGAGAATCCGACCCGGTGATCAGTAGATCGCATGGGGAACTCTGGGCCGACGACATGACCATCACCCCCCCCGCATCGTGGCAGATCCAGTAAGTGCAGCGACTCTTCACGATCACGCTGGCCGATGTTCGTGGCCCGCGTGATCAGCTGGGTGCGGCCGGGGCAGGGCGCAGTCGGCGTCCGGTGAGTCGTGGCAGCCGGATGGCGATGGTCAGCAGCGGTTCGGTCGGGGGCCACGGGATCAGCCGGGCACCGCCGAGGGCGGCGCGCCGGTCCAGATCGGTGACCTCGTAGGTCTCGCCGATGCCGAGGATGCTCCACCCGGTACGGGTACGGACGTCGACATCATCGGCCTGGAACGCCACGACCGCATGCCGGGTGGCGATGCCGAGCGGGCTCCCGGCGTCCGCGCGGAACACGATCTCCTCGCGGTCCAGGACGTAGGTGATGGGTTGGGCGGCCGGCATCGCCGCTTCGGTGAAGACCACGCGCCCAAGAGACCCGAGGTGCAGCAGTCGCAGGCACTCACCACGACCGATCGAGGCCGTCTCGATGAGCCCGGTGAGCCCGGTGACCTCGACGGCGTGTGGCATGGCTGCTCCCTCTGCTCCCTGTGCGACTGTCCTGGGTGCCACGGTGCGCCAGGGCCCGCGGTCGGCCGCAGAGGACAAGGTCCCGATCTGGCCGCCATCGGTCGGCCGCCGGGTGGTCAGCGGTTGGGGATGGACCAGGACAGCCAGGTGCCCGCTGACCCGTTCACGGCCAGGGTGAGTGCGCCGCCATGCTGTTCGGCCCGCCGGGACAGGTTCGTCAGGCCGCTGCGTCGTCCGGTGGGTGCGATGCCGATGCCGTTGTCACGGATGTCCAGGCTCAGCCGGTCTGGACTCGCGGCGAGGTCCACCTCGGCCGCGTGGGCCTGCGCGTGCCGGGCGATGTTGGTCAGCGCCTCGCGCAGGACGGCGAGCAGGTCCTCCACCACGTCGTCGGGCAACATGCCCTCGAGCAGCCCGGAGAACCGTACGGCGGGCTCGAACCCGAGGACCGGCACCACGTCGGCGATCACTGTGAGCAGGCGGGCCCGGACACCCACCGGTGCGGCGGTCGGGACCTGGTGCAGCCCGAAGATCGTGGTGCGGATCTGGCTGATCGTGTCGTCGAGGTCGTTGATGGTGGCGCGGACCCGGTCGGTGGCCGGTCCGGGTCCGAGGCTCGCGGCGACACTCTGCAGGGACAGCCCGGCGGCGAACAGCCGCTGGATGACGTGGTCGTGCAGGTCAGCGGCGATCCGGTCGCGTTCGTCGAGCACGGACGCGCGTTGCTGTTCGGTGCGGGCTTCGGCGAGCTCGAGTGCGAGGGAGGCCTGGTTGGCGAATCCGACGGCCATGTCGAGATCCTCGGCGGTGAACAGCGTCCGGCCGGCCGGTCGGGTGGCGGTGAGCACGCCGTGGGTCCGTTGCGGTCCAAGCAGGGGTATGACCAGCGCCGGTCCCGACTCTGGACCGCTGGTGGGGACGGCGGTGAGTCCTGGCGGCTGGTCGGGTCCGGAGACCCGGATCGGCTCGCCGGTGGCGAACACGCGGCCGACCAGCGAGCCGTCCAGCGGTATGAGCAGGCCGGGCAGATGCTCGGCGCCGGCACCGACCGCGACCTCAACCCGTAGGTGCTCGCCGTCGTCGTCGGGCAGCACGACGGTGACCAGCTCGGCGCAGGCGATCTCGCGGCCGTGTTCGGCGATCAGGCGCAGCGGCAGGTCGGCGTGGCCGTCGACCGACAGCAGGCGCTGGGTGATTGCGGCGGAGGCCCGTAGCCACTCGTGGCGGGTGCGCGCGGCGTCGAAGAGCCGGGCGTTGTCGATCGCGACGGCGGCGCTGACGGCAAGCGCTTGGGCGAGCTCCTCGTCCTCGACGCTGAACTCGCCCCGGGTGCTCTCACACAGATAGAGGTTCCCGAATGCTTCGTCGCGGACCCGGATCGGCACTCCCAAGAAGCTGTTCATCGCCGGATGGCCCACCGGGAAGCCGCACGACCGCGAATCGTCGGTGAGCCGGCTCAACCGGATCGGTTCGGGATCCTGGATCAGCGCACCGAGCAGCCCCTTTCCCTGGGGCAGATGGCCGATCCGTTCGACGTCGGCCGCGGCCATGCCGGCGTGTACGAACTCGGCCAAGTTGCCGCCGACCGCCGTCACGCCCACCGCCGCGTATCGGGCGCCGATCAGTTCGCGGGCCGCCTCGACGATGTGACGCAACACCGTGGGCAGGTCCAGGTCACTGATGATCATTTGATTCGCGCGCAGCAGGCCTCGCAGCCGTCCCTGGACGGCCATCACCTCTTGGGCACGCCCGACCAGTTGGCCGAGCAGCTGATCCAGCTCAAGCCTCGGCCCGTCGGGGAAGGTCAGGGCCGCGTCACGGTGGTCTCGGCCGACATCGTGGTCTCGGCCGTCATCATCCGGGGATCCTGTGGCGGGGCGGGCGGGATGCATGAGCATCCTCTCGAGGGGTCGCGGGATCGTTGCGGCCGGGCGGGACCGTTGACCAGGTCTGCGGCCCCGGCGGAGTTCACCGGGCGTCGTCGAAACGACGCATCACCGGGGTCCGGGGCGACACACCACAGGACACCACATCCGGGCGGCCCGAGCCAATCAGCTGAGAACCTCGCCTCGCCCGCCCGGCGGTGCGGACGTTCGGGCCATGGGAACGGGCCGTGTGGCCCTCCCGGGCTCGACCCGGCACTGCTTGGCTGGTACCTGGCAGAGATGAAAGATGCACGCAGTCTGTGTGGAGGAGCACCATGAATGGTTTTGTTGTCATCGTTGTTGTCGTTGTTGTGGCAGTGATCCTGCTGAGTGTGGCGGTGCGGATCATCAAGCAGTACGAGCAGGGTGTGTTGTTCCGGTTTGGCCGGGTGCTGGGTGCACGCGATCCGGGCTTGCGCGTGATCGTACCGTTCGTCGATGTGCTGCACCGGGTGTCGCTGCGGATCGTCACGATGCCGATTCAGTCCCAGGGCATCATCACCCGGGACAACGTCAGCGTCGATGTATCGGCGGTCGCCTATTTCCGGGTGGTCGACGCGGTGAAGTCGGTCGTCGCAATCGAGAATGTCTACGCCGCGATCGACCAGATCGCCCAGACCACGTTGCGCAAGGTCGTCGGCCAGCACACTCTCGATGAGACGTTGTCCGAAACCGACAGCATCAACCTCGACATCCGCAAGATCCTCGATGTCACGACTCTCGACTGGGGCGTGGAGGTGACGCTGGTGGAGCTGAAGGACATCCAGCTGCCCGACAGTATGAAACGGGCGATGGCCCGCCAGGCCGAGGCTGAACGCGAGAAGCGCGCGAAGATCATCAACGCCGAGGGCGAGTCCCTGGCCGCGGCCGCTCTCGGTGCCGCCTCCGACATCATGATGGCGCATCCGTTGGCGCTGCAGCTGCGCAACCTGCAGAGCCTGGTTGAGATCGGCGTGGACAAGAACACCACCGTGGTGTTCCCGGCCCCGCTGATGAGCACGATCGGCGAACTCGGCTCCTTCCTCGCCCGTGAGGTGGCCGCCGCGAGCGCACCGATGCCGGCTACCGCCGGCGGCACACCGATGCGCGCGGCCGTCGCGCCGACGAACGGAGCAACACAGACCAGGTCGCCGCGATGATCATCGAGGTGACGGGTCGGGACGTCGAGGTTCCCGAGCACTACCAGGTGCACGTGGCAGAGAAGATGGCGCGCCTCGAACGATATGACCACAAGATCGTCCGCTATGAGGTTCAACTGTCGCATGAGAACAACCCCCGGCAGTCCAAGATCTGCCAGCGGGTCGAGATCACCGGCACGGGCCAGGGCCCGCTCGTGCGTGCCGAGGCCAGCGGCCCGGACTTCTACGCGGCCCTGGCCGCCGCACTCGCCAAACTCGACGCCCAGCTTCGCCGCAACCACGACCGGCGCCGGGTACACCACGGTCTGCGGCAGCCCACCTCGGTCGCCGAGGCCACCGCCGACCTGGGAACGACCGCCGACCTCCCGGACCACCAGCTCGACGTCCCCCCGGAGGGCGAGCTCGACGGCACTCGGGGCGGCCTGTTCACGCAATAGCTGCGCCGAGATCGGCCTCGTTTTTGGTCTTTGGCTTATCGTCGTTTGGTGGTGGCGCTTGGTTCGGAGTGTGCGGCGAGCACCCGGGCAGCGGGTAAGGAGGTCTCAGCGAGCTGGCGTGCCACTTCGACGAGGGGCTGGTCGTTCTCGCGGGCGTAGTGGCGTAGCCGGGCGAACGCGACGTCGCCGCTCACCCCACCGGCCTGGGAGAGCACTCCCTTGGCCTGTTCTATGATCACTCGGCTGGTAAGGGCGGTTTGCAGTTGCTCGTTGACCACTTCACCACGACGGATCGCCTGCTCGGCCAGGATCCCGATCGTGGCGACGTCGGCCAGGGCTTGACCCAGCACCAGATCGGACGCCGGCAACGGACCGGGCTCGCGGTGGAAGAGGTTGAGTGCGCCGATCGCCTGTCCGCGCAGCCGCAGCGGCAGCGCGTGCACTGAGGCGAACGCCCCTCGATCGGCCACGGAGGCCACGAACCGTGGCCACCGCCCGGCCGCCTCGGAAAGATCCGCCGCGGCAACCGCTTGACCGGTACGTACGCAGTCCAGACAAGGCCCTTCCTCGGCTTGCAGCGCCAGCAGCTCCATCAGCTCGGCGTCCTCACTGGAGGAGGCCACCACGCGGAGCTTGCGGTGGGTGTCGGCCAGCATGATTGCCGCCGCGTCCGCGGCGAGCAGAACGACACTGTGCCCGACCAGGCGCTGCAGTAGGTCGATGATGTCGTAGTCGTCGACCAAGGTGTCGGCGAGTTCCACGAACGCTTTGCTCACCTGCTGCTCCCGACCACCGACCTCGGTTAGGGTCTCAAGGTGGGTCTGTTCCATGAAAGGGTCCTTCCTCGGTGGCGTCGGCTACTTCATGTCGTGGGTGAATTCCAACCGCCGGGCCACCACGTCGGCGGCCACCTCGAGGAGCAGGCGTTGCTCGGTGAACGCGTGCGCTCGCAGCCGCGCCAGAGCCTCGGTGGCGGTGATGGCGAGCTGGACCAGAACCATGCCGGTGGCTTGGTGGATTTCCGCGCGGCTGCCCAGCGAGGGGTCCAGCCACGGCGCGTCGCTGTCGTCATACCCGTCGGGGTCGTCCGGGTCGGTGCGCAGCTCGAGCATCATCACCGCGGCGATGTCTGCGGCGGCGAGCCCGTCACGCCACTGCTCCTGGCCCAACCCGCCGGGCGTGGCCCGGTAGAGGTCCAGCACTCCGAGGTTGATCACACCGAACTGCATGGGCAACGCGAACAGCGCCCGCACGCGGGTTTGCTCGGCGACCGCTGCCGCGAAGATCGGCCAGCGGGCCACCTGTGTGCTGTGATGTAGGTCGGGGACCAACACCGGGAACCCGGTTGTCGCGGCCTGCATGCATGCACCTTCGCCGAGGCTGTACTGCAGGTCCTCCAGGAGCTGTGCGGTGGGGTCGCTGGCCCACAACGTTTCGCGCGCCACGCTCGCGGTCAGTAGCGAGATCGATGCACCATCGACGTCCAGGCCCGCGATGCAGGCTTTACATACCTGTTCGGCCAATACTCGATCATCGGAGTTGTCCCGGCTGATGGACAGCAACGCGTCGGTCACCGGAGCCCGCTCAGCCACTGGCACAGCGGACCATCCGGTGCCGCGTCCTCGGGCCCCATCAGGCCGATTTATCGTCACGGACCGTCCCGTCCACGCTGCGAGTGAGAGAGACCGGGAGCGACGGGGTCTGGGTGCGAGTTCCGGCGGTACCACCTCAACCTACGCTCCATCGCGCCTGGGGGAACTTCCTGGCCATGCCGCCCGCTCGCAGCACTGATCACGCTGCCCCGGCATCGGGGTCGGCCCGTGGACGACGACTACCGGGCACGGTGCGTGCTGACCAGGTGCTTGGCTGACCGAGCCGAGCAGCATGCCGGCGACCCGCCGCGCCCGCGGTTGCCGACAACCAGCAGCTCCGCCTCGGTGGAGGCCACTCGTGTGGGTGTCCTTCGCACGAGCCGTAAGTCCGGGTGCTGGCTCAGTTCGTGTCCGCCGAGATCCTGCGCAGTTCCGCCTTGATCGATCAGCCGGACAGCCGGGGGAGGAACGGGTCCGGGGATACAGCGGGCGCCACCCGAATTCGGGCGTCGGCGACCCGGCAGCCTTGGGACCCGACGAGCAGCGGGTCGAGGTCGAGTTCCACCACCTCTGGCAGCAGTTGGGCGAGCAGCGCTGTCCGCGCCAACACCGAACGCACAGCGCCGAGATCCAAGGCCGGCGTGGCCCGATCGCCGAACAACGCCGGCGAGCAGCGCAGACCGTGAACGAGCTCGTCGATGTCCAAGTCGCCGAACGGGACCAGTCGCGAGGTCCGGTCTGACATCAGGTCGGCGTCCATGCCGCCGAGCCCGAACTCGACCAGCGGGCCGAACACGCCGTCGGAGCGCACGTTGATCCGCAACTCGCGTCTCTGCGAGGCGACTGATGGCGCCGGCACCCCTGGCGCTGTGCCGCTCGGCCGGGCCGGGGCGGGAATGCCGAAGCAACTGAGCAGCTCGCAAGTCTGCAGCGGTGTGAGCCAGCCGCCGGTCGGATCGGTGCGGAGGCGATCTCGCAGAATGGCGAGTGCCCGAGGAGCATTCACATCAGCGGGTTGCGTGGTCGAGGGCGCGGGGCGACGTCGCCAGCGCACGTACTCGGCGAGGCGACCGAGTACTCGGAGGGCCGCCGCCGGCTCGGCATAGCTGGCGGTGCGTGCCACACCGTCCACTCCGGTCAGGGCCTCCACCGCGGCCGCCTGGCCAAAACGGACCGCGAGCAGGGGCTTGTCGCCCCCGGCCAGTGCCGCTATCGCCGCTGACGGGTCACCGAGTGCAGTGCGCACGGTGACGGTGAGGACCGCGTCCACACCAGGATCGGCGAGGAGCGCCGCAACACAGTGGGCGAACGTGTCCGCGCTCACCGAAGCTGGAGTGAGCACCGGATTGCCCGGTGGCCGAGCGGTCGGCAACAGGGCGCGTAGTCGGGCCAGGGTCGGGTACTGCAGCTCGCTCAGCACGATTCCCGTGTGCGCGCAGGCTGTCGCAGCGAGGGCGTCGGCGTTGGTCACCACTGCGATCCGATTGCCGGTTGGCAAGGGCTGCCAACTCAACGCGGCGAGGGTGTCGACCACTTCGGAAGCGGTGTCCACCACGATCACGCCGGCTTGGCGGAACAGCGCGTCGCGGGTCACTGCCGGAGCGGTGATCGCCGCCGTGGGGGCCGCAATGGACGAGGAGATGGCGGCCGGCACAGCCTCGTTCGAGGTCGCGTTGGACGCGTTGGCGCCGGGTGTCCGAATCGCCAGCACCGGCTTGGTGCGTGCCAGCACCTGGCAGAGCCGACCGAACTTGCGCGGGTTGCCGAACGACTCCAGGCACAGCACGACCGCGGTGGTTGCCTCGTCGAACCGCCACCACATCAGGAGGTCGTTGCCGCTCACGTCGTACTTGTCGCCGGTGGAGACCATCGTGGACAGGCCGAGGCCGAGGTGCCCGAGCTGTTCGCGCAGGGCAGTACCGACCGCGCCGGACTGGGTGACGAGCCCGACTGAGCCCCTCGGCGCCGGCGCCGGAGCGAAGGTGGCATCCAGAGATACCGCCGGATCGCTGTTGGACACCCCGGCGCAGTTCGGCCCGACGATCCGCATCCCGTAGTGGCGGACCGCCGAGAGCAGCCCACTCCGGGGCGGCAGGTCGGGGTCGAATCCGGCCGAGATCACGATGAGGGCACATACGCCCCGCTGCCCGCATTGCCGGGCGATCCCTGGCGCGGCGGCCGCCGGACCACACAGCACGGCCAACTCACACGCGATCGGCAGCTCCACGACCGAGCGAACACACGGCACGCCGAGGATGTCGTCCGCATTCGGATTGACCGCATGCAACTGACCTCGATAGCCGCTGGCGATGAGATTGCTCAGTACCGCGTGTCCGAGCGATCCCGGGCCGAACTCAGCGTCGACCACCACCAGCGAGCGCGGCTGCAACACGCAGCGCAGGCTGGCCGCGTCGGCGACCCGTTCGCGTTCGCCCATCGCGTCCAGATAGGTCTCGGTGTCCTCGAGACTGAGGCAGACGTGAGTCACGCTGCCGTCGTAGGTCATCCGGCAGGGCAGGCCGCAGGCGCGGAACACGTGCAGCATCCGGCTGTTCTCGGTGAGGACCTCGGCGACGAGTCGCCGCACTCCGTGGCGGCGGGCCACCGACGCCAGGTGTTCCAGGAGCAGGGTGCCGATGCCGTGGGTTTGGGTCGTACCTGATACCGCCAGCGCGATCTCGGCTTCGGTCGGGTCGGCGAGTACCGCGTAGTTGGCCACCCCCAACGGCTGCGCGCCGACGAACACGCCCGCCGAGCCGTGACCGGCGTCCATGGGTGCTGTCATGGCGTCCACGAGGTCAGACACATGCGTCGGCAGCGGCCCGAAGAACCGGAAGTACCGGTCGTGTTCGTCGAGCTGTTGATGTAGTCGCAACACCGCATCACGGTCGTGCGGGCGCAGCAGTCTCAACAGCGCGACCTGCCCATCGGCAAGCACCACCCGAGCCGACCCCTCAAGGTCCTCCGTGCCGACCCTATTCTGCTCGCCTTCCGCTTCGTGGGCTCGTGGCTCGTCGCTCGCGGGCGCTGGCGCACGGTGACCGTCTGGCACCGGGACCGACACGGCTGCGGCGTCTTCGCGGGGGGACATGGCGAGCCTTTCCAGCGATCCATTGATGCGGTCGCCGGGGGCTTGAGCAACATGGTCGACGCTACCGCGACCCAGGTGTTTGCCTCTCCGCCGGCTGAACGAGGCTTCCGACGAGTAGAGTGCGGGGTATCGCTCGGGACCCCGGCGACAGTTTGGTGCTGTCAGTTGGAAGGGGTCGCGATGTCGTTCGGCGGCGACCGCGTGCGGCTGGACCAGCCGGGCACAGACGCTCGTTGCGCTCCTGATCGACGCGTTGAGCAGCGATGACAGGGCGTCACGATCGCGCCAGGTTACCACGGTGACCGACCGTACTCC
The DNA here is from genome assembly GCA_030852965.1 of Actinomycetota bacterium. Taxonomy (GTDB): domain Bacteria; phylum Actinomycetota; class Actinomycetes; order Mycobacteriales; family Pseudonocardiaceae; genus Pseudonocardia. The sequence goes on along the minus strand of JALYVZ010000027.1, from coordinate 2,736 downwards.
GATCATCGGTGCGCGGGATGTGATCGCGCTTGTGTCGAACGGAGCGGTGGCCGAGGGGACGCCTGATCCGCGCGAGCCGGTGACCCGGTTACTGCGTGATCTAGGCTCCAGCCCAGCCGGACTGCCCGCGCGGGAGGCGGCTCGGCGGCTGGTGCGGTATGGCCCCAACGAGCTTCGGGCCAGCCAGGCGCGCACCTGGCCGAAGGCGTTGATCAAGCAGTTCACCCACCCGCTGGCGCTGTTGTTGCTGCTCGCGGCCGTGCTTGCCGTCGTCGCGGGGACGGTGAACCTCGCGTGGGCGATCGTGGCGGTGGTGCTGCTCAACGCCGTGTTCGCGTTCGTGCAGGAGCGTCAGGCCGGCAAGGCGGTCGAGGCGTTGGGTCGTTACCTGCCGCCACACGCGAAGGTCCGCCGCGACGGGGTCCCGGTCTCGGTCGCCGCGGTCGACGTGGTCCCCGGTGATGTTCTGCTGCTCGCCGAGGGTGATCGCCTGCCCGCCGACGCCCGACTGCTCTCCGGGGCACTGGAGATCGACGCGTCCGCGCTGAGTGGGGAGTCCGCTCCGGTGGAGCGGGTCGCCGACGCCGCGGACACCGCCGCGCGGCCGATGGACTCGCCGGTCCTGGTGTTCAGCGGCACCGGCTGCGTGGGTGGTACGGCGGAAGCGGTCGTGCACGCGACTGGAGCACACACCGAGATCGGCCGGATCGCCGCGCTGTCCGGGCCCCGTGCCACAGGGGACAGCCCGCTTGAGCGCCAGGTCCGCCGGGTGGCCTATCTGATCGCCGCCGTCGCGGTCGGGGTGGGCATCGCGTTCCTGCCGTTGGGGGTGCTCGCCGGCCTGAGCTGGAGCGAAGCGTTCGTCTTCGCCGTGGGTCTGCTGGTCGCGAACGTGCCGGAAGGGCTGCTGCCGACCATCACCCTCGCGCTGGCCGGCGGGGTCCGGTCGATGGCCCGCCGTGGCGCGCTGGTGAAGCGGCTCTCGGCGGTGGAAACCCTCGGCTCGGTTACGGTGATCTGCACGGACAAGACCGGGACGCTGACGGCGGGCACGATGACCGTCCAGGAGACTCGGGACGCCGCCGGCATGGTCCGGGAGACACCCGACCCCGCCCTGGCCGTGGCGGTGGCCCGATGTACCACCGCCGACGCCGCCGCCCGGAGCGGGGATCCGACGGAGCTCGCGCTGCTCGACATGGCCTCCACCGCCGGGGTGGTGCTCGACCCGGCCGCGCGTGACCGGCAGCGGATCACCCTGTTCGCGTTCGATCCCCGCCGCCGGTTGATGTCCACCGTCGACCGGGTGGACAGCGGGCTGTGGGTGCACGTGAAGGGGGCGCCGGAATCGTTGCTGCCGCTCTGCTCGATGGACGACCGGCAGCGAGCCACGCTAGGCGGTGCCGTCGAGTCGATGACCGGTGCCGGACTGCGCGTCCTGGCCGTGGCGCACCGGGAATGGACCGGAGCGAGCCCGCCCGACCGCGGCCAGGCCGAAGGGCCCGGTCTGACCCTGCTCGGGCTGGTCGGGTTGCTCGACCCACCCCGGCCCGAGGTGCCCGCCGCGGTCGCGGCCTGCCACGCATCGGGAATCCGTATCCACGTGGTCACCGGGGACAACGGCCGCACCGCGACCGAGATCGCCCGCCGCGTCGGCATCCACGCCGATCGGATCGTGGACGGCACCGCCCTGGACGACCTCAGCGACACCGCGCTCGACCAGCTGCTCGCCGGCCGCGAGGAGATCGTGTTCTCCCGCGCCGCGCCCGAGGCGAAACTGCGCATCGCCGAGTCGCTGCACCACGTGGGCAACATCGTTGCCATGACCGGTGACGGCGTCAACGACGCGCCTGCACTGCGCCACGCCGACATTGGGGTGGCGATGGGCCTCGGTGGCACCGAAGTGGCCAGGGAAGCGGCGACCGTCGTGCTCACCGACGACAACTTCGCCACCGTGGTCGCCGGGGTGGAAGAGGGCCGGCGGGTTTATGACAACGTCCGCAAGTTCGTGCTCTACATCTTCGCCCACGCCGTCCCGGAGGTCGTGCCGTTCCTGGTGTTCGCACTGTCGGGCGGGCTGATACCACTGCCGTTGACCGTCCTGTCGATCCTCGCAATCGACCTGGGCACCGAGACCCTGCCCGCGCTGGCGCTGGGGCGAGAGCCCGCCGAACCGGGTCTGATGGACCGCCCCCCACGCCGGCAGAGCCAGAACGTCATCGACCGCTCGATGTTGCTGCGCGCGTGGGGGTTGATGGGGCTGCTCTCGGCCGCATTGACGATGGGACTGTTCCTGCTGGTGCTGACGAGTGCCGGCTGGACACCCGGCGCGCCGACCGGTGTCGGCACACCGCTGCACCCTGGCTATCTGCAGGCGACCACCGCGAGCTTCGCCGCGATCGTCGCCTGCCAGGTCGGCACCGCCTTCGCCGCCCGCACGACCCGCAGTTCGTTGCGCAGCATCGGTCTGACCACCAACCCGCTGCTGCTGGGCGGCATCGCGTTCGAGCTGGTGTTCGCGGCTGCCGTGATCTACCTGCCGGCTCTGCAGAAGGTGTTCGGCACCGCGGCGCTACCGGGCTGGGTGCTCGCGCTGCTGGTGCCGATGCCGGTCCTGGTCTGGGGCATCGACGAGACCTACCGGGCGATGCTCCGGCGCCCTTCCCGGATGAGGAGTACGTCATGACCGTGACTCACGGGCCCCCCGAGCCCACACCGGCGCCGGCCGCTCCGTCCCCT
>JALYVZ010000454.1 GCA_030852965.1 Actinomycetota bacterium | reverse complement strand
GTGCAAGATGTGGGTGGGCAGGCCCAGCAAGCGCCGCCGGTGCCGGGTGATGACCCCGGCACGTCGCGCGGTCTGCTCGGTGAGCTCCATCTCGACCGTCCAGGCGTCGTCTCGCGTGCGTGGATCGGGGGCCACCACGGCGAGCTGGTCGCTCGGGATGGCCCCGAGTCGCGCGGCGCTCTCACAGAACCGTTCGACGGCTTGCGGGTGGGGCAGCGTCACCGAACCCACGAGCCGGGTGCGGTCAACAGCGGGGTCGCGGGCCTGGCTGCCGTGCAGTTCGCCGCGCAGCTGCAGAAACCCGGCGAACTCAGCCCACCGACAGCAGTCCCGGGCTTCGGCGCGGCTGAGCGCGGTGCGTACTGCCGCGTTGGGCATCACGCCGCACCGCCGCGCTCACCCGCGTCGGCGGGCTGGACCCCGCGTCGCGGTGGCTGCGATCATGCCGTGGAGGGTATCCAGCCGGCGGCCGGTAGGTCGATCCCACGACGTCTGTCAGCCTGACGCGGTTGAATGAGCTGCGCACTCGCGGGTCAGGTGCTCGAGCGGGATCGGAGGCTGGGCGGTTGGTGTCATCGCTGTCGGATATCCCGCTGTCGGTGTTGGACACCTCACCGATCGTGGAGGGCTCGACCGCGCGCGAGGCGCTGGGCAAAACCCAGGACCTGGCGCGGCTGGTCGACCGGCTGGGCTATCACCGGTACTGGGTTCCTGAGCATCACAGCATGCGCGGTGTCGCGTCCGCCGCCCCGGCGGTGGTGGTCGCGCAGCTACAGCTCCCGGGTGGGTTGCCGAAGCCGCGGGTGTGCGGCGCACACCAGCACCCCCAGCAGCGCTGACTTACCCACCCCCGGGCTGCCGGTCACTACCACCAACGGGTCGTCCGGGCGGGGATCGGCGTAGCTGTCCATCCACGCCGCGAGCCGGCGCAGCTGCGGAGCCCGCCCGGTGAAGCCTGCCCGGCGATCCGTTCGCCGGCGGGGCCTCGGCCCCCCGCGCGCTCCCGAAAGTGCTCCTCGTCGAGCATCGGGTCCACAAACCGTGCCGTCGCCGCCTCCACCGCGGCTGCGACCTCACCGACGGGACTGGGCCGGTAGCTCGGGTTTTCGAATAACGGCAGCTCCGGCTGCGCACCCATCACAGGAGTGCACACCCGATCTTGCGGATTGCCCTGCTCATCCAGCGCCAGCTGCCGCATGCACAAACGGATGCGCTCGAACAACACATCAAACTTCACCCAGCGCAGCTTCTCGTCCAGACTGGCCCGACCCGAGGTGATCTCTTCGATCACCTGCGCGGCGGCCCCGGGTCAGCCGACCGCCATACGCGGGCTGGTCCGCCCCGGCCGCAGCGATCACCCACGCCCGCTCCTTCGCCGCCGGGGCTCGGTCGCCGCCAGTGCCGGTTCGCGGCACCGGCGTGGCACAGATCGAACAAGAACAGCGTCGCCGCCGCGCCTGGGTCATCGGTCACAGCGACTCGCCACTCCTCCGACCGCGCCCGCCGCGAGCGCCGCCCATCGGCCCCACCACGTACACACCGCCGCCATCGGTGTACTCGCCGTGGCTGAGCACATGCACCACCGCCACGCCGCCACCGCCGAGGTGCCGCTCGACCCGCTCCCCCAGCTCAGCCGCCGCCAAGGCGACCGAGTCGGTCACGAGATCACCGCTATACCCGGCCGATCGCAACGCTAGGTGAAGCTCCGACGGGGTGAAACCCTCACCGGACGCAAACGCCATGAGGTCATCCGGCCCTTGACAGCTCAACCACGACGCCGGCGGGCCATCAGATAGCCGACCGGATTTGCGGGACATCGGCCGATCACGGCCATCTCCCCCGGTGGCGGAGGTGCCCGGGTCCGCGGGCTCGACGGCCGTGCATCGGCCGGTCGCACAGCGAGCAGCGAGCAGGTCGATGTGACTGATCTCGACGCACGCATGTGTCGCTAGAACACCGGCAGGCCACATCCTTTCCTGCCGTCCAAGCGGGGTCCCCCACCGCGACCCGTTAGCCGAGCCCCCCTCTCGTGCAGACGACTTCGGACATCTGCGCAGAGGACTTCGGACATCGACAGTCTTGGCCACTGTCAATGTCAGAAGTTCTCTGCGGAGCCGTCCTGGGGTTTCGGGTGAGTTTGCAGGGGACTTCTGATTTTCCGCTGTCAGTACTTCTCTGCGCTACGGTCGATCGTTGTCAGTACTCCTGTGCGCGATGGTGATGGCGGGGCATGGACGGCGGGTCGGCGGAAGTCGTTGAGCGGGGTGTGCAAAAGCCACATTGGGATGATCTTGGGGTTGTGAGGGTGGCTGTGGGGGGTCCCTCGTAAACGGTCGGTTGCGATAGACCCCCCTAGGCGTTCGGCCCGAACCGCGTTCCCGCAGGTCACGCTCCGACCGGAGGTCTCACGCAATCCCATCACTTTTCAATGCCACGCAACACGGCACCAGAGGCGAGTTTCGATAGGGTGCTGGTCGTGGCCGCCAACCTCGGGTACGCGCGGGTGTCCTCAGCGGACCAGAACCCGCGGCTGCAGCTCGACGCGCTCGCCGCGGCGGACTGCTTGAAGGTCTTCACCGACCGGGCCAGCGGCACGAAGGCCGACCGGCCGCAGTGGAACGCCTGCCTCGCCGAGCTCCGAGCTGGCGACACCCTGATCATCTGGCGGATCGACCGGCTCGGACGCAACCTGCGCGATCTGATCGACATCGTCACCACCCTGCAAACCCGTGGCGTCGGGGTC
>JALYVZ010000453.1 GCA_030852965.1 Actinomycetota bacterium | reverse complement strand
GCCATCGGCAGGGCGGTGTCGTGCGGGCGCCTGGGGGTCGGATCCGACTCCCACAGTGGCCAGGGACCGGTGACCGCAGGCCGCCAGTGCAGGCCGTCCGGGGTCCACGCCGGCACCAACCGGTGCACCGCGGCTGTTGCCACGATCGGCGAGACCAGCCGGGCCGCCAGACCCTGGAAGGCGATGGATGCGGCCACCCGCCGGTCGCTGGTGCCCAGCGCCGCGGCCACCAGGTCGATCCGGGCGGCGAGCACCTCCGGATCGCCGTACAACACACGCCACGGCCGCCAGGTCGGGTCGACCTCCTCGGCCGGGTTGGCCGACGCGGCGAAGAACGGTCCGAACCCGGCCACGTCCTCCAACGCCGCGCGTACGCCCATCCCCATTGTCGGCACGATATCGGTCTGCCTCGCGGCCACACCACATTTCGAGCAGTTGCGCCGAGTGAGCTAACCTCGCCGGCAGCCGAGGACAGGAGGCTCCGAGCAAGCCGATCGGCGGCCACTGACTCGCCCAGCCGCCACCAGCGAATACAGAGAGGACCGGCGGCCGGGTTTACCCTAGTGCCCCATCTACCGACACGGAGTGGTGAACCTGCTACGGACAGCCCAACGTCGATCTACGGAACGTGATCGGATAAGAAAGACATGCCCCCAGTAGCTCCCCGATCGTGCGAGGATGGCTCTTCTCCGTGGCCGCCTTCATCAGAAATCTGGTCGGTGCCTATCGTCAGGTCCGCAAGCGCTCTGACGTGCCACCGCCCCCGGTTGACCCGGCCGGGGTGCCCGCCGTCCTGGCACCCGTCGGGTGGCAGTCCATGCATCCGGAGGTAGCTCGCGACTCGGCGGCGGTTCCCGTGTCGAGTGTGGTTCCCGCGTCGAGCTTGTCTGCGGACGCCTTGTTCGCGGACACCTGCCCGATGGAAGCCGTGCCCGTGGAAGCTTCCCCCTCGGCGGCGGCGGCACCGAGCGCGGCCGCACCGCAGGCAGCCTCATCCATGACGGCGTCCGTCGATGTCGCGGAGGCGCTCGCGTTCATCGAACAGTTCTACGGCGAGGCGCTCGCCGAGGTGCCCGATGACCTGCGCGAGCAACGTCTGGAGGCGGTCCGCGCGGGGATCTCCGAGACCGGCACCTACCGCCATACCCGCGCCGAGCTGACCTTCGGGGCTCGGGTGGCCTGGCGGAACTCGGCCCGGTGCATCGGCCGGTTGTACTGGCAGAGCCTGCTGGTACGCGACCGCCGGCAGGTTCGCGCGCCGGCCGACGTCGCCGCCGAATGCGTGGCGCACCTGCGCGAGGTCACCAGGGGTGGCCGGATCCGCTGCGCGGTCACGGTGTTCGCCCCGGACACCCCCGCGCAACCCGGCCCTCGAATCCACAACGACCAGCTCATCCGCTACGCCGGACACCGCAACGCGGACGGCGAGATCATCGGGGATCCCCAGTACACGACGTTCACCGACGCCGCACGTAGGCTCGGCTGGCGTCCACCCGGCGGCGTACCGGGACGATTCGACGTGCTGCCGTTGCTGATCTCCGCAGTCCCCGAAGCCGATCCTGAGATGTTCCAGCTGCCCGCCGACGCGGTGCTGGAGGTCGAGCTGCGCCACCCGGAGTACCCGTGGTTCGCCGAGCTGGGTCTGCGTTGGCACGCGGTACCGGCCATCTGCGGCATGCCACTGGCGATCGGGGGGGTGCGCTATCCCGCAGCGCCGTTCAACGGCTGGTATCTGAGCACCGAGATCGGCGCCCGCAACCTGTCCGACGCCAACCGCTACGACCTGCTCCCCGAGATCGCCGACCGGCTCTGGCTGGACACCAGCTCGGAGCGCACCCTCTGGCGTGATCGGGCGCTGGTGGAGCTGATGCGCGCCGTGCAGTGGTCGTTCGACGAGGCCGGGGTGCAGATGTCCGACCACCACTCCGAGTCCCGGCGGTTCCTGGAGCACGTGGTGCGGGAACAGGACGCCGGCCGGCGCTGCCCAGCCGACTGGAGCTGGATCGTGCCGCCGATGTCCGCATGCCTGACCCCGGTGTTCCACCGCTACTACGACCAACCCGACCCCGACCTGCGTCCGGCATTCCTCGACCGAGCCGTCGGGTAGCACTGGCGGCTAGGGTCGCTCCAATGCGCGTTGAGGGCGTTGCCGGCATCGTCCTGGCCGGCGGGCGCTCGTCCCGGATGGGTGTCTCGAAGGCTGGCCTGGAATGGCACGGGTCGACGTTGCTCTACCGGGCCGCAGCGCTGCTGACCAGGGCGGTGGCTGGCCCGGTCGTCGTCGTGAGAGCCGCCGACCAGGTACTGCCACCGTTACCGGCAGGTGTCGCGGTGGCTGTGGACCCGGTCGCCGGCCTGGGTCCCATGCAGGGCATCGCCGCCGGCCTTGGCGCCGTCGCCGACCGCGCCAACTTGGCGTTTGTCTGCTCTACGGACCTGCCGTTCCTGCATCCGGCGTTCGTCGCGCGGGTGCTGTGCCAGCTGCGCGACACGGATGTCGACGCGGTGGTGCCGGTCGCCGGTGGGTACCGACAGCCCTTGGCGGCGGGGTACCGGACCAGGCTGGTGAAGCTGATCAACGCGCTGCTCGCGGCGGGCGATCTACGCCCGGGAATGCTGCTCGCCCACTGCGCGGCGGCCATGCCGGACGACGAGGCCTTACTCGCCGATCCAGAGCTGGCCCGGCTCGACCCGGAGCTGTCGTCCGTGCTGAACGTCAACACCCCGGACGACTACGCCGCGG
>JALYVZ010000145.1 GCA_030852965.1 Actinomycetota bacterium | reverse complement strand
GCGCGGGTCGAGCAGCCGTCCGGCGACCGCCGCCCGCGCCAGCGTGGCCGCGAGCGCGACCACGGCCAGCGTGGTCAGGGAGTTCTCCAGGCCGCTGACGGTCCAGATGACGAACGCCGGGACACAGGCGGTGACCGCGCCGGCGGCCACAGTGACCCGGACCGGATGCCGCGACACCGCGCGGGCCACCGTGTAGCAGCAGCTGAACGTCCCGAAGCAAAGCGCCAGAGCGACGACCTTGGGAAACAGCACCAGGTCCGGCACCCCGAACCAGGTCCCGCTGTCGAACAGGTGCAGCAACCGGCCCGCCACCAGGATCGCCAGCCAGGCCGGGTTGGAGAAGGCCTCGACGGGGTCGGCGCCGGGTTGCAGTACCGGGCCGGCGCCGGTCGCCAGGGAGCGCGCGAAGGCGAACGTGATGCCCGCGTCGTCCTCGATCCACTGTCCGTAGCGGGCGGCGTGGACCGCGACCATGGCCGTCGGAACTCCGGCCGCGACCAGGTGGCCCCACCACGGACGGCGTCGCGACGCGGGCTCGACGATCGGGTCGGTGCCCACCCGGCCGACCTTCTCGGTGACAGTCATTCCCACCGAGGCTAATGCCCGGGACGACGGACCGGGGAGCGCTGCCGGTCGCGGATCACGCGGTTATGCTCACCGGAGTCCTGCCGGCGGTACGTCCTGGTCGTTCGGAGAGATGTTGATACAGGCCAAGATCGAGTCGAGTGCGGTCGGGCGAGCCCTGATCAGCCTGGTCGTGATCTGCATCGTGCTCCCGGTACTTGTGGTCAACATGCCGGACTCGGAGATCAAGACGTATTTCCTGGATCGGGGCGTCTTCGTCTTTGTGCGGGCCACCGGGCTCGACCAGAACTGGGGCGTTTTCTCCGACGTCCGCAGGATCTCGCTCTACGTCGAGGGACACATCGACTACGCCGACGGCACGAGCTCGGTGGCCGCCATACCGCACGGGCCTGGTATCGAAGCCTATTCCGACTATCGCTGGCACAAGTACGGAGAACAGCTGCGCCTGGACGAGAACGCGCGGCTGTGGAAGCCGTACGCGACCTTGCTCGCCGACCGCGCCAGGGTGCGGGGGCAACACCCGGTGCGGGTTTCGCTCGTGCGGCGGTTCGCTGACACTCTTCCACCGGGACCAGGGCCCGAACGCGGGCCGTGGACAGAGTTCACCTTCTACGTACTGCCGCTGGACGAACCGGGATGACCGGCCCGCTCGCCCGCCTCGGAGCGGGGTGGCGGCGATTCTGGTTCGAGCCTCAGGAAACCTCGACGCTGGGTTTGTTCCGGATTGCGTACGGCATGGTCGCCACCGGATGGACGGTGTCGCTGGCGCCCAATCTCTTCGCGTTCTTCGGACCGAACGGGATCGAACCCGGACGTCCGGAGAGCAACCCCGGTGAATGGGGAGTGCTGCCCGCTCCAGCGAGCCCGGCAGTCATCATCGCGTTCTTCGCGGTGTTGTTGGCCGGGACCATCGCGCTGACCCTCGGACTGTTCACCAGGGTGGCCGCGATCATGGTGTTCGTGGGCATTGTGTCCATTGAGCACGCCAACATGTTGGTCGGCAACTCCGGCGACGGCCTGATTCGCAACCTGGCGTTCTACCTGATGCTGGCGCCGAGCGGAGCAGCGCTGTCACTGGACCGTCTCCGCAAGGCGCGGGACCGGTTCTGGGAGTTTCCCGCCAGGGCGCCCTGGGCGCTGCGGCTGCTCCAGATCCAGCTCAGCGTGGGTTACCTGTCGGCGGTCTGGCACAAGGTGCAGAGCGCACTGTGGCGCGAGGGTACGGCGGTCTCCTACGCCCTGCGCGTGGAGGACATCCACCGGTTCCACACCCCGGGACTCATCGCCCAGTCGGTCAAGCTCACCGAGCTGCTGACCTTCGGCACGATGGCCCTGGAGCTGTCGCTGGCGGTGCTGGTCTGGAACCGCGCCGCCCGGCCGTGGGTGCTGGCGCTGGGCGTCTCGATGCACCTGGCGATCGACTACTCGATCCTCATCGGGTTCTTCAGCTTCGCGATGTTCGTCACCTACCTCTCGTTCATCCTGCCGGACACGGCCAGCCGGTACGTCCTGGCCGCACGGGACCGGGTCGGCAGGTGGCGAAGCGGACAGCGGCACCACGGGTGGCGGAGCGAGCGGCGCCGCGGGTGGCGAAGCGGACAGCGGCACCGCGGGTGGCGAAGCGGACGCCGGAGCGGGCGGCCGAGCTCACCGGCCGGTGCGGCCGGGTCGCAGACGCCGGTCGGGTAGCGTCGGCCAGCGTGCGCGCGGTGCGGATGGTGACCGAGTGGCCCTGCGACAACGTCTCGGTGGCGGTGGTCGGTGGGGCCGGTGACTCTGCTGGGACGGTGCTCGGCGCGTACGGGGACCAGGACCGGACCTACCGGCTCGCGTCGGTGACCAAGCTGCTGTCCGCCTATGCCGTCCTGATCGCCGTCGAAGAGGGTGCGTTGGAGTGGGACCAGCCGGCTGGCCCGCCCGGTTCGACCGTGCGGCATCTGATCGCGCACACCTCGGGGCTGGCGTTCGACACCGACCGGGTGCAGGCTCGTCCGGGGGCCCGGCGAATCTACTCCAACACCGGTTTCGCCGTGCTCGGCGACATCCTGGCGAAGGCCACCGGCATCGGGTTCGCGGACTACCTCGCGGAGGCGGTGTTCACCCCGCTGAGCATGACGGCCTCGCAGTTGACCGGATCGCCTGGTGCCGGCGCGCTGTCCTGCTGCGCCGACCTGGTCCGGTTCGCCGCCGAGCTCCAGGCGCCCCGGCTGGTACACCCGGACACGCTGGCCGCCGCCGTGTCCGTCGCGTTCCCCGGGGTGGACGGCGTGCTGCCCGGGTTCGGCCGGCAGTCCCCGAACGACTGGGGCCTGGGTTTCGAGCTGCGCGGGCACAAGGCCCCGCACTGGACGGGCTCTTCAAGCTCGCCGGCGACATTCGGGCACTTCGGCCAGTCCGGCACGTTCCTCTGGGTGGACCCGGTCGCGGCTTGCGCCTGCATAACCCTCACCGACCACGACTTCGGCACCTGGGCGGCGACCACCTGGCCCCCCCTAACCGACGCCATCCTCGCCGAACTACCTGCCTAGTCTTGCCGGCAAGACTTGTCGCACATTCCGGGGCCGGATCTGTCAGTGTTGGCGTGACAGCAAGGGGGTGCCGGGGTGCGCAATGGGTTTCCGATCGGCGACGGCGACTCGCTCGGCGCCCGCAGCCTCGCCGAGCTCGCGGTGCACCGGCTGCGCGCGGAGATCCTCAGCGGCGCGTTGGCACCCGGCGAGCGGCTGGTCGAGGAACACCTCACCCGCCGCTTCGGCACCAGCCGGGCACCGCTGCGGGAGGCGCTGCGGCTGCTCGGTGAGCAGGGTCTGGTGGAGCACCTGCCACGGCGGGGGGTGCGGGTCACCGAACTGTCCGCCCAGGACATGGACGAGCTGTTCAGCCTGCGGGACGTGCTGGAGCGGTTCGCGATCAGCACCGCGCTGGCTGGCAACCGACCACCGCCACCGCACCGGATGGCCGAGCTGGCCGCGTCGCTCGCGGAGATGGAGGCGGCCACCCGGGACGGCGATCCGCTGGGGCGCGCCGAGGCCCACCGGCGATTCCACCTGGCCCTGGTCGCGCTGGCCGGCCACCAGCACCTGCTGCGGGTGTACCAGCCGGTGATCGTCAAGCTGCAGCTGTGCATGGCCACCAACCTGGCGCGTGAGGCCGCGCAGAGCTCGCCGCTGGACAGCCTGCACCGGCATCGCCGGCTGCACGACGCGGTGGTTGCCGGCGACCTCGAGCTGGTGTTGGAGACGCTGTCCGGGCACGGCGCCCGCAGCTTCCTCACGCCCGCGGCTACCTCGACCGAGTGACGAGCTAACCCGCTCTTAACAGCCCGGACCCAGCAACGACATCATTCGGTCGACAATCGACAGAATGCGCCTAGCCGCCCTGCCAAGCCTGCTCGGGGTGAACGAGCTGCTGCGGCATTACCGGGAGGGCGTGCTGCGGCCCCGCCAGGTCGTCGACCTCACCCTCGAACGCATCGCGGCGGCCGAGGCCACTCACGGGTGCGTCTGGATCTCCCGGGTGTCGGCCGCCGAGCTGCGCGCCAGGGCCGACGAGCTCGCCGCCGGCACGCCCGACGAGGGCCTGCCGCTCTACGGCGTGCCGTTCGCGGTGAAGGACAACATCGACGCCGCCGGGCTGCTGACCACCGCGGCCTGCCCCGCGTTCAGCTATACCCCGGACCGCGATGCGGGCAGCGTGCGGCGGCTGTTGGACGCCGGCGCGATCCTGGTCGGCAAGACCAACCTCGACCAGTTCGCCACCGGGTTGACCGGCACCCGCTCGCCGTACGGCGCCTGCCAGAGCGTGTACGGCGGCGACCTGGTCTCGGGCGGTTCCAGCTCGGGCAGCGCGGTCGCGGTGGCGGCCGGGTTGGTGCCGTTCGCGCTGGGCACCGACACCGCCGGCTCCGGACGGGTGCCGGCGGCGATGAACGGCATCGTCGGGCTCAAACCGACCCGTGGCCTGATCAGCACCAGCGGCGTGGTCCCAGCCTGCCGCTCCCTCGACTGCGTCAGCATCTTCACCCGCGACCTGCCCGACGCCGCCACCGTCCTGGACGTCCTGGCGGGACCGGACCCGCAGGACCCCTGGTCCCGCGTGAGCGAACGGCACTTTCGCTCACATAGATCGTGCGAAAGTGCCGCTCGCTCAGGGTGGAAGCTGGCGATCGCCGCCAAGGGCGAGCTGGACTTTGAGGGGGACTCGGCGATGGCTGGTGCCTATCTGTTCGTGGAGGGGCGGGCGGGCGCCGCGGCCGGCGGGGTGCAGCAAACCACGCTGGAGCCGCTGCTGGAGGCCGGGGACCTGCTCTACGGCGGACCCTGGGTGGCCGAACGGTTGGCCGGGCTCGCCGACTTCCTGGACACCCACCCCGATGACGTGCTGCCGGTGACCAGGGCGGTGATCGAGCGCGGCGCCGAGTTCAGCGCGGCGGATGCGTTCGGCGCGATCCACCGGCTGCGCGAGCTGCGGGCCTGGTGCGACCGACTCTGGGAGCACGCCGACGCGCTGCTGCTGCCCACCGTGCCCACCACGTTCACCCGCGCCCAGATCGCCGAGCAGCCGCATACCCGCAACCTGGTGCTCGGCCGCTACACCCAGTTCGCCAACCTGCTCGACCTCGCCGCCGTCGCGCTGCCCGCCGGGACCACCGACGACGGCCGTCCGGTCGGAATCAGCCTGCTCGGACCGGCCTTCGCCGAGGCCCGACTGCTCCAGATCGCCCACCAGCTCCAGGAGGTCTCATGACTCGGATCGGACCGGTCGACGCCAACCCGTACAAGTGGCCCTACGACCGCTCGGTGGAAACCGAGAAAACCGCGCTGATCTGCATCGACTGGCAGGTCGACTTCTGTGGCCCCGGCGGCTACGTCGACCGGATGGGCTACGACATCGGGCTGACCCGCGCGGGGCTGCCGGCCACCGCGCGGCTACTGGCACACGCCCGGCGGACCGGGATGCTGGTGATCCACACCCGCGAGGGCCACACCCCGGACCTGAGCGACCTGCCGGCCAACAAGCGCTGGCGCTCGGCCCAGATCGGCGCCGAGATCGGCTCGGCGGGCCCGGCGGGCAGGATCCTGGTGCGCGGCGAGCCGGGCTGGGAGATCGTGCCCGAGGTGGCCCCGACGCCCGGCGAGGTGCTGATCGACAAGCCGGGCAAGGGCGCGTTCTACGCCACCCAGCTCGACCTGGTGCTGCGCAGCAGGGGCATCACGCACATCCTGCTGACCGGGATCCCACCGACGTCTGCGTGCACACCACCATGCGCGAGGCGAACGACCGGGGCTACGAGTGCCTGATCCTGTCCGACTGCACCGGCGCCACCGACCCGGACAACCACCGGGCGGCGCTGCACATGGTGACCATGCAGGGCGGCGTCTTCGGCTGTGTAGCAGAGTCCTCCGCCGTGATCGAGGCAACAGTGATCGGGGCCACGCGATGACCAGTCTCGACTCCGACCCAGGTCCCTATACGTTCGACCTGGCCAGCACCGCGCTGGTGATCATCGACATGCAACGGGACTTCGTCGAGCCCGGCGGGTTCGGCGAGACCCTGGGCAATGACGTGGGCCTGCTGCGCGGGGTGATCGAGCCGCTGCAAGCGGTGCTCGCCGCGGCCAGGGCCACCGGAATGACCGTGATCCACACCCGGGAGGGCCATGTGCCCGACCTGAGCGACTGCCCGCCGGCCAAGCTGCGACGCGGCAACCCGTCGCTGCGGATCGGCGACCCCGGCCCGAAGGGGCGCATCCTGATCAGGGGCGAGTACGGCCACGATATCATCGACGAGCTGACCCCGCTGCCCGGCGAGACCGTGATCGACAAGCCCGGGAAGGGCTCGTTCCACGGCACCGCGTTCGGCGCGCTGCTGGTCGACCGGGGTATCACCAGCCTGGTCGTCACCGGAGTGACCACCGAAGTGTGTGTGCACACCACCGTCCGGGAGGCCAACGACCGCGGCTACGAGTGCCTGGTGCTCTCGGACTGCGTCGGTTCGTACTTCCCGGAGTTCCAGAAGATCGGCCTGGCCATGATCGCCGCGCAAGGCGGCATCTTCGGCTGGGTCGCACCATCGTCCGCGTTCCTCGCCGCACTAGACCTCCAGGAGGCCGTGACATGACCACCGTTGAGCAGAAACCGATGAAGCTGTCCTGGTGGGTGGCCGGCGACACCAACGCGTTCTTCGGCCTGGGCTTCAACACCCTGGTGAACGTGCTGGTGCTGTCCGGGCTGTGCCTGGGCGTGGTGAAGATCCCCGGGGCGGACGTGTTCGGGGTGATCCTGCCCGCGCTGGGTGTGCAGCTGCTGATCGGCAACGTCTACTACACCTACCTGGCCCGCCGGCTGGCCCGGCGCGACGGACGGACGGATGTCTGCGCGATGCCGTACGGGCCGAGCGTGCCACACATGTTCATCGTGGTTTTCGTGATCATGTTGCCGATCTACCTGCAGACCAAGGACCCGATCGTGGCCTGGACCGCCGGGCTGGCCTGGTGTTTCATCATCGGGCTGATCGTGCTGATGGGGGCGTTCGTCGGCCCGTACATCCGCCGCTACACCCCGCAGGCGGCTATGCTCGGCACCCTGGCCGGCATCTCGATCGCCTTCATCTCGATGCGCCCGGCGGCGCAGATGTGGAGCGCGCTGTGGATCGCCTTCCCGGTGATGGTGATCATCCTGATCGGCTTCTTCACCGACCTGAAACTGCCAGGCAACATCCCGGTCGGGCTGGCCGCGCTGCTCGTGGGTAGCGCGATCGGCTGGATCGGCGGGTACATGTCGGTGCCCGACGTGGTCAGCGCCGCTCACGATGTAGCCCTCTCGCTGCCGTCGTTCGACTTCCCCCGGCTCGGCACCGGCCTGGCGAACGTGGCCCCGCTGCTGGCCACCGCAATCCCGCTGGGCATCTACAACTTCACCGAGGGAATGACGAACGTGGAGAGCGCGGCGGTCGCCGGGGACGAGTACAACCTGCGGGCGATCCTCGGCGCGGACGGGGTGGGCGCGATCGTCGGTTCCACGCTGGGCTGCCCGTTCCCGCCGGCGGTGTACATCGGCCACCCCGGCTGGAAGGCCGCGGGTGGGCGCACCACGTACTCGCTGGCGTCGGGGGTGTTCATCGCGCTGATGTGCTTCCTCGGGATGTTCTCGCTGCTCGGAGCCCTGCTGCCACTGCCGGCGATCGTGCCGATCCTGCTCTACATCGGGCTGCTGATCGGCGCCCAGGCGTTCCAGGAGGTACCCAAGGCGCACGCCGTCGCGGTGGTGTTCGCGCTGATCCCGAACATCGCGGCCTGGGCCGGCGGGCTGATGACCAACGCCGTGCTGGCCGCCGGCCCCACCCCGGACGCCGTCGGCGAGAAGGGCTTCGCCAACAACGGGCTGGTCTACCACGGCATGCTGCTGCTCGGCGGCGGCGCGATCCTGGCCGGCCTGATCCTGGGCGCGATCGTGGCGTTCATTATCGACAAGAAGTTCCTGCCGGCGGCGATCTACTGCTTGATCGGCGCGGCGCTGGGGTTCATCGGGCTGATCCACGGCGAGCACGTCGGCTGGAACGTGGGTGGCCAGATCGCGCTGGGCTATCTGTTCGGCGGGATCGTGCTGCTGGCGTTCTGGCTGGCCAACCGGGGGAAGACGGAGCCCCCCTCGGAGCCGACGGCGTCGAACCGGACGGCGCCTACGGCGGACTCGGCAGCGGAGCCGACGGCGTCGACGAACCGGACGGTGCCGGCGCCGCGCACCGACGAGCCCTCGCCGACGACGCCGGCGGCCAGGTGAGGGGGGTCGCTACCGACGTCACCACCGACACTGCCGCCGCAGTCGTTCTGGACCGTCCGGACGTGGTGGCCGAGGTGCGGGCGGTGTTCGACCGCTACGAACGGGCCCTCGCCGACGCCGACCTGGCCACGTTGACCGAGCTGATCTGGGACGATCCCCGGACGGTCCGGTTCGGGGTGGCGGACCGTCAACGGGGCGCTTCGGAGATCGCGGGTTGGCGGGCTCGGCATGGCGCGGTCCCGCCCGGGCGGCGGCTGTACGAGACGACGGTGCTGGCGGTGGACGACCGGACGGTGGTGGTCTCGACGCTGTTCGACTACCCCGGGGGTGTGGGTTCCCTGCCGGGCGCGGCAGCCCCAGGCGCGGCAGGCCCGGGCGCGGCGGATCAAGGCACGGCAGGCCGGGTCGAAGGTCGGCAGACCCAGACCTGGGTGCGCCTCGCCGAGGGCTGGCGGATCGTCGCGGCGCACGTCTCAGAGGTCCCACCGGCTGACACCATCCCCTCCATCCTCTGACGCCTCGCCGAGATCCGCATCAGCGTGGTTTGATCACGCCGCGACCACGCTGACGGGGATCTCGGCGAGCGCGGGACAACCGGGCGTCGAGGGCTGGGACCGGGACCATCGGGCGCGGCTCGTAGCGGCCGCGGCTCGGAACTCAGGGACAGCCCGACGACTCAGGACAACTCGACGACTCAGGCCAGCCCGGCGGCTCAGGACAGCTCGACGACCTCGTAGGTGTGGCCGGCGGCGCGCAGGCGCTCCACGAGCACATCGCCGATGCCGGTGGCCGGGGTGAGGCAGCCAACTCCCTCGGGCAGTCGGTCGCCGTCCAGGGCGAGCGCCAGTCCACTCTCGCCGAGCATCACCGCGGTGGCCGCGTACCCTGGGTCGCCCTGGCCGGCCGCGGTCGCGCGGAACCGGCGGCCACCGTCGGTAGTGGCGTCGACGGTGCTGCGGAACCAACCCTTCTCCCGAGCCTCCGCGCTCGGCCCGCTGCCGGGCGCCGGGAGCAC
>JALYVZ010000144.1 GCA_030852965.1 Actinomycetota bacterium | reverse complement strand
GGCCAGACCACGGGAAATTTCCTCCCGATCAGACAACATCATCATCATCACGCGCACGGCGGGCATCCTGTCCCACCGAACCGCCAAGATCAAATGCTACGACCGGCTGAGCCCAGGGGGTACTCGGGGCGGTGGACCCGCCGGCCCGGGTCCGGAGGTGAGTCGCTCTTCGCCGGCCTCGTTTCCGGGCCGGCGATCAGGCATTGGATCCGGCGGCTTTCGAGATGGGATAGGACTGGTGGCGTACGTGCGACATCGGGGCGAAGACGCGGTGTCCGATGTGCAGTAGCGCGGCCAGTAGCACGAACAGTGCACCCGCGACGGCCAACCAGGACGGAATTGCGCTCAACGTGTTGCCCGACGATTTCCACAACGTGCTGCCGACCAGCGGAATGGGCGCGCGGACGTCGGAGGACACCAGCTGGACCCGATCCAGGCCGTTGAACCCCACCACCTCCACACCTTTGCTGTTCGTGACGATGCGGGTCGTGGTGATCGTCGCGCGGCCGCCCTCGTCGACCAGGACGCCCCGGGTGACGTCTTGGATCACCACGTTGCGCAGGTCGGCGGTGCCGCTCACGACGATGGCCTTGCGAGCTCCGGAGACCGTGGTGAACGCGCCGCCGTCACTGCCGGCTAGGCTGATGTGACCCTCCGGTTTCACCTCGATAGCGATGTCCTGGCCGGTGATCTGGGAGGCCTCGACGGTGGCACGGGCACCCTTGGACACCACGATCCCCCGCCCGACCTTGGACGTGCTCAGGCCGCGAACGGTGGCCACGCGGTCGATGACCACCGCTTTGTGCGCGCCGGTCACGGAGTCGGACTGGCTCGTGCCCGGGTCGGCGAACACGATCGCCGACTGAGCGCTGTCGTTGATCTGGTTGCTCTGCGTAACAGTGTCCCGAGCGCCGCCGTAGACCTGGATGCCGACTCTGTTGTCCCTGAGCTGGTTGTTGTTGACCCGGGAGCCGTCGGTGAAGCCGAGCGGGTTGGCGTTCACCCGGATGCCCACCTCGTTGCCGGATATCCGGTTGTCGGCCACCACGTTGTGCGACGAGCCCTGGAGCACGATCCCGTCGCCCCGGTTGCCCGAGGCATCGTTGTTCCTGATGATGTTGAAGTCGGACTTCTCGTCCATCATGATCCCGTTGGCGCCGTTGTCGTGCGAACGGTTCCCTTCCACGATGCTGTGGTTCACGTTCTTCGAGAAGATGATGCCGTGCGTGTTGTTGCCGTAGGCCTCGTTGTCGACCACGATCAAGCCGGAGCTGTTGGTGTGCGGGTCGAGGCCGTAGCGGGCGTTGTCCCGGAAGACGTTGCTCCGAAACGCGACTCCGACCGCGTTACCGGTGTACGCGCCGAACAGGTTGTGGTGGAACACCGACCGGGCAGCCTCACCGGTGGTCCCGACGCCCCAGCTCACCCCGTAGGCCTTGCTCGCGTCGGTGCCGAGGTAGGAGAACTCCGAACCCGAGATGTCCAGCCTGCCGCCGGCGTCGTACGAGATGTACGGACGGTGGTTGAAGGCGTTGCCGTCCGGCATGTTGGACGCCGGCAGCCATGAGGTGACCTTGACGTCCTGGAACAGCACACTGGCACCCACACCGGCCAGGTACACGTACGGTTGAGAGACCAGCCGCAGTTCCTTGACCTCGGGGGCGGTGACCTCGAGTCGGGTACCGGGGTACTGCACGAGGCCGACCTGCAGCTGGTACACGCCGGTCGAGGTCTGCCGCAGCCAGTCGGGGTGCGGGCTCCTGGTCACCAGGGTCGCGAGGTCGGCCATCGAAAGCCGACCGTCGAAGCCTGGCACCGACCGGTACGCGGCGGACCAGACGACCCGGTCGCCAACCAGCATTTCGAGGTGGTCCTTCTGGATCAGGATGTTGCCGATCGTGGTCCCGGTCAACGCCTTCCGCTGGGTGATCGAGTCGAACTGGTTGGGCTGCATCCGCACCCGGTTGCGGGGTGGCAACGGGTTGTCCGGTCGCTCCACATACTGGGTCGGTGCGGCCCAGGTGTCGGCCGGCCGGTTGAGTAGTGACACCGGTCCATTGCCGAGGATCGTCAGCGACGCGAGCGTGGCGCAGCTGAGCGTGGCCAGGCCGAGCGCGAACCTGGCGAGACCACGTCTGCCGCTCATCGGTTCGGCCTCCCAGCGGTCACGCTCTCGGGCGCCTCGACGTCGGGGGTACCCTTCGGGCCACCGCCCTGGGTCTGCGCCGGTGGCATTTCCGGGCTGCCCTCACGGTCATTGGTGCGCACCACTGTCTTCGACTTGGCCGAGACCTCCACGTCGCGGGTGAGCCAACGTTGCTTGCGGATGGTGAGCAGCGCATACACCTTCGTCGCCGCCATCGCGAAGCTGGCCAGAATGAAGATCGGCATCATGGTGAAGAAGTGCGACGGTCGACGTTCGAGGTGGCCGAGCAGCTTGGCCGACCGACTGAACATCCACCAGCCCGCAAGGACTCCGGCGATCAGGAAGTGGCGCTGGGTCAGCGCGTAGATCAGGTAGACCGGCGAGACCAGCAGGGTGAAGGAGCTGACAGCCTTGTCGACCATCCAGTAGGCGAGGAACTTGTGGCTCCACAGCCAGTCGCTGCTCAGCGCCCGCAGATCGGAGCGCCAGGTGTTGCGCGACCACCGGAGCCGCTGCTTGAAGAACGTGCTCATGTCGGCCGGGAACTGGGACCAGGTGCATGCCGTGCGCTGGAGCACCGCCTGGTAGCCGCTCTCCAGCGTCAGCATGGTCAGCCGCTTGTCGTCACCGGACAGGCACGGCACGCCCATGAAGGTCTCGTGCATGAACTCGTGGGACATCGCCAACAGCAGCGAGCGTCGGTAGATCGCGGTCCGCCCGGACAGGCAGGACACTGCCTTGCCCACCCGCGACTGAGAGGCCAGCTCGTGGAAGTAGCGGTAGTCGAGGTACATGTCGTTGAGGTGTTGCCAGGGCGTCTTCGGGTCCTTGACGTTCTGGCGGGCGGTGACCGCCCCGACCTCGGGGTCGGCGAACGGCATGGCGACCAGCTCCGCGACGTCGGGTGCCCACGTCGTGTCCGAGTCGACCAGGGCGACTAGCGGGGTACTCGCCGCCTCCCACCCCCGGCGCAGTGCGTCCCGCTTGCCGGGGGTCTTGGTGATGATCACCGTGACGCCCAGCTCCCGGGCGATCGCGATCGACCGGGTGTCGGTGTAGTCGATCACGCAGATGACCTCGTGCAGGTTGTTGGCCTGCCAGGACGTCACCGCCGCTCGGAACAGCTCAGGGTCCTCCTGGTAGACCGGCGCGACGACCGTCATCGGCTCGAAGTGGTTGTTCACCACCGGCTTGTAGAAGGTCGCCGGCACCTGTCGGATCACCCAACTGATCCATCGGACGAAGCCGAGGATCCCCAACGGGATGTACGAGAGCAGGGTCTCCATCAGCACCCAGTGTTCGTCGGGACGACGAACACGACGGCGCGGCCACGACCAGCGAATCCGGCTCTGGTCGTCCACCACGTGACGTCCGAGCGCCTGGCCGCAGTGTGGGCCATCGGGAACCACCTCCAACGGTACAACGCGATACCCCCATCCGACGTTACAGAAGCGTCGGGCCGTGCTCTCAACTCTGCGTAACTGTCATCCGAAAGGTTAGCCGCCGGGCCGTGGCCAACCGCGCGTGGGTAGCCGCTCCGCCGGTAAGGATCTTACCTGCCAGCTGGACACTGGTCGGGCGGAGCGAGCGGCCCACTGAACCCACGGGACCGGTTCAGTGGGCCGGCGTGACGGCGACCACGGTGAGCCGCTCCCCGGCGCGCCCCAATCGGTTCTGGCGTTGCAGCCCCGTTGGTCCAAGCGAGCCACCTGCGCTCTACCATTCAACCGTGTCTTCCGTCCTTCGCGCGCACCTCAAGGAGTGGGTCGTCGGCGATCAAGTTCTGCTGCCCATGGTGGTGGGCGAGTCAGTGAAGCTCGGGCTCGGTCTCGAGGTTGCTGAGGGTCCTGTGCCTTGTGATGCCGCCTTGCCGTCTATTCGGCCAGTAGGATCCGAGGCTGCGGCTGTTCCCCCGTTGGGGTCGTGGTATGAGGTTAGGGCGACGGCGTGCGCGGTGCGTGACGGTTCTGGCAGAAGCGTCGGTCGGACGGTGTCGATTGAAGGAATTGTGATCATCCTCATGAACGAGCACCCTGCGGCAGGCGAACTCGATGACACCTTCATCTGTGCCCGTGGCGATCTAGTAGTGGAGCCTTATCTGTGGGGGTCCGGCCTATTTGCTGATGCCCATAGCGAAGGTGTCCGCAGCTGGAAGCTGACCAGGGCGCAGATTGCAGTTTCGGAGCTGCCATCGGCTTCGTCGATCAGAGTTTGGAGTCTAATAGACGTCGACTCGGTCGGCTTGGCGGGCCTACGGGGTGTAGGCGAGCCGGCCGGATACTTCTTGGACCTGGCGGCGAGCTGAGCGCGAGTCATCCAGATCTACCGGCTCGGCTAATGGCTCGGAAAGCATCGTTTCAGCTGCGTCGTGGTCCTATGAGTGCGCAGTATTTACACCGTCTGGACAGCGTGTCATCCCTACGCAGTACGCTGTGATTACCCCTACTGGGCGGCCATCGGGAGTGTCTCCCCGCGCGGTTCGCCTACTCGTGTCCGCGATTACGCGGATCTGGATATCTCCGACGTCCGTACCCACAAGCCACGCTAGGTAGACATTCCGAGATCCGCTTGATTCGACGAGACCACTGCGTGGCGCGATGGCCACTCTGTAGGTCTTGACATTGCACATGTTGTGCATCTGGCAAGCCTTGGTGTAGCCGATAGTCGGGTCTCCCATCCGTATCGGAACGTCATTGCCTTTCTCGTCCTGCACGGAGTCAAGGATTGTTCAGTAGTCTGCGGCCAACGCCGCGGGTGCATGGATCGCAAGTATGAACATGGTGGCCACGACTATGCACATCGTGCGTCGCGCAAACGCGACAGTGGCGCTGCCGAAGTTCATGGGTCCTCCAAGGTGGTGCGACCGTGAGATACGTGGAGAATCGGCGGCGTGCGGCGGGACGTGCAAGCGCTTTACAGACTTCGTCTGCGATCGCGAACAAGTTCGCGGATTCCGGCCCGTACTTGCTCGTGATGTGGTTGGATGCTGAAGGGCATGTCGCCAGCCCGCAGGCTAGGATCGGCCGCAGGACCCTGCCGGCTCGTGTCAAGGCTCGGACAGGCCACCCGGCACCTGCAGGAGGTAGTTGTGACCGCCGTCGCCCCCCAGCCGATCTCGACGCGCCCGTACCCGGCGCGGCGGGCGGCCAAGGGAACCGCTTTCTTGCGCTATCTGCGCACCACCGACCCCAAGGACATCGGGGTGCTCTACACGGTGACCTCATTCGGCTTCTTCATGGCTGGCGGTGCGATGGCCATGCTCATGCGCGCCGAGCTGGCCCAACCCGGCCAGCAGTTCCTGTCGAACGAGCAGTACAACCAGCTGTTCACCATGCACGGCACGATCATGCTGCTGCTGTACGCCACCCCGATCCTGTTCGGCTTCGCGAACTGCATCCTACCGCTGCAGATCGGCTCGCCGGACGTAGCGTTTCCCCGGCTCAACGCCTTCTCATACTGGCTGTTCCTGTTCGGCGGGCTGATCGTGATGAGTGGGTTCCTCACCCCGGGCGGGGCCGCCGACTTCGGTTGGTTCGCCTACACCCCGTTGTCCAACGCGACGCACTCCCCTGGGGTCGGTGCGGACCTGTGGATCATGGGTCTGGTGATCGCCGGCCTGGGTACCATCCTGGGTGGGGTCAACATGTTGACCACGGTGATCTGCCTGCGCGCCCCTGGCATGACGATGTTCCGGATGCCGATCTTCACCTGGAACATCTTCGTCACCACGATCCTGATCCTGATCGCGTTCCCGGTGCTGACCGCCGCGCTGCTGGGGCTGGAGGCCGACCGGCGCCTCGGCGCGCACGTGTTCGACCCGGCCAACGGCGGGGCGATCCTCTGGCAGCACCTGTTCTGGTTCTTCGGCCACCCCGAGGTCTATATCGTCGCGTTGCCGTTCTTCGGCATCGTGACCGAGGTTTTCCCGGTGTTCAGCCGCAAGCCGCTTTTCGGCTACAAGGCATTGGTTTACGCGACCATTTCGATCGGGGCGCTATCCGTCGCGGTGTGGGCGCACCACATGTACGCAACAGGTGCCGTGCTGCTGGCTTTCTTCTCCTTCACCACGTTCCTCATCGCCATCCCGACCGGTATCAAGTTCTTCAACTGGATCGGCACGATGTGGCGCGGGCAGCTGACCTTCGAGACCCCGATGTTGTTCGCCGTCGGGTTCCTGGTCACCTTCCTGTTCGGCGGGCTGACCGGCATCCTGCTGGCCTCGCCGCCGGTCGACTTCCACGTCAGCGACACCTACTTCGTGGTGGCGCACTTCCACTACGTGCTCTTCGGCACGATCGTGTTCGCCACCTACTCGGGCATCTATTTCTGGTTCCCCAAGATGACTGGCCGGATGATGGACGATCGGCTGGGCAAGGTGCACTTCTGGCTGACCTTCGTCGGCTTCCACACCACGTTCCTGGTGCAGCACTGGCTGGGCAACCAGGGCATGCCCCGCCGGTACGTCGACTACCTGCCGACCGACGGATTCACCACGCTGAACACCGTCTCCAGCATCGGTGCGTTCATCCTCGGCGCCTCCACGCTGCCGTTCATCTGGAACGTCGTCCGCAGCTACCGCTACGGCCAGGTGGTCACCGTCGACGACCCGTGGGGCTACGGCAACTCCCTGGAGTGGGCCACCAGCTGCCCGCCGCCACGGCACAACTTCACCGAGCTGCCCAGGATCCGCTCCGAGCGTCCCGCGTGGGAGTTGCACTACCCGCACATGGTCGAGCGGTTCCGGGCAGAGTCGCACACCGGCAAGCGTGGCGGGCACGCGACACCGATCGAGGTGGCGGCCAAAGGGGCGCTCGGCGAGCAGAAGTCGGACGAGGACCCGCGCTCTCGTTGATGAGCGCTCCCAGCCGCCGGGTCACCGTGCTGCTCACGATCACCGGCCCGGACCGGCCGGGGGTGACCTCGGTGTTGTTCACCGTGCTTACCCGCCACGGGGTGGAGCTGCTCGACGTCGAGCAGGTGGTTATCCGCGGCCAGCTCACCCTCGGGGCGCTGGTCGCCACCGACCGCGATCCCGAGGGCGTGCAGGAAGCCATCGAGCAGGCGATGGCCAGCATCGAGATGTCGGTACGCACCTCCATTCAGAACGGCGAGCCCGAGGATCGCCGGGGATCCAGCCACGCGGTGCTGGTGCTCGGGCAGCCGATCACTGCCCGCGCGTTCGGGGCAGTGGCCCAGGCGCTGGCCGACGTCGGGGCGAACATCGACGCCATCAGACGGGTTGCGGACTACCCGGTCACCGGGCTGGAGCTGATGGTCTCCGCCGCGGCTGGCGCGCGGCACCCGCACGGCACGCTGCGTGCGCGAGTGGTCGAGGTGGCCGCCACAGTCGGGGTGGACGTGGCAGTGGAGCGCGCTGGGCTGGCCCGCCGGGGCAAGCGACTGATCGTATTCGACGTCGACTCCACACTCATCCAGGGCGAGGTGATCGAGATGCTGGCCGCGCACGCCGGCCCGGACGCCGAAGCACAGGTCCGCGCGCTGACCGAGCAGGCCATGCGCGGCGAGCTGGACTTCACCGACTCGCTCCTGCGCCGGGTCGAGGTGCTGGCCGGGCTGCCGGAGTCGGTGCTCGGCGAGGTGGGCTCGGCACTGGAGCTCACCCCGGGCGCCCGAACCACCATCCGCACGCTGAAACGGCTCGGCTACCGCTGCGGCGTGGTCTCCGGCGGGTTCACCGCGGTGGTTCGAGAGCTGGTCGAGGAGCTCGGCCTGGACTTCTGCGCCGCCAACGAGCTCGAGGTGACCGACGGGCGGCTCACCGGGCGGGTGCTCGGTGAGGTGGTCGACCGAGCGGGCAAGGCGCTGGCGCTGCGCCGCTTCGCCGAGGAGTACGAGATCCCGCTGGAGCAGTGCGTGGCGATCGGTGATGGGGCGAACGACATCGACATGTTGTCCACCGCCGGCCTCGGGGTGGCGTTCAACGCCAAGCCCGCGGTGCGTGCGGCCGCCGACACCGCGCTGTCCCACCCGTACCTCGACGTGGTGCTCTTCGTGCTGGGCATCACTAGGGACGAGGTGGAGTTGGCCGACGCCGCGGACGGGTTGCTGCGCCGCGTGCCGCTCGCCCCGTGAGCCACCCAGGGCCGGGTCGGTATCAGGTGCGGACGGCCAGCCTGCGCAGGGCAGCTCGGACGACCTCCGGATCGGTGGTCGGCCAGAACGGCGGCAGCGAGGCGCGCAGGAAACCGGCGTAGCGCGCGGTGACCAGCCGAGGGTCGAGCACCGCAACCACGCCGCGGTCGTCCATCCCGCGCAGCAGTCGTCCCGCGCCCTGGGCCAGCAGCAGCGCCGCGTGGGTGGCCGAGACGGACAGGAAGCCGTTGCCGCCCCGACTGTCCACCGCGCACTGCCGGGCGGACACCAGCGGGTCGTCCGGGCGGGGGAACGGGATCCGGTCGATCATCACCAGCCGCAGCGAGCGCCCCGGCACGTCCACCCCCTGCCACAGCGACAGGGTGCCGAACAGACACGTCGCGTCGTCCTCGGCGAACCGCTTCACCAACAGTCCGGTGGCGTCGTCGCCCTGGCAGAGAATCGGTTGGTCCAGCCGGCCGCGCAGCGCCTCGGCTGCCTGCTTGGCCGCGCGCATTGAGGAGAACAGGCCCAGCGCGCCGCCGTTCGAGGCCTCCACCAGCGCCGCGATTTCGTCCAGGTAGGCCGGCGGCAGGCCGTCCCGGCCCGGAGGGGGCAGCCGCTTGGCGACATACAGGATGCCGGCCCGGGAGTGGTCGAACGGGGACCCGACGTCCAGGCCTGACCACCGTGGGGCGTCCGGGTCCGGCACCGGGTCGGCTTCCCCAGCGCCAGCGCGGGTCTCAGCACCGGTCGCAGCCGGGGTTTTCTCGGGCGGCAGCCCCCACTGCCGGGCCAGCGCGTCGAACGACCCGCCCAGGGTCAGGGTAGCCGAGGTGAGCACCACCGTGCGCTCGCCGAACAGCCGCTCCCGCAGCAGCCTGCCGACCGACAGCGGCGCCACCCGCAGCACCCGGGTCCGTGCGCTGGCGCCGCTGGTCGGTCCCGCCGACGCCGAGCCCTGCTCGCCGAGCCACACCACGTCGTAGCGCTTGGCCAGATCCTCCTCGTCGAACGCCGCCAGCAACCGGGTGGCGGTCTCACCGACCTCGTCCAGCAAGGCGAGCGCCAGCTTGCGCTGGGTGGCGTTGTCGGGATCCTCCCGGCGTTCCGAGCCCAACCCGCTCCGGCAGGCCGCCACCGCGTCCCGGACC
>JALYVZ010000452.1 GCA_030852965.1 Actinomycetota bacterium | reverse complement strand
GACGATGAGCAGCAGTTCGCGTCCACGCGCCGACGGACCGAGCCGACGCCGGCGGTTCACCCCGGCTCAGAAACTCGAGTACTTGACCGGGTATGAGAAGGCCTGCGAGCAGGGTCAAGGCGGGGCCTTCCTGCGCCGGGAAGGGCTGTACTCCTCGCTGATCAGCGAGTGGCGCCGGCTGCGTGATGCCGGGGTTTTGGCCGGGAAAGACCCCGGTCAGGCGATCGGTGCGTTGAGTCGAGACCAGGCCGAGATCGCCCGGCTAAGGCGTCGGTTGGAGGTGAGTGAGCGGCGGCTGGCCACGACCGAGACGGCGCTGCAGATCATGGGAAAAGTCGGGTTCGGCCCTGGCGGGCCGGCCCGTTCCGGGCTGAAAATGGGGGTCTGGTCGCCTGGGTGACGTCGGTGCGCTTTGGTCGGTGAGGCCGTGGAAAAGTCGGGCGCTGGGAGCTGTGTTGTGGGCCCTTCCTTGTTGCTTCGAGCACGCGGACCAGCCTCGCTGTTTGTCCCTGCAGCTCCTCCCGGGTGGCTAGGTCTGTTCCGGCGATCTGAAGGGAGTGCGGTGATGGATCTTGATGCGGGTGAGCAGCATCTGATCGAGAAGGTGGCGGCGATCGATCTCGGCAAGGCCGAGATGGTGTGTTGCGTTCGGGTTCCCGGTCCTGCTCGGGGGCGGGCGCAGGAGGTGCGGACGTTCTCCACGATGGCCCCGAGTGTGCTGGCGATGGCGGACTGGCTGGCCGGGTTGGGCGTGACCCGGGTGGTGATGGAGGCCACCAGCGACTACTGGAAGCCGGTGTTCTACCTGCTGGAGGACACCTTCGAGACGTGGCTGGTCAACGCCCGTGACGTCAAGCACCTGCCGGGCCGGCCCAAGACGGACCGGTTGGACGCGGTGTGGTTGTGCAAGCTGGCCGAGCGGCAGATGCTGCGCCCGAGTTTTGTGCCGGACCCGCCGGTGCGCCGGCTGCGGGACCTGACCCGCTACCGGGTGGACCTGGTCGGGGTGCGCACCGCGGAGAAGCAGCGGGTGGAGAAGCTGCTCGAGGACGCTGGGGTGAAGCTGTCGGTGGTGGCCTCTGACATTTTCGGGGTCTCCGGGCGGGCGATGCTGGCCGCGCTGATCGCCGGTGAACGCGACCCGGGCGTGCTGGCTGACCTGGCCCGCGGGCGGATGCGATCGAAGAAGGCGCTGCTCGAGGCGGCGTTCGTGGCCCGGTTCGGGACCCACCACGCGTTCCTGCTCACCGCGATGCTGGCCCGGGTCGATGCCGCGAACGCCGACATCGCCGGGATCGAGGAGCAGATCACCGCCACCCTGGGCGAGTTGCATGATGCCGCGTCCCGGCTGGTCACGATCCCGGGGATCGGGGCCTGCCTCGCGGTGGCGATCATCGCCGAGGTCGGCGTTGACATGTCCCGGTTCCCGACCGCGGGCCACCTCTGCTCGTGGGCGAAGTTCGCCCCGACGGTCCACGAATCGGCCGGGAAGAGCAAGTCCCGGCCCGGCACGGGGCATGGCAACAAGTACCTGGCCCGGTCCTTGGGCGAGGCTGCGGTCATGGCCGGCCGCTCGGATACTTTCCTCGGCGCCCGCTACCGACGGATCGCCAGGCGGCGCGGCAAGCCCCGGGCCATCGTCGCGGTGGGCCGCTCGATCCTCGTCGCGATCTGGCACATCCTGTCCACCCCGGGAGCCACCTTCATCGATCTCGGCGCGGACTACTACGACTCCCGGATCAATCCAGAACGCAGGGTCCGTAACCATGTCCGGGACCTGCAGGCCCTGGGCTACCGGGTCACCCTCGAGCCCGCCGCGTGACGCCCCACCCCTGACACGCCAGAACACCTCCCGCCCGGGGCTGGCACTCAAACCCGCGTGGTGTCCTTCATTTTCGGACCAGCACACGAGCTCTTGGAGTCCATCTCCGAGAGCTCGGCCACCGACAGCCCGCGCAAGCGGTCTTGATGGGTGCCCACGCGCAGCTGCTCACTGCGGGCGTTAGCACCCGCGCCGGGGCGCAGCTGACTGGGGTGGCCCGCGCCACCGCGGCCCGCGCGAAGGCTCGTGCCGCGAGCCTCTGCACGCCGGTGGTGGCGGCGGTGTTCACCCCGGCCAACCGGCTCAGCGACGCTGAGCGAACCCACGTGCTCGCGGTGCTCAACAGTGCGCAGTTCGTTGATGCTGCGCCGGTGCAGGTGTACGCGCGGCTACTGGCCGCGGGCACGTACTTGTGCTCGATCTCCACGATGTACCGGGTGCTGACCGCGAACGCCCAGGTCAAGGAACGCCGCCGCCTCGCGCGCCACCCGGCGCGGGCCGTACCCGAGCTGGTCGCGACCAGGCCAGGGCAGGTGTACACGTGGGACATCACCAAGCTGCCCGGCCCCGCCAAGGGCTGCTATTACGACGCGTACGTGATGATCGATATCTACTCCCGCTACATCGTCGGCGCGCACGTCCACGCCCACGAGTCCGGGGTGCTGGCCGAGGAGATGATGAAACAGATCTTCGGTATCCACGGCGTCCCGCAGGTCGTGCACGCTGACCGGGGGACCTCGATGACCTCCAAGACCGTCGCGGCCCTACTCGGGGACCTGGGCGTGACCCGGTCCCATTCGCGCCCGAAGGTCAGTAACGACTGCGATGATTGTTTGTATGCCATCTCGGGTCGGGTCTGACCCTCGCAACGACCGGCTTCGTGCCTTCGGGTTGATCTGTCGGCTCGCTCCCGGGATGGCGCTCAGCAACCACCGAACAG
>JALYVZ010000143.1 GCA_030852965.1 Actinomycetota bacterium | reverse complement strand
ACGATCGCCAACTTCAAGACCTGGAGGATCATGCACACCGACTATCGCCGCCCCATCGAAACATTCACGACTACCATCTCAGCCGTAATCGGCCTACATTTCTACACTGCCAGCTGAATAACCCTCCTTGTACCTCAAACAGCAGCTCACGACCACTTGGCTTGATGAAAGTGGACCACTTCGTCAGCGGGTGCTGGTAGCCCGTGCGCTGCCGCAGCCGTTCCACGGCCTGGCGTATGTGCGGTACGGGGACGTTGTCGATGTCCCGGTAGTTGGCCATCAGGCGAGCCTCAAGGAACTCGCCCCAGGTCACCCAAGGCGTGACAAGGGACTCAGGGCGGACGATTGGCGGGTACGGCCGATCATTGCGGACGTACCCATTGATCCATCTCTTGGCGGTGCCGCCGCTCAGGTCGAGCAAATTGTCAAACGCATGATCTACTCGTTGATCATCGGGAACTGGGTGTTCGCCAGCGTGCTGGCGTTGTGGTGGCAGATCAGCCGCTCGGCGAAGTTGTTGCCGCATCTGCGTCGGCGGCCGTCGTCGTTCTTCTACATCCCTGGCTATGTCGCGGTGTCGTGGTTGATGGCGTTGATCAAGATCCGGGCGTTGCTGACGATCCGGACGCAGCGCTGACTGACCCGGCAGGTGGCGGTGGAGAACGCGAGGTCGTGCGGACCACTGCATCCGGCCCGCAGGAGTTCGTGCCACTGGAGGCGTCCGATCCGTGGGAACCGCCGCTGGTGGACGTGCCGGCCCCCCGGGAACCGCTCCAGCAGGCCGGCGGGGCGCCGCGCGGGTCCGTACCGCATGGCCCGACCCGGCCTGCTCCCCCGCACCACGGCATGCGGTCCAGCGTGAACCGTCGCGTCCACGGGTGCCGCTCCCGACCGGATCGGCCCGCCCGGGCGCACCACTCCCGCCTGCGCAACGCGGTGGTCCGGTCCCGCCGCAGCGGTACAGCGGCCCGATCCTGCCCGCGTCGGCACGCCCGGTACCCGGTCGGCCCGGGGCCGCGGGGCCTCAGGGGCCGCAACCTGCATCGGTGTGACGCCAGCGTTTTGTACGCCAGCAATGCAGCATATTGCTCGCTAGCGGGGCAGCGTTTTGCACACTAGAATGCTGTCATGACGCTTGGTCGCAACGCGGTGGAGCCGGTCTCCGAACTTCTGTCGGCGTTCCGCCTGGTCGTGCTCGGCGGTGCCCGGCAGACCGGCAAGACCACCCTGATACGCGAGCTGCTGGGCTTGAACCAATCCTCTCGCTTCAGCCTGGACGACCCGTCTGTGCTCGGCCGAGCAGTCGAGGACCCGGCCGGGTTCGTCGAGGCCCTGCCGCGTCCGGCGGCGATCGACGAGTTCCAGCGGGCCGGTTCCGGGCTGCTGCTGGCCGTCAAACAGGCTGCTGACCTGGATTCGAGCCGAGGACAGCTCTTGTTGACCGGCTCGGCGAACTACCTTGCCGACCGGTCCGTATCCGAGACTCTGGCCGGCCGAGCAGGCCGTCTGGTGCTGTGGCCGCTCTCGGTGGGTGAACGTCTCGGTCTTCGCGAGACATTCGTCGACCACCTGCTGTCGGCCGAGGGGTGGCCGCCGCCTGCGAGCACACCCCTGAGCCGGGCCGAGCTGGTTGATCTGATCCTCTCCGGCGGCTATCCCGAGGTGGTGACGCAGGGTCTGCGCGGTCGCCACCGACGCGCCTGGTTCGACGCGTACACCCACGATGTGGTGTCGCGCGAAGCGCTGCGCCCGATCGCCGACGTCCGGCTGGAGAACGAACTCCGCACCGTTCTGCGCCTGCTCGCGGCCCGCACCGCCGGTGAGCTCATCACCTCGGGTATCGCCCAGGGCGCCGAGCTGAACCGGGCGACGGCGGCAAACTATGTCGGCCTGCTGCAGGCGCTCTACCTCGTCGTCACGGTACCCGCGTGGTCGAACAACCCCACGACACGCGTCACGCGGCGCAGCAAGGTCATACTGATCGACAGCGGGCTCGCCGCGGACCTCACCGGCGCCGGTGAGGCCGACTTCGGCGCCCACGCCGATGGCCGGACAGCAGGTGCCCTGTTCGAGACGTTCGTGGTCACCGAGATCTGCAAGCAGGCCGGGTGGAGCGAGAACACCGTGGACATCCATCACTTCCGCGACCGCAACGGCGACGAGATCGATCTGATCGTGTCCGATAGGCGCTCGGGCCGTTTTGCCGGAATCGAGATCAAGCTGACCTCGACACCACTCGCGCGGCATGCGCGAACCCTGGCGTCGTTCCGGGACACCTACGGTCCTCGGTTCACGGTCGGTCTTGTGGTGCACACCGGTTCCCACACATTGCCACTCGGCGATCGACTGTGGGCTGTCCCGGTCGGCACGCTGTGGCGCACGGACCCCGCCGTGTTGTGATGACGTCAGGCTGCCCGCGTGCAACGGAGGCTGGGACCTGGCAGCCTGGTGCGGAGCCTTGGCCTGGACCGGCCGGCACTACAGGACCTCGCCGCCGCACGCGCCACCAACCGCGAACTCATGGCCCGCATCAACGTCTCCCATCACAACAGGTGAACCCCCACCGGTAGACTTGTGCCACACCTTTCAGCGGCTCACCGCGTTCGGGCACCAGCTCCAGCACAGCCAGGGCGTCGGCGAGTGTGGCGGCTCCCGCCAGCGGAAGCTCTCGGACTGGGCGCGCGCGAAAGGGTCGATATCAAGCGTGTACGCCATGAGTTCGACGATCAGAGACCGAGCTCGGCCTTGACCTCGCTCCACGGCACGCTCCCAGGCCGTGAACGACGGGTCCGCGAAACCTCGGTGGCGGTGGCCAGCATCCGCCGGTGGCCCTCGGGGTCCCGTTCGGTCATCAGAGCCTGCCGCCGCCACATCAGCAGCACATGGCGCAGCTGGTCCGCGTGCAGGGCCTGCCGGGCCGTGGTGAGTGCGGCGTTGAACGCGGCTTCGAACTCCGCCACCTGCTCGGGCAACAGAGCCGCACGAATCTGCTCCGGCGAGCCGAAACGGCTCGCGGCGGCGTGTCCCCGACCCAGGTCGGCGCTGGCTCCAGCTCGTCGCGGTCCGAATCCGCCGACGAGTGATGGGGCTCGGGACACTGCTCTGCGGCCGTCACAGGGCACACCCTAAACCCAGGCAGGTAGTGGAGCGGTGCTGACGATGTTGAGCCGGACTGGACGTTGGAGGCGGCTGGTGATCCGCATCGGGTCGTTTGTGACCCGGACCCGACGAGCCGAGTGGGGTACATCAGGGGTGTCGGCTCCTCGCCCAGCGCAGGATTCGTGCTGACCGTGATCGTGGACCCAGAGGACTGGTCCGATGTCACGGCCCGGAAGACCCGCGGAGCCGATCCGGCGGGAGTACCTCGACGGCAAGGAGCGCCGCTGATGGACGAGATGACAGACCCGGCCGGCCGGGCCGCCTGGCGCCGCCGCCACGAGGCGATCCGCGCCGAGGTGGCGGAGGAGGAGGCCGAGGCCATCGAAGCGGAGATTGCCGAGAAGGCCGCCGTACTGGAGGTGCCGTTGCACCTGCGGATCGATCGGGAGTTGGACATCCAGTTGCGCCAGCGGGCTGCCGAGGCGCAGATCCCACTTCCGCGCTGGTTCGGCGCCTGCTCCGGCAGGCGATCCACGGGTCCCCGCGCGAGGGTCATACCGTGAGCGAGATCGAGGAGATCGCGCGGAAACTCCTCGACGATCTGGGCGACGGACATTCCGGCGGCGACCATCTTGACGACGCGTGTCAGCGGGATCCGGGTGCCGCGGACGCAGGGAACGCCACCCCATGATCTCGTGATCGACCACGAGTCGGGCGAAGGTCACCAGGTCAGTCTACCGATGCAACGTCGACCGAGGGTGCACGTATTGGTCTGGCGCACGCAAGGACCGTCGCCAAGCGCGGCACCCAA
Source organism: Actinomycetota bacterium (assembly GCA_030852965.1). GTDB lineage: Bacteria > Actinomycetota > Actinomycetes > Mycobacteriales > Pseudonocardiaceae > Pseudonocardia. Next base: position 5,575 of record JALYVZ010000143.1, on the reverse strand, counting down.
CCCGCCGGTCGACGGTCGGACGGCAGGTAGGTGCTGCTGCTGCTGACCGAGTCGGTCTGGAATACTCTCTATATGGCCGTCAAGTCGTTCATGGTCCCGATCGGAACGTCCGCTCCCTCTTTCACGCTCGCGTCGGTCAATGGGCCGAAGGTGTCGATCGACGACTTCGCCGGCGCTCCGGCGCTGCTGGTGATCTTCCTGTCGAACCACTGCCCGTACGTGCGCCGGATCGAGCGCGGCATCGGCGCCCTGGTCGGGGAGTATCAGGCGAAGGGAGCCGTCGCGGTGGGGATCTGCAGCAACGACACCGTCGGCTATCCCGACGATGCGCCGGAGCACCTGGCCGAGCAGGCAACCCGAGCCGGGTTCAGTTTTCCCTACCTCCTCGACGAGTCCCAGGAGGTCGCGATGGCATACAAGGCGGCTTGTACGCCGGACTTCTTCTTGTACGACTCGGCGCGCGAACTGGCTTACCGTGGTGAGTTCGACAGCGCACGGCCCGGCAACGACCTGCCCGCCGACGGTGCAACCCTGCGCGCTGCGCTGGACAGGGTGCTCGCTGGCGAGCCGGTTCCCGAACCGCACAACCCCGGCCTGGGCTGCGGCATCAAGTGGAAGCCGGGCAACGAGCCCATCTGAGACCGTGCCGACTTCCGTCGGCATTGTTGGTGGGCCTGGGATGGTCGTCGGCGTGGTCAAAATCGCCGAGGTGGTCGTTGGCGGCGAGCTTCCAGGTTGTAGTTGCCCGAGTAGGTCTCGGCGGGGTACCCGAGTGTGTACACGCTGCTGCTTCGCAGCGGCCAATCGACACGACAGCGTACTTGAATTGATCATCGGCTCACGGGCGGGCCAACGCCGGGGTACGTGAAGGCGACCCCGGCGGTCGCGCCGAGTGCATGCAGTGTTTACCGGTAGTTCCAGTTCTGTCGGTCATGGGGGCCCAGGCCGGCCGCGTAGCGTCCGGTGTTGTGTCGGTGCAGGGTGGCTGCCGCCCAGCGGGCGAGGAGAGTCGTGGGCTGCCGAGTCCGCGACCGGGTTGTGACAGCGTGAGCGGGCGACTGTGGGCAGTGGCCTATCTGTGCGTGCTGGTGCTTGTTGCCTCCGGGTGCGGCGCAGCTGCTCCGGTGCCGGGGCGCTCCGGTCGTGACGGCGGCGGTCCGGGCCCGCTTCCGGTCGGCTACCAGCTGTCACCGGCTGGGACTCAGCACCCGTTGGGCGATCTTCCGTTGGCGTCTGCGCTCTCGCCGGACGGGCGCTGGCTTGCGGTCAGCAATGACGGACAGGGCGTGCAGTCGCTGCAGCTGGTGAGCACGGTGGACGGCTCGGTCGCCCAGACGGTCAGCTATCCGGAGCCGAACGGGCTGTTCGTGGGTCTTGCGTTCAGCTCCGACGGTCAGATGTTGTTCGCCAGTGCGGGTGGGGGCAACATCATCCGACGCTACGCCGTCCACGCCGGGGTGCTGGCCGAACTGCCGCCCCTCGCGTTGCCGACGGTCAACCCGGCTGGCACGAAGGTCAACCCGTTCCCGGCGGGGATCGCGCTCACCCCGGACGGTCAGCGGCTGCTGGTGGCCGACGAGCAGGCCGATGCGGTCACGGTGATCGACCTGGCATCAGGTGCGACCCACACCGGCGCGGCGGGACACCACCCCTTCAGCATCACCTCGGGCGCGGACGGCCGGACCGCCTACGTGACCAATCTGGGCGCGGACACGGTGTCGGTCATCGACCTCACCGGGCCGCGGCCCAGCGAGGCGAAGACCATCGCCGTCGGCACCCACCCGAACAAAGCGATCGGGTCTGCCGACCGTCGCACGCTCTACGTGGCCGCTGGTGATGCCGACCAAGTCAGCGTCGTGGACACCAGCTCGAACACGGTGACCCGCACGATCAGTGTGGCGCCCTACCCGGGGGCTCCGGTGGGCAGCAACCCCGACGATCTCGCGCTCGCACCCGACGGCTCCGTGCTCTACGTGGCCAACGCGGGGAACAATGACGTCGCCGTCGTCGACCTCGCGAGCGGGCGGGTCGACGGGCTCATCCCCACCGGGTGGTACCCGACCTCGGTGCAGGTGGCCGCAAACACCCTGTCCGCAAACACCCTGTCCGCCAACACCCTGTTCGTCACCAACGGCAAAGGCATCGGCGCGGGACCGAACAACGGTCTGGGCCATCCCGATCCCTACAATCCCGCTGGCACGCGACCCGACCAGTACTCCGGCTCCATGATGGTGGGCACCCTGTCCATGGTTCCGCTGCCGATTGACGCCGCGCAGCTGGCAAACTGGACGAGCCAGGTGGGCCGTAACGACGGGTTCGACTACGCCGGGCGGGTCCACGCCGCACCGGGCGCCACCAGCGTGATCCCTCGCAACCCCGACGAGCACAGCCCGATCCAACACGTCATCTATGTGGTGAAGGAAAACCGCACCTACGACCAGGTGTTCGGTAGCCTCGGCAAAGGCAACGGCGATCCCACGCTCGACCTGTTCGAGGATGAGTCCGCCCCGAACGCCCGAGCCCTCGAGCGCCAGTTCGTCACGTTCGACAACTTCTATGCCGACGCCGAAGTGAGTGCCCAGGGATGGAACTGGACGGTCGCCGCCAACTCGAATCCCTACTCCGAGCAACTGTGGGTGTCGAACTACTCCCACCGCGGTGCGCCGTACCCATCCGAAAGCGGCGACCCGGCAACCGCGCCCAACCGCGACCCGAGCCAGGCCTACATCTGGGACCGGCTCGCCGCGGCGCACGTCACGTTCCGCAACTACGGCTTCTACATCGATCTCGACGCACCCAGCAACGAAGCCCGGCCACACGACCCGGTCCTGGACGCGGCGACCGACCACAACTTCCGCCGGTTCGACCTGCACTGCCCGGATGCCGCGAACACCTTCACCTCCGGGCCCGACTGCGGGCAACCGAGGGTCGCCGAGTGGAAGACCGAGTTCGACCAGTTCGTCGCCCACCAGAACCTGCCCACGGTGGAGCTGGTGCGCCTGCCTAGCGACCACAACGCCGGCGCCAGGCCCGCGGCCCCGACCCCGCGCGCCTACATCGCCGACAACGACTGGGCCCTCGGCCAGCTCGTTGATGCCGTATCGCATTCGCCGTACTGGCCCTCGACCGCGATCTTCGTGACCGAGGACGACGCACAGGACGCTCCCGACCACGTCGATGCCCACCGCACCATCGCCGAGGTGATCAGCCCCTACACCCACACCGGGAACGTCGACTCGACCTTCTACAGCACCGCGTCAATGCTGCGCACCATCGAGCTCATCGTCGGTCTGCGGCCGTTGACCCAGTTCGACGCGTACGCAACGCCCATGCTCGCGGCCTTCACCAACACACCGGACCCGGGTGCGTACACCGCTCTGAAACCGACCCAGAACATGAACGAGACCAACCCTCGCCCTCTCGGAGCACCCGCCGACGACGAGGACCTCAGCCATGAAGACCGGATCAACATGGCACGGTTCAACCAAGAGATATGGGCCAGCATCAGGGGAGCCAGCCCGATGCCGCCACCGCGACACGTCGTCTTCCCGCCTTACCTGCTCCATGTCTGCATCATCGCGCGCCCGGAAGTCCTTAAATAGGGCTTACATGGGACGTTTCAGCCAGGGGAGGTCCGACGCAACCACAGCTAACGTCCGCATAGAATGTCTTCGTCAGGAGGCGACGGAGGAGGCGATGATTCGATCAGCCGGGAACCGCAAGCTGAAGGCGGCTCGTCTGGCCAAGGGGTACGGCTCACAACGGGCGCTCGCAGACGCCCTTAACGCCGCCGCGCGCGACCTGGGCCTTCGTGGGGTCAGCATCGGCGAGCGGCAGGTTCGGCGGTGGGAGTCAGAGAACCCTCCCTGGCCTCACTCTCATCACCAGCAAGTGCTCACCCATGTCTTGGGGTTCGGCATGGATGACCTTGGCTTCCGTGCGATTCGAGAGTCTGGTGCGGACAGAGCGCGGCACTCGGTGGCCGGGCAAGTCAAGCGCAACACGCACGAAGCCGGTATGTCCGACACCAGCACGGTTGTGCGCGATCCGTCGGCGGTCGCCGCGAGCTGCGCGGCCATCGCGGCGATTCGTCGACGACTGTATTGGATCGCTGATCCGCGTCTGCTGCACCGCGCAGTGATTGAGGATCTGAGCTTGGGTCGGACGTTCCTCAGTGGGATGGACGGGCCAGCTCGCAAGGTGCTAGCTCGCGCGCTGGCCGAATCGGCATTGCTCGCGGGCCGGATCGAGTTTTTTGATCTTCGTCAGCCCGTCGATGCGGCTAATTCGTTCGTTCGGGCGCTGCAACTCGCGGGGGAGGCCGAGGACTCACTACTGGGCGCCGCGATCCTCGCCCACGCCGCATTTATTCCCGGTTGGGAGGGTGACCGAGAAGGTGCTTCGGATCGCCTCGCCGCTGCCCGTTCGCATGCCCGCCGTGCTGAGACCAGCGGTTTGATGTGGGCGTGGCTCGACGCGGTTGATGCCGAATGCGCAACTCTTGGTGGAGACACTACCGATGCGCTCAATCTGATTAGTCGAGCAGAGTCGCACTTGCGCGACGACCCATCTCTAAGCAAGCCCGAGTGGATGGACTGGTTCACTCCGGTCCGGTTGGGCGCTTTTAAGGGAAACATCGAACTCAAGGCCGGGCAGACGCGACGGGCCGAGAAGACACTCTCCGAAGCATTGGCCGGGAGCCCACCGGACGACACCAAGCAGCGCGCGGTGATCTTTGCCGATCTGGCGGCGGCCGAGCTGGCTCAAAAGCGAGTGGTGCGCTGCTGTGAGCGCCTCGGCGAGGCGCTCGATGAACTCGCTCAGCAGTGGTATGCCACCGCGATGGAGCGGATCAGAGATGTGCGGCGGGCGCTTCGTCCCTGGCAAGACGAACAGTGTGTCCGTGAGCTGGACGAGCGTCTCTACGACTGGAAGACAGCGCTCAACGTACTGCGGAGTTAAATTCGGAGATCTTGAGCGGGAGCTCGGTAAGACTGTCGATGCGCATGGTCGCGACGGTGGTCGCTTTCGGGTCATGTTGCTGGATCATTCCCCAGGGTCCGCGACGGATCAGGGCTGTCCGGAATCCGTGGGTATGTGCAGGGATGATATCGTTGTCGAGCCGGTCTCCGACATATAGAATTTCGCTGGCGCTATATGGTGCCATCCGTTCGATCGCGGCAAAGAAACCGACATCAGGTTTCTCGACTCCCAAGTCATCTGAGGTGGCGATCATATCGGCCGGAAGATCTAGAGATCGTAGTATGCTGCCTGCCCGAGCGGTTTGGTTTCCCGCGATACCGACCCACAAGCCAGCATGTTGGAGCGCGCGAAGTGCTGGCCGCGCATCTGGATACAGATCGGAATCGCCAAAATTTTCCGGGCGACTGACCTCTTCACGTTTCACCCGTTCCGCCGAAAGATCAAAACCAGGGGAAAAAGCCTGGAACGTAAACATTCACCACCGGTGCGGTTCAGTTGCGGTGCGTGACGATCTTCGGTGGGGTAGTCGGGTCTGGTGCGACACGCCGGAGTCTGTGGGTGCGTGCCTGAGCCCGCCGGTTGTGGTGATCTT
>JALYVZ010000451.1 GCA_030852965.1 Actinomycetota bacterium | reverse complement strand
GCCGGCAACAGATCGGATCAGACAGGGACGGATCATGCTCATCGCCGCTCCTCGTGTCGCCTTCGAGGGGTGCAACGACGGCCGGTCGATTCGTTGGTGAAGATCACCCGCATATCATGGGAACGGGTTGGCGGAGTCCATGTCGTGGTTGGTCAGCATCCGGATCGACTCCAGCTGCGGGTGTGTCAGCAGGTGCGCCTCGTCGATCACCAGCACGGGGGTGCGGCCGCGTTCGGCCTGCTCGATAGCGAGGGCGTCGGCGGTCTGCGGGACCAGGGTGGCGTGATGGACCAGGGGTTGTCCGCCCAATGCGGCGACGATCTGGTGGTGGATGCCGCGGACCCCGACCGTCGGGTTCGGCAGGTAGATGATGGTGTGCCGCGCGGGGTCCAACGCGGACAGCCCGGCGCGGATGGCGACGGTTTTGCCGGCGCCGACCTCGCCGGTGATGACCCCGATCCGGCGTTCGACCACGCACCAGCCGATGCGGGCGACGGCTTCGCCGTGGCTGGCGTGGCGGTGCAGCATCGAGGGGGCCAGATCTCGCCCGAACGGGGTGCGGGTGAAGCCCCAGTGTCCTTGCAGCCGCTCGATCATCGCTGCTCCTCGGTGCGGTCAGACCGGTGCTCGGGGTCGGTGATAGCGCCCAGCAGGTCGGCCTTGGCCGCCAGGTAGGTGGCGAGCGCGGCCGGGTCCGCGGCGGGTCCGGCCACCGACAGGCTCCGGGCGCGGGCGAGCAGATCCGCGATCTCGCGAGGGGTAACCCGCCGCCGCGGGGTCGGCGCGGCGGTCATGGTGCGACCTTCCCGTGCTCGCCGTGCTCGCCGTGCTCGCCGTGCTCGCCGTGCTCGCCGGTGTCGGTGTCGGTGCTGTTGACCCAGGGCGGCATAGTTGATCCGCTGCTGCAGCGCCTGGGTGTGGGTGGTGTCGATGAGCTGCGGGTAGTCGATCCCGGTCGGGGCGGGTGCGGCGCCGGGTTGTTCGGGGCGGGCCTTGGGGTGGGAGTGACGCCCGATGGCGAACCCGACGGCGGCGCCGAAGCCGCGCCCGCCGTAGCGGACCTCGATCGCGGTGAGGTCGAAGGGGTCGAAGACCCCTTCGACCTTGCGCCCGACGAGCAGCTCGTCGACCTGGTAGGTGTTGGCGTGCAGCGACACTGTTGCGGTCAAGGTGGGCGGTGCGGTACTCGCTCCACAAGAACGCCTCCCGCAGAGCCGCCGGGCTGGGGCGAGGCAGCGGGTTGGGCACGCCTTCTGATGCGATGAAGGAGCGGGGCCTCCGCTCCTCGTGACTCCCGGCTCATGCTTGGGGTGCTCACGCCATCGATTCGAGGAGGCCCCAGTGAGCGGAGTCTACGAGGGAAAGCAGATCGTCGGGATGGATCTGCACCGGCGGCGGTCGGTGTTGGTGCGGATGACCGAGGCCGGTGATCATTTGGAGACGGTGCGGATCTCCAACGATCCGGAGGTCCTGGGTCAGGTGATGGCCCGCGCGGGGGAAGCCCCGGAGGTGGTGTTGGAAGCGACGTATGGGTGGTACTGGGCTGCGGACGCGCTGGCCGAGCTCGGTGCCAATGTGCATTTGGCGCACCCGTTGGGGGTGAAGATGTTTTCCTACCGGCGGGTCAAGAACGACGAACGTGACGCGGCTGATCTGGCTGATCTGCTGGGCGATGGGTCGGTTGCCCGAAGCCTGGATTTCCCCACCGGCGACCCGGGAGCTGCGCGGCTGGGTGCGCCACCGCGCCAAGCTGGTCGGGCTACGCTCGAACCTGAAGTGCCAGGTACACGGGGTGCTCGCCGGCGCCGGAGTGCAGGTGCTGATGAGTGATCTGTTCGGCGCCGGAGGGCAGAAACTCCTCGCGGGGGCGAGGTTGGCGCCCGAGTCGCGGGCTCGGGTCGACTCGTTGCCGCGGCTGATCGAGGCCTTCGACTTCGAGATCGAGTTGTTCGCCAGCTCGTCGCCGGGCGGCTACGCACCCACGCCGGGTACCGGGCCGTCCAGGTGATTCCCGGGATCGGGCCGGTGCTGGGGGCGGTGTTCGTCGCCGAGATCGGCGACATAACCCGTTTCCCGGGTCCGGCGCAGCTGGCCTCCTGGGCGGGGTTGACTCCCAAACACCACGAATCAGATACCACCGTGCACCGGGGGCGGATCACCAAACAGGGCTCAAGGCTGGTCCGGTGGGCCGCGATCGAGGCCGTGCAACGGCTACCCGCGCACACCCGCCTCGGCGCTATGCGTGATCGGATCGGTGAGCGCCGAGGCCGCAACATCGGAGTCGTGGCCGCCGCCCGCGAGCTGACCGGGCTGGTCTTCTACGGCCTACGTGATCACCACATCCGCTGCTTGGCCCAGCCGGCGTGAGCCGGCCACCAAACGTGGTGGGCGCGGGTCGTGCAGGTCATGACCCCCTAAGCAGGCGTGGTCGCCCCAACTGATTGACCTCGCCCACCGCGAACCTTGTCGCAGCACTCCATGCCGCCCCGCGCGGCGAAGGGATGACCGACAGCCCCCACCCGGGGGCCTGTCCACCAGTCGGGACACCGGCACTGGAGCACGCCAACAGATCCCATCACACCAGCACCGCAGCCGCCGGACACACCTTCTCCGCTGTGAACAGCATGCGCCGTCCGGCGTCGCCGTCAAGGACCTACGGCCGCTGCGCGGTCCAATGCCGCGGAGTTAGGCGTTCGGCGATGACGTCGAGGAGGTGGCCGTGGTCGGCGTGTCGGCCGCCAGGGGCGCGTGGGCGGGCGGGGTGGTGAGGCTGGGTGGTGGCCAGTCG
>JALYVZ010000142.1 GCA_030852965.1 Actinomycetota bacterium | reverse complement strand
GGCTCAAGGTGGTGGCCCGGGCCGGGGTCGGGCTGGACAACGTCGACGTGCCGCCGGCCACCGCGCGTGGCGTGATGGTGGTCAACGCGCCGACTTCGAACATCGTCTCGGCCGCGGAGCACGCGGTGGCGCTGCTGCTGGCCGCGATGCGGCACGTGCCGGCCGCCGACGCCAGCCTGCGGGCAGGCGAGTGGAAGCGCAGCGCCTACTCCGGTGTCGAGCTCAACGGCAAGACCGTCGGGGTGGTCGGCCTCGGCAAGATCGGCCAGCTGGTGGCGCAGCGGCTGGCCGCGTTCGGCACCGAGCTCATCGCATACGACCCCTACGTCGCGCCGGCCCGAGCCGCCGCCATGGGCATCGAGCTCGTCGAGCTGAACGACCTGCTGGAACGGGCCGACGTGATCTCGATCCACCTGCCGAAGACACCAGAGACCCTCGGTCTGATCGGCAAGGACCAGCTGGCTCGCACCAAGCCCGGAGTGGTGATCGTCAACGCCGCGCGGGGTGGTCTCATCGACGAGCACGCGCTGGCCGATGCGGTGCGTTCCGGGCACGTCGGGGGCGCCGGGATCGACGTCTACGTGACCGAGCCGACCACCGCCAGCCCGTTGTTCGAGCTGCCCAACGTGGTGGTCACCCCGCACCTGGGCGCCTCGACCGCGGAGGCGCAGGACCGCGCCGGCACCGACGTGGCCCGCTCGGTGTTGCTCGCGCTGGCCGGGGAGTTCGTGCCGGACGCGGTGAACGTGCAGATCTCCGGCGTGGTCGGCGAAGAGGTGCGCCCGTACCTGCCACTGACCCAGAAGCTGGGCACCCTGCTCTACGCGCTGACCAACGCGGTGCCGTCCTCGATCACCGTCCAGGTGTGCGGCGAGCTGAGCGTCGAGGACGTGTCGGTGCTCCCGCTGGCGGCGCTGCGTGGGATCTTCAACGACGTGGTGGAGGACCAGGTCACGTTCGTGAACGTGCTCTCGCTGGCCGAGGAGCGCGGTGTGCAGGTCGAGGTGCAGACCGTTCCGGAGTGCAGCAACTACCGCAGCGAGGTCCAGCTGCGGGCGGCCATGCCGGGTGGTGAGCAGGTCACCGTGTCCGGGGCACTCACCGGCCGGGCGGGCGTGCAGAAGCTGGTCGAGGTCAACGGCCGAGGCTTCGACCTGCGTGCCGAGGGCGACGTGGTGCTGTTGGAGTACGTCGATCGCCCGGGCGTGATGGGCCGGGTAGGCACCCTGCTCGGCGAGGCCGGGGTGAACATCGAGGCGGCCCAGATCAGCCAGACCGCCGATGGTGCCGACGCCATCATGCTGCTGCGGGTGAACCGTCCGGTGGACAACACCGTGCTCGCTCCGGTCGGCGCGGCAATCGGGGCACGCACCATCAGCCAGGTCAGCTTCGGCTGAGCGGCCAACCATCAGCTGGGCCAAACGTCACAATTTGGTCACCATCGAAACGTCTGTCACCCGAAGAGCGGTATCTCCTCCAGTAGCCCGTCCTTGTTCGTACCAGAGCGTCTTGACGAGGAGACACACCAATGCGAGCGCGCACCCTTCTCGCCGGCACCACGCTGGCGTTGCTGGTCGCGGTCTGGAGCGGACCCACGTCGAGCGCAATGCCAACTACGGCCGCACCAGCGCCCGGCTGGTCTGCGACAACGGCGACCGGGACTCGGCACGCTTCTACGTCGAGCGCGACGAGCACGACCGCTTCCTCGACCTCGACCCGGGACACGGTCACGGCGGTGACGAGGTCGACGTGCGGGTGCACTGCGACCGGCACCTGGACAAGCTGGACTCCTACATCCTCGAGAACCTCGACCTCGACCGCGATGGCGACCACTACTGGCGGTTCCACGGAACCACGCACGTGCGGAAGGACGCTGACTACGGGGAGCACACCATCCGGATCAAGTGCGGCGACGACTGGCTGGAGCAGGACTTCTTCGTCCAGCACGACGGTGACTCGTCCGATGGCGGCGGGCAGACCGGCCTGTACCCGAAGGGCGGTGTGGAGACCGGCGGCGGACCGGCGGACGACACCCCGTTCGCGACCATCGCGCTGGGTCTGACCGGTGTGTTGGGTGCCGGTCTGGCCGGTGCCGGGGCGATCGTCAAGCAGCGGGGGGCACGTCGATGAGCAGGCGATGGATGGCGCTGGTGGTGCCGGTGGTCATGGTGACCGCGCTGGTCGGGTGCTCGAAGCAGGAAGACTCGGCCGGCCCGAACGACGGCCCCACGTTGTCCGCTCCGTCGATCGTGGGTGGCCCGGTGGCTCCGATTCCTCAGTTGGAGGCAGCCAATCCGGTGGATCTGAAGATCGACGCGATCAACGCCTCGTCCACGCTGGTCCCGCTCGGTTTGAACCCGGACCAGACGGTCACCACCCCGCCGGTGAGCCAGCCGTTGCAGGCGAGTTGGTACAAGCTGGGTCCGACGCCGGGCGCGGTGGGGCCGGCGGTGATCCTGGGTCACATCAACGGCAACGGCCAGCAGGGCATCTTCTCGCGGTTGCACGAGCTCAAGCCAGGCGACCAGGTCAAGGTGTCCAGAGCGGACGGCAAGACCGCCATCTTCACGGTGACCAAGCTGGAGCAGGCGCCGAAGAACGCGTTCCCGACGTTGGCGGTGTACGGGGACACTCAGGGCGCCGAGCTGCGGCTGATCACCTGTGGTGGCAGTTTCGACCGGAGCAGGCGCAGCTACCTGGACAACATCATCGTCTATGCGGCGCTTACCGGCGTCGTCTGAGACCGGCGGCCGCCGGTCGAAGCAGCAACGCTGAGACCCCGCTCACCCTCGATCGGATGTTGCACGGCAGCTCAGCCGGGTCTTCACCGGTCCGTGTTAGTCCGAAAGGGTGAGCGGTGGCGAGTCACGCTTGTGGCAGCGGGTAGCGTGCCGAGGCCGGCTCCAAACCCCTCTCGGGCCACCGGCATCTTGACGCGAAGCGGTAGGACGCGAGGAGGCGGCAGGTCATGCGACTGGCGGTGATTCCCGGCGACGGGATCGGACCGGAAGTCATCGCCGAGGCGCTCAAGGTGCTCGGGGAGGTGGCGCCCGGCACCGAGACCACGCAGTACGACCTCGGGGCGGCCCGTTGGCACTCGACGGGGGAGCTGTTGCCCGAGTCGGTGCTCTCCGAGCTGCGTCAGCACGACGCCATCCTGCTTGGTGCCGTCGGTGACCCGTCGGTGCCCAGCGGCATCCTGGAGCGCGGTTTGCTGCTGCGGCTGCGCTTCGAGCTGGACCACCACGTCAACCTGCGTCCGGCAAAGCTCTACCCGGGGGTGCGCAGCCCGCTGGCGAACGTGTCCGACATCGACATGCTCGTGGTCCGGGAGGGCACCGAGGGCCCATACGCCGGTACCGGTGGGCACCTGCGCAAGGACACCGAGCACGAGATCGCCACCGAGGTCAGCGTGAACACCGCGTTCGGGGTGGAGCGGGTGATCCGGGATGCGTTCACCAGGGCCGCCGGGCGTCCCCGTAAACACCTCACGCTGGTGCACAAGACGAACGTGATGGTCCATGCCGGCGGACTGTGGTCGCGGATCATGGAGGAGGTGTCGCTGGAGCACCCGGACGTCGGGGTGTCCTACCAGCACGTCGACGCCACCACCATCCACATGGTGACCGACCCGGGGCGCTTCGACGTCATCGTCACCGACAATCTGTTCGGAGACATCCTCACCGACCTGGCCGCAGCGGTCACCGGAGGCATCGGACTGGCCGCCAGCGGCAACCTGGACGTCAGCGGACGCAACCCGAGCATGTTCGAGCCGGTGCACGGCAGCGCCCCGGACATCGCAGGTCAAGGCATCGCCGACCCCACGGCCGCGGTGCTCTCGGTGGCGCTGCTGCTGGACCACCTCGGCCGTCCGGAAGATGCTCGTAAGGTCGGGGCGTCGGTGGCGTTCGACCTGGCCACCCGGGACCATGGCGCGGCTGGTCACACCCAGTCGATCGGTGACCGGCTGGCCGCCCTGGTCGGCAAGCCGGCCACCTTCGACAGCTTCGACATGTGAGCTCCGGGCTGGTAGCCCGGCCGTGCGCACGAGACCATCGCGGCGACGACCAAGGGGTACCGGCCGGACCAGGCGTACCCGCTGTTCGTCAGCCAACACGGCACCACCCCCGGGCCGCATAGTCAGAAGGGATAACGGCAGCTCATCAGAGTGGTGCCCCCGGCAAGATTCGAACTTGCGACCGTCGGATTAGAAGTCGCTACGATGATGTGCCCACCAGCTTCTACCTGGGACTTTGGTTCGTGGCGCGTGTGCGTGAGTGGCTCCAGCGACTTCGATATCCTGTAGTTCGCTCCATGGTTGGCTCCACGGCGATGACTTGAGTGCGCAAGGTCCTGGGCACGACCCTGGAGCTACCCGTTCCCTCATACTCCCGCCTTGCTCGTCGCGGTCGTCGGGTCTGGTCACGGCAACCCCTGCAATGATCAGGTGTTGCGATCATCCCTGAAACCCAAGGGAGAAGACGGGGGCCAGTTCTGGTTGACACAGCTAGCTTCCCGTCCTCGTCGTCTCCGCCTGCACATCAACGGAGCGGGCGAATCAAACCCTGAAACGCCGGTAAGCATTCGGTGCTCTCGTAGCCTCCGGGGGCTTGGCCAGCGCCCGGCAAGCGAGCTGGCCGGTCCCACGCCGGGTGGACCCGGTTGCTGGACGCGGGCCGTTGGTGGTGATCTGGTGCCTCTGTCATGGGCGACAATGATCTCGGTGGTGGCGGTGGCGGGGCTATTGATCAGTCGTCGGCGAGGTAGTCGTCCAGCTGTGACTTGGCGTGGGGGAAGCGCTGTTGGGCATTCATGTCGTCGAGGAGCTGGCGGGCTGCCCAAAGCCGGCGTCGCTCCTCGGCGATCCGGCGCCACGCCAAACGTTGAGCTTGGCTGTCGAGCCTATAGCCGATGTAGATGGCGAGGGTGATGAAGGACCAGAGTATGAAGCCGCCCGTCAGGAGCGCGTCGGGACTCATGCTGGCCGCCTCGGTGATGTCTGAGCCAGCATCGGCCGGCCGGCGGGCGCCGCCACGCAGAACTGAACGGGTTGGCGGGTAGGTCCCGAGCTCGGGATGCATTGGCTGACGTGCTCAGGGAGCGGAGGTACGGAGCACGCCATCGTGAGGAGCGCTCGATCTGCCCCAGCTGTGGGCCACCGTCCCGGAGCAGCCGCTTCGGCGCCGTGAACGGGTGCGCCCACCCATCGACCACAGTCGAACATCGCGACCTCCTCGTTGGCGGCCGGTCCTGCGCACCACCCGACGGAGGACGCGTATAACTATGAGGATAGCTTATGTACGACCTCGTGACAGCACTGCTGCTCGTCCAGGTTGCCATAAGATGAAGAGTTGTGAATCTATCGAGCACTGCCGAGTACGAAGTGGAGGACTGCTCATGCCGGCACCGTCCACCATCAAGTTTGCTCAAATACTCACCCGCCTCTTGGAGCAGCGCTACAAGAGGAATCGCGCAGCTCTAGCTTCAGCCGCGCATGTGTCCCCGTCGGCGCTCTCTCAGTATGTGCGCGGGCGTGCCACGCCCAGCCTCGCCGTGCTCGTGGATCTTGCCCAGGCCTTGGAGGTTAGCCTGGACTACCTCGTCTACGGGCAGGAGCTGTCAGAGGGGACAGAGTATGCCCTATGGGCTGAGTACTTTGAGGACACAGTCCGTCGGATGACGACCGAGGCGGCGTCACTGCGCCAGCTAATCGACCGGGTGGGAATGGAGGTAGCTGGCCGGTTATACGAGGTAGCAACAGAGGTTGTTAAGCAGTCAGGTGCGCGTGGCGGCGCATTGACCGCAAGAGAGCTCGTGCAGGTCGAGCGGTACTCGTTCAGCACGCGAATTGCGACAGTCGACCTCGATACCGAGGTGCTCTTGCCGCGGGAGACTTCACCAGACGCAGTTGCTGCGCCGGGACCGTTCGCCGGTGTAGTTGCGGCGAACATCCTTGCGGGAAATGAATACGTATACATTATCCCTGACGATGGGCACTGGATCAGACGGGCACGATTGATAATGCAAGAGGTAAAGCAAGCTATCGAGTTCGAGATAGGACCACGAAGCTCAGGTACAGGCTTAAACAACCATCTGCAATTCTATGTTGCTACTGACGGTCTAGTTCCCAGCTATGTCATCTATCACCTAGATCGAGTGCGAATGGCGAAAGAGAGGCCGTTGTTGCACGACTTGGTGGAAGGTTTTTTCGGTGTGGAGAACGAGACCGGTGAGCCAAATCACGATAGCGGGGATTTCCTCGCGCTAATTGTGGCTCCCAATCCCGGTTTCGACATTTATCCACTCATCTCCTGCGAGAGTCTACCAACGCTCACAAAGAGCTTCGAGAAACTCCGGAAGCACAGCGACCGTCTGTCTTTTACCGACCATTCCAACTGATCCGAAGGGTAGCGTTAAATGTGGCAATACGACGAGTGGTTTGCTCCCGCTCCGTCAACCGGATCCCATCCAGTCCTCGCGCTAGCTGACGAGCTCGTAGCCTGCTGCCAGATCGAGAAGCACCCATTTTTCGAACATGCGGCCCAGTCTCGCCAGGCATTGCGAGTCTGGGTGGCTCAGGAGCTAGCGGTTACGGGACCGTTTTCGCAGCTGCTATTGACGCTGGCAGCTGAAATAAGGAATGTCCATATTCGAGCCATGATTGTCGAGGTCGCGTATGGTGAACATGGCACCCCTGGTGTCTCGATCGCCTCGGCTGCCCATCCCTGGCTGTTGGATAAGTTGCGCGGCTCGATGAACCTTCCTCCGCAAGAGTTGGCAATTCTTCCTGAGACGCGGCTGTTTCTCGCGCGGCTGCGGGAAATCTGCGACATTTCCCCGTTGGCAGCTATTGGGGCACTTGGCATCGGAAGCGAGAAACTGCTGATTCCTGAATATACTGCGGCCAGGATGGCATTCGAGGCGAGTTGGCCTGAGTGCGAGTATCAAACCTTTCTCGATGCCAATATCGAAGATGACACATCGCACGCTGTGCTTATGTCCAATGCCGCAGGCGCTCTTATCGCTCTCGGCTCAGATCCCGAGCATTATTTGAAAGGTGCACGGGTCTCTATCGATGCTCGCATGGCGTATTACACCACGCTCCTGACTAGCTGCGTGAGGAAGGACAGCGCTACGCTTCCTGACATCGTTAATAGCTGAAGGCGATATTGAACGCCGTGATGCCTGAGTCGTGAGACTCAGGTTCGGTCGATGCCGAGGACGGCGCATGGGAGGGCGACTTCGCTCGGGAGCCGCCATCCATTAGGCTGTGCCCGATACTTGGGTACGGCTGTGATCTGCGGTTGGCTTCAATCTGATCCACGGCATGATCCGGTTGATGGCGCTCCGAGTGACCCCGGGCATACGAGTCATCGCGAGGCGGAGCGCACCCAGTTCGTCGACCGCGGCGTCGTCGGACAGCCCGGGCGCTGGGACGGCGTCTGGACGTAATTGCCCGACGGACGCTCCAAGCGCGTCCGCCAGAATCTGCAGGACCGATAGGCGCTCGACGGGCAGCACGTCGCGCTCGACCTGCGAGACCCAGCTCTCCGAACGGGCGACCTCCACGGCGAAATCTTTCTGAGACACGCCCCCCTGCCGCGCCGCAGCTCGGCGACCCGCTGGCCAAGCGTCAATCCGCCCAGTTCGAGCGTACCCGGCGTCCGGGACTCCATGTCGAGCCTTTCCGCTCAGCTCCTCGTGTGAGTAGCTGTCAGTGCGCCGGGGGCGCACCCTTCCCGACGAGCAGCGCGAGGAAGTCGACTTCCAGCGCCTGGAGGTGCTGCTCGCGCTCGGCGAGAAACCGCTTCACGTTGGGCTGCTCCTCGTGCGCATCGAACGCTGCGCGGTCGCGGTAGAGCTCATAGAACACCCTCTGCTCGGGGCGGCTCGTCACGGTGTGACAGGTGTAGATCAGGGTGCCGGGTTCCCGGTCTCTGATGCCGGGCAGCGTCGCACTGACCAACTTGTCGAAGGCCTCTTCATGGCCTGGTTTGAGGCTGAATCGCACGACCAAGCCGAAACCGTCGCTCACGTAGCAGCTCCCTTCGTTTCTCCGGACCGGTCAGGCGGGTGGTGGCGGTGTAGGCGATCGCCGAGCAGATCACCCTGCCGGTGTTGGCGTCGGTGGTCCACTCCTCGGCCGGCAACCCCGCCAGTGGGACTAGGGCGTGTCTGCGGGATCTTGCTTTGTGGGGTCGCGGAGCCAGATCTTGATCGAGGCCACGTCGATGGTGCCCCGGAAGACGAACTCGCGCTTGTCGGTGCGCATGGCCACTGCCCGGAAGCCCTTGAGCTTGTTGTTGGTGCGTTCGACGGTGTTGCGGTCCTTGTAGGCCTCAGTGTCGAACGCGAAGGGCCGCCCACCGCGGGAGCCCTTCTTGGCACGGGCCTTGAGCTGGTCGCTCTTCTCCGGGATCGTCGCCTTGATCCCGCGTCGCCGCAGGTGGGAGCGGATCTTGCGGTTCGAGTACGCCTTGTCCGCCAACAGCCGATCAGGCCTGGTCCGGGGGCGGCCACGCCCAAGCCTACGGATCCGCAGCTGACCCATCAGCGGCTCGAACGCCACCGAGTCATGGCGCTGTCCCGCCGTGATCCCCCGGGCCAACGGCCGGCACATGAAGTCGGCCAGCAGGTGAATCTTCGTGCTCAACCCGCCGCGGGACCGGCCCAGCCCCTCCCGATCAACCCGCACCACCGGCTCAGCCGCCACCGGCTCAGCCGCCACCGGCTCAGCCGCCACCGGTTCGGCCACTGCCGACTCGATCACCGGCTCGATCACCGAATTCTTGTAATTCGACCCAGCCCCCTGTGATACCCGCCAGGTCCGCAACGACCGACCCGACCGGGTCCGCCACCACCGGTGGTTCCACGACCTGCTGCGGCGCAACCGACGGTTCGCCCGGCGGTTCCCCGACCGGTTCGGGCAACCACGGCGCCAGCCGTTCGGCCGGGATGTCCTTGGGCGGCTCATGACGCGCCCCTGCGGCGTGCTGATGCGCACGGACCACCGTCGAATCGATCCCCACCGCCCACTCCGAACCCTGGTCCTTGTCGCACCCCACCCGCAACCGATCCAGGACCGCCTCCCACGTCCCATCACCCGACCAGCGGCGATGCCGCGAATACACGGTCTTCCAGTTCCCGTAGGACAGCGGCAGATCCCGCCACGGCGCCCCCGTGCGGGTCCGCCACAACACCCCATCCACCACCGGCCGATGATCCACCCACCGCCCACCCCGACACGGCGTCCGATCCGGCAACAACGGCTCCAGACGCTCCCACTGGGCGTCGGTCAGATCATGGCGAGCATGCATGGGCAAGATCTACCGGACCCGAACATCAAGATCCCGCAGACACGCCCTAGTCACCGTTCCCCTGGCGGGCGGCCCGTTCCGGGCTGAAAATGGGGTGTGGTCGCCCGCCGACGTCGTTGCTCTATGGTCCGATCGAGGCCGTGGACTAGTCGGACGCGGGGAGCCGTGCCAATGGGCCCTTCAGT
>JALYVZ010000141.1 GCA_030852965.1 Actinomycetota bacterium | reverse complement strand
CCCGGAGGGTGCCGCCCCTTTCGCCCGCCGCTCCGCTGCATGGTCAATTTAACATCACGCACGATTCTTCTTGATCGAAAATGCGTCACGTTGAATTCGGTGAAAACTGTCACGGACTGGACCCGGTTGGGGCACGCTGTCCGTGTGATCTTCGACGGTCCTTTCCGGGGTTTCGAGGCGATCGAGCGTGGGCAGATCACCCGCGGTCGGTTGGCCGGGCCGGGCTACCAGCGGATCTTCGCCGACGTCTACGCGCCCGCCGGGTTGGTGCTGGACCTGAGATTGCGCTCGCTCGCGGCGTACCTGCTGGTCGCCGGTCAGCACGGGGTGCTGGCCGGGTACTCCGCCGCCCTACTCCTCGGTGCCGACTGCGCCCCGATCGGAGCTCCTGCCAGGGTGCTCGTCGGGCGCAACACCAGGTGTTGTCCGGGATTGCTGGTCCGTTACGGCGTGCCGCGAGCGGGCGATGTCGTGCCGGCTGCCGGCTGCGTGGTGACCTCGGCGCGGTGTACCGCGTGGGACCTGTGCCGGAGGTTGCCGCTGGTGGACGGGGTGGTGGCGCTCGACGCGCTGGCCAGGGCCGGCAGGTTCGCCCCGGCCGAGCTGCTTGCTCGCCGCGCGGCCGAGCCCGGCGCCCGCGGCTGCCGACGGCTGGACCGGGTGGTGGCGATCGCCGACCCGCGCGCGGAGAGCCCACCGGAGACCAGGTTGCGACTCCAGCTGCACCGGGCCGGCCTACTCCCGCCCGAGGTGCAGTACGAGGTGCTTGACGAGTACGGATTCGTGTTGGCTCGGGTCGACCTGGCCTACCCCGCTGCCTTGCTGGCCATCGAGTACGACGGTTCGCTGCACTACACCCGGTACCGAGGCGAGCAAGACCGTCAGCGGGACGCCGTGCTCGCCGGTCATGGTTGGCAGACGCTCAGGCTCGGGATGCCGCCCACCGCTGCTACCGCGACGTCCATCCGGAGGCGTTCTACTCCAAGTTCGCCGACTTCCGGCTCTACCGGCTGGAGGTCGCGGCAGGCCACCCGAGACCGGTTGGGCCCGGATGGCGCGGGTGGACCGCTACGGCTTCGACCTGCTGGCCGCCGCCGAAGCCGACGAGCGCCGGGCGGTGCGCATGGTGTTCGGGCAGCCCTGCGAACCCCGGAGGCGGTACGCGGCCATGGTCGCGCTGGTCGCCCAGGCCCGCGACCGCCGCTGCCGGTTACCTCACCGGATCCCACAGGCTGCTCAACGGCAGGGTGGCGAGCTTCGGGCCGAACGGCGTCGCCTCGAGGGCGGTACTGAGCAGGCAGCCGAAGTGGAAGCGATCCCCGAGCCGGTCGGCGAGAAAGCGCAGCCCGCGAAGGTCCTCCGTGCGGGGAGTTCCGGTCGCCTTGACCTCGATACCGACGATCCGTCCGTCGGGATGCTCGAGGACCAGGTCTACCTCGACCCCGCTGCGGTCGCGGAAGTGTGAGAGCGTCGCGAAACTGTGAGACCAACTGAGCTGCCGCTGGATCTCGGTCGCGACCAGCGTCTCCAGGAGCGGTCCGAACTGGGTCTGTGGCCGGTCCAGCCCGGCTGCCGTGACGCCTTGGAGGTGCGCGGCGAGTCCTACGTCGGCCATCACGAGCTTGGGGCGCCGGACGACTTTGGCGCTCAGGTTCGTCGACCAGGCAGGAACGAGTCGCACGAGAAACGCTGTGGAGAGGTGCGCGAGGTGCGTGCTGAGCGTCCGAGCCGGGATGCCGAGCTCACCCGCGATCGATGCGGTGTTGAGCTCGGTACCGGTGCGCGCGGCGCACAGCGCAAGCAACCGGGGGATATCGGCGAGACGCTCCAGATCAGCGAGCTCACGGATGACCTGTTGGGTGATGGTGCGAACGTAGTTGTCGAACCAGGCTCGGCGGCGTGGGGGTCGCCGGCGTACCGCCTCCGGGAAGCCGCCCCGCAGCAGGCGGTCGCTGATCTCGGCCCGGGTTGCGGAGCCTCGGCGTACCAATGTTCTCGGAGAGTCGAAGATCGCATCGATGAACGACGGCTCGGTTGAATAGGCCAGTTCCCGTTCGGCGAACGGCCAGAGCTCGATGGTCTCGACCCTGCCTACCAGCGCGTCAGCCATGTCTGGTGCGGCGAGCAACCTGGACGAGCCGGTCAGCAGGAAGCGCCCCGGACGCCGGTTGGCGTCGACAGAGGCCTTGATCGCACGGAACAGCCTCGGTTCGAGCTGCGCCTCGTCGACGACGAGCGTGTCGACCGGCCGTTCGACGAAGGCTCGCGGATCGTCGCCCGCCGCGGCGCGGGCGGTCGGGTCATCGAGGGACACGACCTCGACCGATCCGGGATAGGGCAGGGATCGGACCAGCGTGGTCTTGCCTGCTTGCCGTGGTCCGTTGACCACCACGACGGGAGTGTCGGATAGCGCTTCAAGCACCTTGGGCGCGACAGCCCGAGGCACCTCCTTTCCGGTCACGGACGAAACGTACCGCCGATTCGTCCAAAGATCCACCGCCGATTCGTCCAAAGATCCACCGCCGATTCGTCCAGCCGGATGTGGCCGAAGCGCAGGCGGGGCCGGGCGTCAGGGTGCTGTGGTGGCTCCCCGGTGGAGGCCGATCTGTTTCATCAGGCCAAGGAGGTCGTAGGTGACGTAGAGGTGGCACGCGCGATCGCCCCGGAAGTCGAAGACCTCCAGACCCGAGAACTCGAAGGCTCGACCGTTCGGGGCAGCTCACTCCGACCAAGGAGGGCGGCTTCGCTACCACGGTCGACCTCGAGTCGAACAAGACGACGCGGTTCACCGTCGAGCTCACCCACAACCAGCAACCCTGCTCGCTCAGCCCGGACACCTTCTCTGTCACGCATCGCACCGGTCCCGAGGCCGGTCAGGTATTGCTGACGCACTCGTTGGGCATCCAGCTCGCCGATCGACGTTTCGCCCCGATGGTGCGCAAGGGCACCCCCCTGCCGACGAGGTTCAAGGAGGTGTTCCAGACCTCGAGCTCACTGCTCCGCTCGGACGCCGACTCGATGATCCGCATTCCGATCGTGCAGGGTGAACGCCCCCGAGGGGACCGCAACCGCCAGGTCGGAATGCTGGAGATCCGGCCGAGGGACATTCAGATCGACCTGCCGGCGGGTAGCAATGTCGAGGTCACCTTCGAGGTGGACACGTCCGGCCTGCTCACGGTGATCGCCGACGTCGAGGTCGTCGAGACGCAGTTCGAGGCCGAGATCAACCTGGACAACGTCCGGACGCAAACCCCGGAGGAGCTGCGGAAGATGCTGGCCGAAGCCGAGGAACGTCTTGCCACCCTGCGCGCCGAAGCGGCGGCCATCCGGTCGCCGGAGGCTCAGGGCCGGCTGGCCAAGCTCGACGAGGAAGGCACTGTGACGACAGCGCGCGAGCAGGTGGACGCGGCCACGGTCGACCTCGGCGCGGCCGCGGCGGCGGAGGACCGTGGCCGCGACCTGCACGTGGAGCTCGACGAGATCGAGGACGCCGTAGCGCTGCCCGATCTTGTCCAGCAGCTGACGAAGGAGCTGGAGAACGCCGACGCGCTCGTCCGCCGGTCGGGCACAGCGGCCGATCGCCAGGAGCTGAGCGTGGTGCAGCGGCGCGGCCAGGATGCGATCCAGGCACGTGACGCGGGGGCGGTCCGCGAACAGCTCGACAAAGCCACCGACTTGATCTTCGCCGTCCGGCGGCGAAGCCCGGACTGGCCGGTGCAGCTCTTCTACGCGCTCGAGGACGAACTGCGGGACTCCGTCGAGGCGAAGCCGCTGATCAGGGAGGGCAAGCGGGCCATCGCGGCATCCGACAGCCCGGCGCTGGACGCGGTCAACCAGCGGCTCATTCGCCTGCTCCCGAGAGCGGAACAGGAGAAGCATGTCGGCTTGAGGAAGACATGACCGAACCGATGCGTGCGGTGACCGGTCTGCTCACCACCAGCCGCGCACAGTCACACGCCCGTGCCGGCGACCTGGACCAGGCCGCACAGTTGCTCGATCGAGCTGGGCCTCCGGACTCCGTCGGGGTGCTCGATCTCCGTGCGCGGGTGCACGCCCAGAACGGTGAGCTGGCCGAGGCGGACCGGTGTTGGGCCAGGGTGCAGGACATCGCCCCAGCCCACCCCGGAGCGGCCGCCGGTCGCCGGACCATCGAGCAGATCAACACCGGTCGCCGCCGAGGCCGCCCCCTCGTGCACACCGGATGGCTCGCGGCGGTCGCGGTGGCGGTGGTGGTGACGGCTTCGGTGGGTGGGGTGGCCTGGCTCGCCGGCGGGTGGACCGACCAGAGGTCCCGGGTGGAGTCAGACCAGAAGCAGCTGCACACCCAGACCGAGCGGGCCGACGCCGCGGGCCGACGACTCGCGTCGCTGGATGCCGAGCGGACGACCGCCGAGGCTCGCCGCCAGCATGGGATCGACGCGATCGCGCAGCGGGTCGCGCGGCCCGGAGTGCTGGTGGAACGGCGCGCCGAGGACGTTCGGGTGGTGTTCAGCACCGGGCTCTTCCCACAGGGCGCGTCGCTCAGTCGGGAGGGTGTCGCGCTGCTGGTCGCCGTTTGCCACAGCCTGACCGGCCTGGATGCGAGCACGACCGTGGTCGGACATGCGGTCGCCGTACCCGGTGGCCGGACCAGCGGCGGTTCGGTTGTCGCGCTGGCCCGCGCCCAGGTCGCCGCCCAGTACCTCGCGGCGGCGGCCGGGCTGCCACTGACGGCGTTCCCGCTGCTCAGCGCGGACCAGGCGGACGGCCCTTACCCGGACGCACCTCGCAACCGCACTGTGACGCTGGTCCTTGCTCCCAAGCCGCCGGCGACGCGCTGACGGACCCGCCGGCCCGGCCAGCTCGCGCGCTCAGGTGCCGGTCAGGTGCCCGTCTCAGGTGACCTCGGAGATGGGTGGGCCCAGGAGGTCGTCGGCGTCCATGATCCGGTAGGCGTAGCCCTGCTCGGCCAGGAAGCGCTGGCGGTGCGCGGCGTACTCGGCGTCCAGGGTGTCCCGGGAGACCACCGAGTAGAACCGGGCCTGCCGACCGTCGGCCTTGGGGCGCAGCAGCCGACCCAGCCGCTGGGCCTCCTCCTGCCGCGAGCCGAACGTGCCGGACACCTGCACCGCGACCGAGGCTTCGGGCAGGTCGATGGAGAAGTTGGCCACTTTGGACACCACCAGCCTCGGGATCTCACCGCGCCGGAAGGCGTCGTAGAGTGTTTCGCGATCCTTGTTCTTCGTGCAGCCCTCGATCACGGGTGCGTCCAGGTCGGCGGCCAGCTCGTGCAGCTGGTCGAGGTAGGCCCCGATCACCAGCGCCGGCTCACCGGGGTGGGCGTCCAGGATCGCCCGGACCACCGGCGCCTTGGTGCGCGCGGTGGCGCACAGTTTGTAGCGCTCGTCGGGCTCGGCGGTGGCGTAGGCGAGCCGTTCGGCGTCGGTCAGGGTGACCCGGACCTCGATGCAGTCGGCCGGGGCGATCCAACCCTGCTGCTCGATGTCGCGCCACGGGGCGTCGTAGCGCTTCGGGCCGATCAGCGAGAACACGTCACCCTCCCGGCCGTCCTCGCGGACCAGGGTGGCAGTCAACCCGAGCCGGCGGCGGGACTGCAGGTCGGCGGTCATCCGGAACACCGGCGCGGGCAGCAGGTGCACCTCGTCGTAGACGATCAGACCCCAGTTCCGGGCGTCGAACAGCTCCAGGTGCCGGTATTCTCCGCGAGACTTGCGGGTCATCACCTGGTAGGTGGCGATGGTGACCGGACGGATCTCCTTGCGCTCGCCGGAGTACTCGCCGATCTCCTCCTCGGTGAGTGAGGTTCGGGCCACCAGCTCCCGCTTCCACTGTCGCCCGGCGACCGTGTTGGTGACCAGGATCAGCGTGGTGGCCTGCGCCTGCGCCATCGCCGCCGCCCCGACCAGCGTCTTGCCGGCCCCGCAGGGCAGCACCACCACCCCGGAACCGCCGGCCCAGAACCCGGTGACCGCGTCGCGCTGGTAGTCCCGCAGAACCCAGCCGTCCTCGTTCAAGGTGATGACGTGGTGCTCGCCGTCGACGTAACCGGCCAGATCCTCAGCCGGCCAGCCCACCTTGAGCAGCGCCTGCTTGAGGTGGCCGCGCTCCGAAGGGTGCACGATCATGGTGTCGGGGTCGATCCGGGCGCCGAGCAGCGGGGCGATCTTCTTCTGCCGGAGGATCTCCTCCAGCACCGCGCGGTCCAGCGACACCAGCACCAGGCCGTGCACCGGGGATTTGACCAGGCGCAGCCGGCCGTAGCGGCCCATGGTGTCGACCACGTCCACCAGCAACGGCTGCGGCACCGCGTAGCGGGAGAACCGCACCAGGGCGTCCACCACCTGCTCGGCGTCGTGCCCGGCGGCCCGGGCGTTCCACAGGGCCAACGGGGTGACCCGGTAGGTGTGCACGTGCTCCGGCGCGCGCTCCAGCTCGGCGAACGGCGCGATCGCCGCCCGGGCTTCGGCGGCGGCCGGATGATCGACTTCGAGAAGCAGCGTCTTGTCGGACTGCACGATGAGCGGGCCGTCGGCCACGTGTGGTTCCTTCCCGGTGCCGCGATGGGCGAGCTTGGTTCCCAATGAGCCAACGCGGGCGACCACCAATGAGCCAACGCGGGCGACCAGTCAATCCTTCCCTACGACGCATCGTGCACCACCGCCACGGGCGACTTTCGTAACGGCGGCTACACTCGCTCGTTGTCATCCGCTCGCTTGAGTCAGATGATCTTGGCGGTGTTCCGGACGTGCATCTGGCATCTCAGGTGGGCGGGTCGGAGCGAAGCATGTGTCGCGGTCTACCCCGGGCGGCGACACCCGAACTCTTAGGACACGGACCAACCTTGGACTCCTCGGCAACACCCCGTTGCGGATCGCTGTGCGTTACGAACTACTGTGCGCTGCGACCTACTGTGCGTTGCGAATGACTGGGCGATGTGGAATGCACGACCGGCGATACGCACGTCGGAGTGCACTTTGCCCCGCGCCGACAGCCGCTCGGGCAGTCTGTGTCGATGTCGAGTGATGGGCAGGAGGTGCTGACGTGAGCAGTACCGACGTCGGGGCTGAACGGTTCGTCCGGCTGCAGCCCCGGAACTGGAGTCTGCCGGTCAAGCTGGCCGCCGTGCTAGCCGTTCCGATCATTCTGGCTACGACGCTGGGCGTGCTGGGCGTGGCCAGCCAGATCCACAACGCCACCGACCTCGGCTCCCGGGACCGATTCATCGTGTTGCAGGACCGGGCGGCGACCCTGATCGGGCAGCTGCAGCGGGAGCGTGACCAGTCGGCGGTCTTCGTCGCTGGCAACCGATCGGGTGACCGCTCGGCCCTCAAGAGCGTGTTCGGCTCGGTGGACAGTGGGTTGTCCGACACCGCGGCGGCGATCGGCAACCCGGCCACGCTCGGCGGCGGACCAGAGACGGCGTACCGCCAGGTCAAGGACAACCTGGCGCGGTTGATCAACCTGCGGGACCAGGTGGCCGCGTTCGGGGTGGACCCGCCGGCCGTGGTGGCCCGCTACACCGGGCTGATCGAGCCGCTGCTGGTGTTCGAGTCGTCGCTGGACCGACAGCTGAACACCCCGGCGCTGGCCGGCCTGGCGACCGGGCTCACCGCCCTCAACTCCGCTCGTGAGCAGATCTCGCTGCAGCACGCAGTGATCGGAGTGGCGATCGTCCGGGGCGAGATGCAGCCCTCCGACGCGGACACCGTGCGGGCCACTGACGCCCGGCTGGGTACCGCGGTCGACCAGTTCCGTGCCGGGTTGGACGCCGACCAGCGGCAACGGCTGGCCGGCTGGACCACGAGCGCGGCCGACACCCAACGCCAGCGGATCAAGCAGGCCGCGCTGAGTCGCGTCGGGGCCATCGGCCAGCTGGGCATCAGCCAGGCCGACTGGGACGGCGCGTACGAGAACGTGCTCGACGAGCTGAGCACGACGGCGTCCGGGCTGCGCGACGAGATCAGGGCCACCAGCCTCGCGCAGCAAGAGAAGGCCCGGGACGCCGCCGGGGTCAACTCGGTGATCCTGCTGCTGGGCCTGCTCGCCACCGGCGCGGTGGTCTATCTGATCGGTCGTTCGTTGCTCAAGCCGCTGCGGATGCTGCGGCGCACCGCGCTGGACATCGCCGACCGGCGGCTGCCCGAAGCGGTGGCCGCCATGCGCGAGGGCAAGGCGCCGGACGTGGCGGTCGAGCCGGTCCCGGTGACCACCAGTGAGGAGATCGGCCAGGTGGCGCGGGCGTTCGACGCGGTGCACGGGCAGGCCGTCCGGCTGGCCGCCGAGCAGGCCACCCTCCAGGCCGGCGTCAGCAGCATGTTCGTCAACCTGTCCCGGCGCAGCCAGGGGTTGGTGGAGCGGCAGTTGAAGCTCATCGAGCAGTTGGAGCGCAACGAGCAGGACTCCGAGCAGCTGGCCAACCTGTTCCAGCTCGACCACCTGGCCACCCGGATGCGGCGCAACAGCGAGAACCTGCTGGTGCTCGCAGGCAGCGACCTCACCAAGCGGGCCAACCAGGCGGTGCCTGTCGTCGACGTCCTGCGCGCGGCGGTCTCGGAGATCGAGCAGTATCAGCGGGTCGTCGTGCAGACCCCGCCGGATGTACAGGTCATGGGCCGGGCGGCCAGTGACCTGGTGCACCTGGTCGCCGAGCTGCTGGAGAACGCGACCAGCTTCTCCGCGCCCGACACCCAGGTGGTGGTCAGCAGCACCCGCACCCCGGACGACTCGGTGCTGGTGGAGATCGCCGACCAGGGGGTCGGCATGCCCGGCGAGGAGCTGATCAGCGCCAACAACCGGCTCTCCGGTCCGGCCGAGGTCAATGTCTCGGCGTCGCGGCGGATGGGGCTGTTTGTGGTCGGCCGGCTGGCCTCCCGGCACGGCATCGGAGTGCGGCTGGCGAGCTCGGACCCGGGCCGGGGCGCCACCTCCGGGGTCACTGCCTCGGTCAACGTGCCCAACTACCTGGTCTCCGGGGCACTGACCGGCACCGATGCGCTGGACGCGGTCCGAGCAGCCCGCCCGGAGTCGGTCGGTAGCGGCGCCGGCGGCCAGACGGGCGCCTTCGGGGCGTTCACCCCGAACGGCGGGCGCAACGGCGCCTCCCAGACCGACTCGCCGGTGGTGGCCGCGGCTACCACCGCCAACGGCTCTTCCGGCAGCGGTGCAGCCAGCTTTGGCAACGCCGCGAACGGTCGCCCGAGTGTGCGCGATGCTCAGCAGAGCATCGGACTGCCCACCCGCAAGCCTGGTGCCGCCGCTGCCGCCCATGGCCACGCCTGGGGCGGCGACCGAGCGCCGTCCGATGCCGGTCCGGCCCTGGGCGGTACGTCCTCGCCGACCGGTGCGTCGCCGGTTGGTGCGCCCTCGCCGACCGGTACGTCGCCGGTTGGTGCGCCCCCGCCGGTTGGCGTGCCCCCGGCGGCTGGGGTGCCCGGGCCGGATGCTCTGCCGCGTCGTTCGGCCGGTGCCTCCCTGGCCGGCCCGCTCGCCCGCAGCGAGTCAACGGTCGCGCTGCCCCGGCAGGGACCCCC
>JALYVZ010000450.1 GCA_030852965.1 Actinomycetota bacterium | reverse complement strand
GAGCTGGGTGGACGGGCTGGCCGCCGACGTCACCCCGGCCGCCGTGGCCGACCTTGGCGCCGAGCCCGGTATCCCGCTGTGGTTCGCGGTCAAGGCCACCGAGGTCGGCGTCCACCCCGTCGCCCGCTGAAACTTTCCGGCGCGCGCCGTCGCAGACCATCTGGTCAAGAGGCTTTCCGCTGTACACCGCTGGCTTCCAGCGGAAAGATTGCGGGCATGAGCAGGCCAACCCCGTCCTACGCCTCCGGGGTCTCCGATGTCCCACTGCTGGGCGACACCATCGGCGACAACCTGGACCGCACGGTCGCGCTCCACCCGGACCGGGACGCCCTGGTGGACGTCGCCGCCGGGCGGCGGCTGAGCTACCGGGAGTTCAACGCCGAGGTCGACAGCCTCGCGCTGGGGCTGGCCGAGACCGGCTTGACCAAGGGCGACCGGGTGGGGATCTGGTCGCCGAACCGCGCCGAGTGGACCGTCACCCAGTACGCCACCGCCAAGCTCGGCCTGATCCTGGTCAACATCAACCC
Organism: Actinomycetota bacterium; assembly: GCA_030852965.1. Taxonomy (GTDB): domain Bacteria; phylum Actinomycetota; class Actinomycetes; order Mycobacteriales; family Pseudonocardiaceae; genus Pseudonocardia. Next base: position 2,284 of record JALYVZ010000450.1, on the reverse strand, counting down.
GGCCTACCGCACCCACGAGCTGGAGTACGTGCTCAACCAGGCCGGCATCCGGCTGCTGGTGGCCGCGCCCGGCTTCAAGACCTCCGACTACGCCGCGATGATCGAAAAGGTACGACCGAACTGCCCCGGGTTGGAGCGGGTGGTGCTGTTCGACTCCCCGGACTGGGCGGCGCTGGCCGCCGGTTTCAGCGGCGCGAACCCAGGCCCGGTGCGGGAGATCCAGGCCCGGCTGTCCTCGGACGACCCGATCAACATCCAGTACACCTCGGGCACCACCGGATTCCCCAAGGGCGCCACCCTCAGCCACCACAACATCCTGAACAACGGCTACTTCGTCGGCGAGCTCTGCGGCTACACCAAGGACGACCGGATCTGCATCCCGGTGCCGTTCTACCACTGCTTCGGCATGGTGATGGGCAACCTGGCGGCCACCTCGCACGGGGCGGCCATGGTGATTCCGGCGCCGGAGTTCGACCCGAAGGCGACCCTGGAAGCGGTCGCGGCGGAGCGCTGCACCTCGCTGTACGGGGTGCCCACGATGTTCATCGCGGAGTTGGCGGAGTTGGACAATGCGGAGTTGGACAGTGCCGCGCCGGCCGAGTCGTTCGACCTGTCCTCGCTGCGGACCGGGATCATGGCGGGCTCGCCCTGCCCGGTGGAGGTGATGAAGCAGGTCATCGCCCGGATGGGGATGGACGAGGTGACCATCTGCTACGGGATGACCGAGACTTCGCCGGTATCCACCCAGACCAGGGCGGACGACTCGGTGGAGCGGCGGGTGAGCACGGTCGGGCGGGTGCTGCCGCACGTCGAGGTAAAGGTGGTCGACCCCGAGTCCGGGCTGACCGTGGCGCGCGGTGAGCCCGGTGAGCTGTGCACCCGGGGCTACTCGGTGATGCTCGGCTACTGGGACCAAGCCGGGCAAGGCCCGGCAAAGAGCACCGAGGCGATCGACAGTGCGCGCTGGATGCACACCGGCGACCTGGCGGTCATGGACGACGAGGGCTATCTGAACATCACCGGCCGGATCAAGGACATGGTGATCCGGGGCGGGGAGAACATCTACCCCCGGGAGATCGAGGAGTTCCTCTACGCCCATCCGGATGTGCTCGACGCCCAGGTCGTCGGGGTGCCGGACGAGCGGTACGGCGAGGAGCTGTGTGCCTGGGTGCGGATGCGCGCGGGCGCGGCACCGCTGACCGCCGAGGCGCTGCGCGAGTGGGCGGCAGGCAGGCTGGCGCACTACAAGATCCCGCGTTACGTGCTGGTGGTCGAGGAGTTCCCGCTGACCGTGACCGGCAAGGTGCGCAAGGTGGAGATGCGGGCCCAGTCCAGCCAGCTGCTCGAGCTGGACGCGGCGGCACAGATTCGGCACGCATAAGGGCGCGATAAGACAGGCGCGCAACCCTTGGTGACCCGATAAGCTGGACCCCCGCGCCCGGAGGTGCCGCTCAGGGCGCGTTCGTTGTGCGCGGGTGTTGGGCAAGGAGGGCACGGGCAAGCAGGATGTTGGCAAAGCAGGATGTTGGCAAAGCAGGATGTTGGCAAAGCAGGATGTTGGCAGATCAGCGCATGGGCAAGCAGGAGACGGGTGAGCAGGGTGCCGACCGGCAGGGTCAAGTGGTACAACGCCGAGAAGGGTTTCGGCTTTCTGTCCCAGGACGGTGGGGCGGACGTGTACGTCCGCAAGACCGCCCTGCCAGCCGGGATCGACGGGCTCAAGCCCGGGCAGCGCGTCGAGTTCGGAATGGCTGAGGGTCGGCGGGGGCCCCAGGCGCTGTCGGTCCGGCTGGTCGACGCGCTGCCGTCGGTCGTGGAGGCCCACCGCCGGCCGGCCGAGGAGCTGCACGGCCTGATCGAAGACATGATCAACCTTCTGGAGAACAAGGTCCAGCCCGACCTGCGTCGTGGCCGCTACCCCGAGCGGCGCAGCGCCAAGCTGGCCGCCGAAGTGGTGCGCGCGGTGGCCCGGGACCTGGACGGCTGATGCCCACGGAGGTCTCCGTGTTCTCCCGCGCAGCGCCCGCGTCACCTGCACACCGTGCGGGGGCCGGGCTGCGCCTGGACATCCCCCGGGACCAGCACTAGGCCGGCTGCTCCCGGTAGCGGATCCACGGCAGCAGCGAGCGGCCCCGGCCGACCAGGGTGGTCTGCACCCCACCCAACGCGACCAGTACCGCCACCGAGGTGAAGCCGATCCAGTACACCGGAGGCAGCAGCACCCCGAGTGACGATCGCGGCCACCAGCGCGCACCCGGCAGCCGCCGCGATGCCGGGCAGCGCC
>JALYVZ010000449.1 GCA_030852965.1 Actinomycetota bacterium | reverse complement strand
GGCCAGCGGGCTGGACCCGAAGGGGTTGGCGGTGCCCGAGGTCGGTCACCTGCGCCGGACCGGGGAGTACCGGGCGGCCGCGGCGGCGTTCGCCTCCGGGACGCCGGACGGGCTGACCCGGTGGCTGCTGCACTGCTGCTGGGCGTGGCAGCTCGGTGCCCGGGAAGCGGAGTCGATCGCGGCCGCGGCTTGACATGAACCCGGGCGGTGCTCCCTTTCAGGAGCACCGCCCGAGTCGTGTGAGAGTCCGGGGGTCCAGGCGTGCACTACGTGTCGTGCTGGTGGCCTCGGCGTCCGGCGTCCCAGTACGCAGGCCCACGACGACATGCCTCCCGCGGCGTGCTGTGCGTGGCTTGCCCGGTCCTCACACACGGAGCCCTGACGGGGGTTGACGGTGCTTCTCCTCGCATCGCCCCTGGCCTGCAAGAGGTCCGTGCCCACATGTCTAGTCGGTGGTCGCGGTCACTTCAAGGGTGTCTTTCAAGTGCACCGTTTCAGACACGTTCTGTACCTGAAAGCGGTCATCCGAACCCGCAAGTAGTCATCCGTTCAGCGGCTTGCCAATGAACGGTCACAGTCCGTGGTTCACCGTGCCGGGCGGTGGGGTCAACAGCGACAGCGCAGCCGGGGCCCGCCGCAGCTCCCGCCAGGCCACCGACAGCATCACCGCCGCCGCGACACTGCCCAGGCTCCAGGCCGCCGTCTTCGTCGCCGCGCGCTTCGTGGGCGCGGCCGGCAGCTCGGTGGGCAGTAGCGCTCGCAACCGGGCTCCGACCCGGTCGACGGGAACTAGCGCTCGCAACCGGGCTCCGACCCGGGCCGACAGCGGCATCGGCGCCACGAACTCCAGCACCGGCCAGCCACGTTCCTCGGCGATCCGGCGCAGCGCGCGGTCCGGGTTCACCGCGTGCGGGTGCCCGACCACCTCCAACAGCGGCAGATCGGTGATCGAGTCGGAGTAGGCGTAGCTGTTCTCGAGTCGGTAACCGTGCTCGGCGGCCAGCGCGCGAACGGCCACCGCCTTGCCCTCGCCGTAGCAGTAGAACTCGATCTCCCCGGTGTAGCGGCCGTCGGCCACCACCATCCGGGTCGCCACGCAGTGCTGGACGCCGAGTGCCGCGGCGACGGGTGCCGCCATCTCAACTCCGGACGCCGACACCAGCGCCAGGTGATGCCCGCTGGCGCGGTGTACCTCGATCAGCTCGGTGGCCTCGGCATAGATCATCGGCAGCAGGACCGTCGGCAGCGCCTCCTCGATGACCGAACGGACGACGGCCGCGTCCCAGCCGGTGCAGAGCGCGCTGATCTGGTCGCGCATCCGGTCCATGAAGTCCGCATCCGCGCCCGAGCGCATCAGCGACAGCTGGGCGTAGCCACTGCGCAACATCGCACGGCGGCCGATCAGGCCCCGCTCGCGCATCGAGCGGCCGAACGCCAGCGTGCTGGAGCCGGCGATGATCGTCTTGTCCAGGTCGAAGAACGCGGCGACGGAGCGACCGCCGGCAGTGTGGCCCACGTCATCGGGGTGCTCCACGTCATCGTCCACCTCGCGGAGCATAGGCGAACTTTGCTCTGGGCGAGCGGGCCAGTATGGCGGTACAGTGAGTTGCCCGGCTACGGTCGGGCAGGTTCAGCTCAACCCCCCGGGGCTGAACCGCCTGACGGCCCCCGCCTACCCCCCTGGCGGGGGCCGTCCTCCGTTCGGCCTCAGCCCTTCGCTCCAGCCTCCGCTCCGAGTTCGAGCACGGCCCCCGCCGCACGGCCTTCCCCACCCGCGCGAGGGCACTTCCGCTGCACTCCAGCCTGCCAGAACGGTCCGACAGTTCGGGCGGACCGCACGGCCGGGAGCCCTGGTTGTCCACATCGCCCGGAGTTGTCCACAGCCAAGACGATTCGATTTTCCCCTTGCCGGTATCGCGGCGATCGTGGGTAGTCACCGGCGGGTCGTCGCCGGGAGACAGGTTGAACGGGGGATGGCGAGCATGGAACGGTCCCGAGCCTTGGTGCTGGTCGACGACGACGAACTGCTGGACGATCTGCTGCGGCTGGCCGCCGCCGCTGGGTGCGAGTTGGAGCGGGTGCCCGATGTCGCCGCCGTTCGGTTGTCCTGGACCAGCGCCCCGCTCGTGCTGCTCGACGAGGCGGCGGCCGCGGCCTGCGCGGGCACCGGTCTGCCTCGGCGGCCTCGGGTTGTGGTGGTCAGCCGGGGCGAGCCGCCTGGCGGGCTGTGGCAGCACGCGGTGACGGTCGGGGCGGAGCACGTCATCGCCCTGCCCGACGGTGAGTCGTGGCTGGTCGCCGCGCTGGCTGACGCGGCGGAGGGTCCAGGTCGAACCGGGCGGGTGCTCGCGGTCGTGGGTGGTCGTGGCGGTGCTGGGGCGTCGGTGCTCGCGGCCGCAGTCGCGGTGGCCGCCGCCACCGGTGGTGACCACGCCATGCTCGTCGACTGCGACCCGCTGGGCGGGGGGCTGGACCTGCTGCTGGGCGCGGAGGACGCCCAAGGGGTCCGCTGGCCGGATCTGAGCCTGTCCGAGGGGCGGGTGCCGGCGGCGTCGTTGCGTGCCGCGCTCCCGGCACCGGCGGGTTTCGGTTCACGCACCGGTGGGCTGACCGTGCTGTCCTGCGACCGGGCCGGTGCCGGACCCCGTCCGGGAGCCGTCACCTCCGTGCTCGACGCCGGTCGGCGCGCCGGCGAGACCGTGGTCTGCGACGTGCCCCGCTACCCGACAGAAGCCTCGTTGGCCGCGCTTGACGCGGCGGACCTCACAGTGCTGGTGGTGCCGGCCGAGGTGCGTTCGTGCGCGGCCGCCGCC
>JALYVZ010000140.1 GCA_030852965.1 Actinomycetota bacterium | reverse complement strand
GTGTCAGCGGAAGTGAGCGTGCTGCCGGGGGCGAGGTCATGGGCCGCGACCAGGACCGGCACGCCGACCGGAGTGCCGAGCTGCCCGCGCACCGCGAGAACCACCGCGGCGACCGCGAGCAGGCCCGCCAGCCACCGTCGGGCCAGGGCGGCGCGACGCCAGGAGGGACCGCGCACCAGCACCGCACAGCGCTCGGCCAGCGATGGGTCGGGCGCACTGTCGATTGTCCAGGGGTCGTTCACACAGCCGACGTTAGCCGAGCTTGGGGCTTTGCCCAGCGATCTCTGTGCGGCTGTGGACAACTCAGACGGGTGTGGACAACTACCCTTCAGGATGCCTTTGCGGCGGTCCCGGTGCTGGGCCTGGACGTGGAGTTGGATGACTTCGAGGACGAACTTGGCGACGAGGAGTCGGACGACGAACGCGAGGAGTCAGACGACGAACGCAAGGAGTCGGCGGAGGTCGACGATGTGGACTTCTCCGACTTCTCCGACTTCTCCGACTTCTCGGACTTCTCGGACTTCTCCGACGAGTTGCCCGAACCGGCGTCGACAGTCGCGCCGGCGCGACTGTCGGTGCGGTAGAAGCCGCTGCCCTTGAAAACGATGCCCACCGAAGAGAAAACCTTGCGCAGCCGGCCGGTGCACTCCGGGCATTCGGTCAGCGTGGAGTCGGTGAACGCCTGAACGGCTTCGAACCGATGTCCACAGGTCGTGCACGCGTACTGGTAGGTCGGCACCGCTGATACCTCCGCAAGACTGGCACTCACACCTGTTGAGTGCCAGTGTAAGCGCGCCGGCCTCGGATCATCCAGCCGGCCGCGCCATTCCGGGGCGAGGCGCGTTGTGACTGGTCAGCCAGCGGCAGACACACGCTCTCACCGGCGTGCCTCTCGACGATGCTCCATCACGCAACGGTGTGGTGCCGGGCCCAATTGACCAGCTCCCGCGTCGAGTTGAACACCATGGTTGTCCTCGCAGGATCGAACCACCGTGGTGTTCGGTTGACCATGGTGAGTCGGAGCGGGTGTCGCTGAGGTATCGACAAATCGCTGGATGCGACCCCAGTAGACCAGCGGCTCCAGTGAGGCCGGCGTCAGCACGCCTACGTCAACGGCAGCGCTCGGAGTCCGCCCCTCGGGGTCAGGACGCCGGTCATCAGCACGTCGTGCGGCTCGTGGGGCAGCGCATCCACCACCTCGTCGTCGCGAACCACCGCGAGCAGCGCGATGCCAGGTCGGGCGAGCGGCAGGGTGCGGTCGTACCAGCCCGCGCCCCGCCCCAGCCGCACCCCTCGGCGATCCACCGCGAGCGCCGGCACCAGCACCAGCCTTGCCTCGGAGATCGCGGCTGGCCCGAGGTCCGGACCGGTTGGCTCTCGCGGCCCACCGGGCCGGGTGACCAGGGAGTCGGCGCCCAGATAACGCGCCCAGCCCAGCGCGCCGGGGCAGGGGCCGGTGGGGCAGGGCCCGGTGGGGCAGGGGCCGGGGCCGGTCGGGCTGTGGCTGGTCGGCACGATCGGCAGGAGCACATCGTGACCGGCGGCGCGCAGCGCGTCCAGCATGGCCAGCGACCCTGGTTCGTTCCGGATCGGGACATACGCGCACACGGTATGGGCTCCTCCACCGTCGATCAGTTCGCCGGCGGCTGCCGCGCCGGCCGCGAGCTGGTGGGACTCGGACGAGCGCAGCGCCGCCGGCACCTCGCGCCGACGCTGCAGCAGCAGCGCACGCCAGCTGGTCTTGTCGGGAAGCTGCGCAAACCCCGAGGGCATGAATTCGGTCACCAACTCCGAGGCTACCGCCGAAGCTGCGCCAGCCCAGCCAGGGACCTCGGACGCAGGACACTAGGCTCCCTGCCCATGCAGCCGACTCGGCAGTTCCGGACCGCGATCGTGCCGGCTGCCGGGCTGGGCACCAGGTTCTTGCCCACCACCAAGACGGTGCCGAAGGAGCTGTTGCCGGTCGTCGACACCCCGGGCATCGAGTTGGTGGCGGCCGAGGCGGCCGAGGCCGGCGCCACCCGGCTGCTCATCGTCACCTCGCCCGGCAAGGACGCCGTCGCGGCGTACTTCGAGCCGCAGCCCGAGCTCGAACAGACGCTCACCGAGCGCGGCAAGCACACCCTGGCCGCCAAGGTCCGCCGGGCCGCCGAGCTCATCACCGTGCAGACCGTCACCCAGCACGAGCCGAAGGGGCTCGGACACGCGGTCGGTTGCGCGTCCGATGCCCTGGGCGCCGACGAGGACGCGGTGGCCGTGCTGCTGCCCGACGACTTGATACTGCCCACCGGCGTGCTGAACCGGATGGCGGCGGTACGGGCGCACTACGGTGGCAGCGTGCTCTGCGCGTTCGACGTCCCGCGCGCGGAGATCAGCGCCTACGGCGTGTTCGATGTAGCAGACACAGCGGACCCCGACGTGAAGATCGTGCTGGACATGGTGGAGAAGCCACCGATCGATGAGGCTCCGTCCACCTTCGCCACCGCCGGACGCTACCTGCTGGACCGGCAGATCTTCGACGTGCTCAAGCGGATCACCCCGGGCGCCGGCGGCGAGCTGCAGCTGACCGACGCGGTGGCGCTGCTGATCCAGGAGGGCCACCCGGTACATGTGCTGGTGCACCGCGGCGGACGCCACGACCTGGGCAGTCCGGCCGGCTACGTGCGCGCCTACGTCGACTTCGCGCTGGCCCACCCCGAGTACGGCCCCGAGCTGCGGGACTGGCTGACCCGGCGTCTGGTCAGTGAGAACAACGAGAGCCTGGGGGCGCTCGGGACGTGAGATCGCTCGACGAGCAGCTTGCGAGGGTGCTGGACACGGCGGTTCGGCCGGCACCGGTTCGGGTCGCGATCTCCGAGGCGCAGGGCATGCTCTGCGCCGAGGAGGTGCTCGCCCAGCGTGCGTTGCCCGGGTTCGACCAGGCCGCGGTGGACGGCTACGCGGTGCGCAGCGTCGACCTGCTCGGAGCCAGCCCGGACGCACCGGTGACTCTGCCGGTGGTCGGGGAGATCGCCGCCGGCTCCCGGCAGCCGCTTCGGTTGCAGCCGGGCCAGGCCGTCCGGCTGGTCACCGGGGCGCCGCTGCCGACATTGGCCGACGCGGTGGTGCCCACCGCCGACACCGACGGCCATCCCGCGCAGATCGCGGTGTACCGGCCGGTACCGTCGGCGGCCTACGTACGCCGCATCGGTGAGGACGTGGCGCCCGGCGACACCGCCGTCCGGCGGGGCTCGGTGATCGCCGCCGCCCAGGTGGGCCTGCTGGCCGCGGTCGGGCGGGACCGGGTGCTGGTACACCCGAGGCCGAGGGTGGCCGTGCTGTCGATCGGTGACGAACTGGTCGACGTGGCGCGCGATCCCGGCTCCGGCGAGGTGTACGACGTCAACTCCTACTCCCTGGCCGCCGCCGCCCGCGACGCTGGCGCTGACGCCCGGCGGGTCGGACTGGTGCCAAGAGACCCGTCCCGGTTGCTCGGCTGCGTGCAGGACCACCTGGCCAGCTGCGAGGTCATGGTGATCACCGGCGGGGTCGGCGGGTCGACAGGTGAGCAGGTGCTGGACACGCTCGGTCAACTCGGCGAGCTGGACGCCACCCGGGTGGCCATGCATCCCGGCTCGGTGCAGGCGTTCGGCCGGCTGGGACCGGACAAGGTGCCCACCTTCGTGCTGCCGGCCACCCCGGTCAGCGCGCTCGTGCTGTTCGAGGTGCTGGTCCGCCCCCTGATCCGGACCACGCTGGGGCGCAACGACCCTCGGCGGCGGCGGATCACCGCCCGGCTGCTGTCCCCGGTGACCTCGGTGCCCGGTCGGCGGGGCTACCTGCGCGGGCGGCTGCTGCGTGAGGAGGCCACCGGCCACTACCTGGTCCAGCCTTTGGGCACCTCGGGCACCCAGCTGCTCTCCGCCCTGGCCGAGGCCAACTGCCTGATCGAGTTGAGCGAGGACACCACCGACGTCACGGTCGGCGAGCAGGTCACCGTCGCCTTCCTGGCCCCGAGAAACTGACCGTGGCTCATCTCTCCGAGTCCGTACGGCTCAGCCGCCACCCGGGGTGGCCGGTCGAGCTGGGTCCGCTGCGCACCAGGGCCGGGCTGGTGGGCCTGCGTCCGGTGCGGCTGCGCGACGGCAAGACGTGGGCGGCGATCCGGTCTCGGGACGAGCGGCACCTGGCACCGTGGGAGCCGGACTCGCCCGGGCTCTGGATGCAGCGCAACACCCCCGCCGAGTGGCCGGCTCGGTGGAGCGCACTGCGCGCGGTCGGCCGCCGCGGCCAGGCCCTGCCGTTCGCGATCACGGTGGACGGGGAGTTCGCCGGTCAGGTGATGGTGGGCAACGTGATGCGCGACCCGTTGTGGTCGGCCTACGTCGGCTACTGGGTGGGCAGTCACATCACCGGCAGGGGAGCGACCACCGCCGCCGTCGCGCTGGCGCTGGATCACTGCTTCGCCGCCGTGCACCTGCACCGCATCGAGGCGACCGTGCGCCCGGAGAACGCCGCCAGCCTCCGGGTTCTGGCCAAGCTCGGGTTCCGAGAGGAGGGGATGTTCCGGCGGTATCTGAACGTCGAGGGCGCCTGGCGGGATCACCTCTGCTTCGCCCTGACCACCGAAGACCTCCGGGAGCCCCTGGTTTGGCGGCTGCTGCGCAACGGAATGGCCGCGCATCCCTGAGCCGCCCCGGCGCGCCTTCATGATCGGAGGCGCCTGTGGTGGCTACCGTGGCGGTGTGCCCAGCTCCTTGCTGTTCGCTGGGCTCGTCGGCACCTGGTTGGCAGTGTTCGTGCCGATGGCCGCGCGACGCCGGCGGCCGATGACGCGTCCCAGCGACGCCGCATTGTCCAGCCGGGTGTTGGCCCGACCGGTCCGTACGGGACGTGCTCGAGGACGACAGAGCACCGAGGAGGTGAGCATGAGCGAGTCCGTGGGCAACGAGCCGCGCTACCGACCCGGACGGGGTGGATATGACCCGGAAGCCGCCGAGCTCGCTGCCCGCGCGCGTTGCACGTTCCGCCAGCGGGTGGTGCTGGTGCTGGTGCTGCTCGCGGCGGCCAGCGCCCTCGTCGCGGTCGGGCTGACAATGCCCGAAGCCTGGTGGGTGCACGGCGCGGCCGACCTGACGCTGGTGGTGTACCTGGTGAACCTGCGTCGCCAGGTGCGTCTGGAGCAGCAGATCCGGTCCCGTCGCGGGGCTCGTCTGGCCGCCGGCCGAGGCGAACACGGCACCCCGGAGCAATGCGGCATCCCGGAGCAACGCGGTGGTCCGGACCTGTCGCGCGTCCTGGACCGGCGTCGCGGTCCGCAGCAGCGTCGTGACCCAGCGTCGGACGCCGACCTCGATCCGGCCACCCAGACTTCCGGCGAGACCGTCGCCGGGGTGGATCCGGAAACCGACGACGGCGATGCGCCACCTGACCAGCTCGACCCGGCGGACCGGCCGGCGTTGCCGACGTTGCGGCCGGTACCGCTGCCGCCGCAGCCGGCCGGCACCGAGCGGCTGGAACTCGACGACGAAGATCCTGAGCTGCACCATCTGGACCACCACGAACAGTGGGGCTACCGACGCGCGGCGGGTCAGTGACCGGCTGATACGCTCTGTGAGCCATTCGGGCACCAGGGGCTGTGGCGCAGTTGGTAGCGCGACTCGTTCGCATCGAGTAGGTCAGGGGTTCGATTCCCCTCAGCTCCACCGATTTGGTCATTGTGCGAACCACTCCATTCGGGGCCGTTTCCGCTGATAGGGAGGTTGCGGCCCGTTGGTGTTGCTGGGTTGGGAGAACGCCCGGAATTGCGATGACCGGTCCGGCAAGCATCCGCACAGCGAGGGTAGGGCTCCATAGCACGCCGTGCGGTACGCCACGGTTGGACAACGGCGCACCTCGGTGAACTGGACGACCGGATCTCCGACCTGCTCACCCGCACCCGACGCCCGCCGAGACGAGGACACTGCCACCTGATGACCGACTCGATCGAGTTCGACGCCGCGCACGTCTATGCCATTCCCATGCGAGCCCGGTTCCGGGGCATCACCGTGCGCGAAGGGATGCTGGTCGAAGGTCCCGCGGGGTGGGCCGAGTTCTGTCCGTTCGCCGACTACGACGACGCGGTGTCCGCCTCCTGGCTGGCCACCACGGTCGAACAGTGCACGGTCGGCTGGCCTGAGCCGGTGCGCGACCGCATCGCGATCAACTGCACCGTCCCGGCAGTCGGACCGGAGCGCGCCCACGAGATCGCCGCCACGTCCGGGTGCCACACCGCGAAGGTCAAGGTCGCCGACCACCCCGAGTCACTGGCCGAAGACCTCGCTCGCGTTGCAGCCGTCCGCGACGCCCTCGGGCCGGATGGCGCGATCAGGGTGGACGCCAACGGCGTCTGGGATGTCGACACCGCCGTTGCCCACGTCCGCCAGCTCGACAAGGCAGCGGGCGGGCTGGAGTATGTCGAGCAGCCCTGTCACACCATCGAAGAACTCGCCGCCGTCCGCCGTCAGGTTGACGTGCGCATCGCCGCCGACGAGTCCATCCGCCACGCCGAAGACCCCCTGCGTGTCGCGGTCGCGGGCGCTGCCGACATCGCGGTGATCAAATGTACGCCACTCGGCGGCGTGCGACGCTCGTTGCAAGTCGCCGAAGCCGCCGGTCTGCCGTGTGTGGTCTCCTCCGCGCTGGAAACCAGCGTCGGCCTGGCCGCGCAACTCGCACTGGCCGGGGCACTGCCCGAACTCGACTTCGCCTGCGGTCTCGGCACCCTGTGCCTGCTCGATGGGGATGTTGTCTCCGCTGCGGCCTCGCTGCGCCCGGTCGGCGGCTACCTCCCGGTCCCGCGCGTGCCACCGGCACCGGACCCCGCCCTGCTCGACACCTACGAACTGACTGATGTCCGCCAGGTCGCATGGTGGCGCGACCGGCTCACCCGAGTCCGGGCAGAACTCGACCGGTCCCGCAGCGGCTCCTAGCAGCCGCGCCACAGCAAGCCATGCCGACACCTGCGCGGCTCCGGGCTGGTTGCCGTTGATCGGGCGATTGTTCTGGCACGGCCTCACGACGGCGGGGATGACTCGCCAAGCCCGGTCAGCCAGGCCAGAGCGGCAAAGCCATCGTCCGTGCCGGGCCAGTGCGCACGCACCACTTCCACGCTCGCACGGCGGACCACGCCGCGCAGCACGGCGGTCACGATGACCGCATCGTCGGCGTAGCCCAGGATGGGAATGAAGTCAGGAATCAGGTCGATCGGCAGTGCGAGGTAGGCCATCAGAAGAGCCAACCGGACGCGCACCCCACGCGGCAGAGACTTGTCCGCCGCGAGGCGGCGCACCAGACGGAGCACGTCAGGCAGCAGCCGCAGTGCCTCCCGGAGCAGTCCACCCCGTGGCCGGACAATGACCAGCATGAGCACCAGCGCCAGCCACGCCAACAGCAGTGCGCCGAGGATGCCGAGCACCAGATCCCACCAGTACGAGCCAGTCACGTGACGACCGTGGCAACGCGTCGAGTCCGATCACCGCTCTCGCCGATACGGCCATTCTGCATCGCAGCACACCTCCCGCCGCGCACACTGGCCCCGGCCGCGTTGTCCGCGTGCCTGGCCGCCGTCGACAGTCGGCGCATGGGCGTTCACCCTCCTCCTGGCATTCCACCATCCGCACTGCTGACGTGGCGCGGCCCGCGCGCCCGCCGCCATCGGTCAATGGTAGGCGTGTACCACCGCGTGCCCCTGCCGAGGCTGAGTCTCCGGAGCCCGTTCAGGTCGAGGTCGTAGGCCGCGTTTCAAGTGTCCAGAGCGTGGAGATGGGGAGGGCACGCAGCCGATCTCCGAACGGGAGCGCCTGGGCTCCGGCGTACAGGACAATCCCCGCGACCAGTTGATCACCGAGCCGTCGCGCCAGGTGCCGGATTCCTCGGAAGTCGTCGCCTCGGACCGTCTCGGCGGTCTTCACCTCGATGGCCACGACGTCACCCGAGGCGTGTTCGAGCACCGCATCGACCTCGTAGCCGTCGCGGTCGCGGTAGTGATAGAGCCTGACGGGCTCGGTCGCCCAGGTGAGCTGGCGAGCCAGCTCGCCGAGCACGAAGTTCTCCAGCATCGGGCCGATCGGCGCGGTGGGATGGGTGGCACGCTTCAGGGTGACGCCGGCCAGGTGCCCGGCGAGGCCAGAGTCGGTGACGATCATCTTGGGGGAGGCGACAGCCCGGGTTGTGAGGTTCGTGGACCAGGCCGGGATCCGGTGGACGACGTAGAGCAGCTCCAGCAGGTCCAGGTAGCGCTTGAGGGTGTTCGCCGGAATCTGCAGCCGGCCCGCGAGGGTCCCGGGGACAACGAGCGAGGCCATCTGGGCCGCGACAGCGCCGAGTAGTCGGCGCATGTCTGCCGGGCGCCCGATGTCGCTGAGCTGGCGGACGTCACGGCTGATGAGATCTGAGACCGCGGACTCGAAGAACCGTGCCCGCCGGCCCAGGTCGGTGCGCCGCACCGCCTCGGGGTAGCCGCCGGCGAGCGCGCGCTCGAGATAGTCGGACCGGTGCAAGGTGGATGGCCGCGCCGCGATGTCCTGGCCGAACTCGAAGACTGCATCGACGAACCCCTCGGAGGTTCGATCGATCTCGCCCTGCGACAACGGCCACAGCTCTATTGTCTCCGACCGCCCTGGGAGCAGGTCCGGGATCTGCTGGAGGGCAAACAGGCGGGCGGACCCGGTGAGCAGGAACCGACCGGGCCGAGGGTCGAGGTCGACCGTGTGCTTGATGGCGAGGATCAGCTCGGGCACACGCTGAACCTCGTCGATCACCAGCAGGCCATCGTGCCGCACGAACGCGGCGGGGTCAGCGTCCGCCGCGGCGCGGACGGCGGCGTCGTCGAGGTATCGGACCTCCGTGCCCGGCCGGCCGTGGGCCACCAGGCGGGCGAGAGTGCTCTTGCCTGTCTGACGCGCGCCGTTGAGGACGACCACCCTTGTGTCGCCAAGCGCGGCACCAATGCGTTCGTGCGCGCGGCGCGGGTAGAAGTCATCGAGCACTCGTCAATGCTACCTTCCGGCAGGTCCGCTGTGGCTGTCCTGCCGATGCAGGCTTGGATGTTTCGCCGATGCTGTGGTGGACGTTCTGCCGGCCCGACCGTGGACGTATTCGTGCGCTGAGGGGTTCGTGCGCCTAGGGTCCGCGGGCCGAGGGTTCGTGCGCCGAGGGTCCGCGGGCCGAATCCGCGGGTGGGGCCGCCAGCACCGCCCGATCTGTCTCGGACAAGTCGATCGCGTACGGCGATGTCAACTTGCACCGGTGTAGTTCCGAGCAGGAACACTAGCCGCGACTCGCTCTCCGCTGCATCTCCTCCACCTCGGGGGAGGCGCCCGCCAAGGCGTTCCTGGACAACGAGTGGTTTCCGCAGCGGTTGACACTGGACGCTGAGTTCCCGTCGGGCCGGTGCATGGGCAGGCTCAGCGGTAGTTGTCAAGTCAAGTGAGACAGGTTGTTTTTACGGGGTGGGTTGTGGCTGGTCGACGGGTTGGTTGATCCAGGCCGCTTCGGGCAGTTTGGGGGGTCGGGGTCGGCGGGTGAAGCGCTCG
>JALYVZ010000139.1 GCA_030852965.1 Actinomycetota bacterium | reverse complement strand
CGGCAGGACACGCTGGGCGCCGCCGCCGGCTCGCCGAACGGGTCGGCACCGTCGAACAGAACCGTGGGCGAGCCGGTCATGCCCCACCGCGCGGCCTGGCCGGCGTCGCGGACCTCGACCACATCCACCGGCACCACCCGGCCCGCGAGCGCGGCGTGGATCCGGTCTCGGACCACCGGGGCGTTCGGGCACCCGGGAACCGCCAACACCGTGATGCGCATGAAACCGTCCTCCGTACCCGGGTCTCGGGAATCGACGGTAAACCTTGCAGTGCACTGGAAGGTCAAGCACTAGCCTGGCGGTATGCGCATCGGTGCACTCGCCACCGGCGGGCTGACCACCAAGACCATCCGTTTCTACGAGCAGGCCGGGCTGCTCGCCCCGCCGCCCCGCACCTCCAACGGCTACCGCGACTACCCGCCCGACACCGCCGCCCGGCTCGACTTCATCCGCCATGCCCAGGCCGCCGGTCTCACCCTCACCGAGATCCGCGGCATCCTCGACCTGCGCGACAGCGGCCAGGCCCCCTGCACCCACGTCACCGGACTCATCCAGCAACACCTCACCGACATCGAGTGCCGGATGGCAGAGCTGCGCCAGACCCGCACCACCCTGGGCAGTCTCGCCCGCCAAGCCGCCGAGACCGACCCCGGCACCTGCACCGAGGCCGACATCTGCCGCATCCTCAAGCCGTCACAGGTGCCACCGGCGGCGTCGGACGCTACGCATTGCAGCTCGCCCGGCCAGGCGGTGCGCGCGTGATCGCGTCCACCGGGAACCCGGACGCCCACGGTGACAGCCTTCGTACGCTGGGCGCGTCCGAGATCGTCGACAATCCGCTCTCCGTCGACGAACCGGCGTTCTTCGGCGACCAGGGCCGACACGACCGCTCGATCGTCAGTTTCTTCCTGCTCGGCTGCACCGGGTTGGCGGCCGACCTGGGTGGGAGGTTGGACAGATCGGCTGGCGACCGGCTTCGGCCGAGGAGGTGACCCCGCTCCATGCGCTCGGGCGCGCGCCGCGCTCGCGCTGGTGGAAGGAGCGAGTGTGCTCGCTCGGATCTCGGACGACCCGAGCGACGTCCCGGCATTGTGGCCGCAGTCCGGGGCCGTCACCACCGCGCTGGGCACCCCAGCGCCAGGCTGAACAGCATGGAGCGGGGCGTGGCTGCAGTGCGGCGCTTCCACGCGATGCGTGCGCAGGGTTGTCGCGGGTCTCGCCAGTCGGACCACGGTCTCAGACCCGACGAGAGCACGGATCATGAAGGCTGGCGAGCGCGAAGACAAGGCCGCCGACCATGAACCAGGGGGTTCCCCAGGCCAGGCCCGCCCGCACCTGATCCACACCAACGGCGCGGGCCACCCGGGGGCCGATCAGCTGTTCGCCCGCCGGGCAAACAGCTGATCGGCGACGGCGCGTCGGGCGTAGCGTTGAGGCCATGGCTGTCGAGCTGAACCACACCATCGTGGCCTGCCGGGACAAGGCCACCGCCGCTGCCTCACTAGCTGAGCTGCTCGGGTTGCCCGCGCCGAAGCCGTTCGGCCCGTTCATGATCGTCGAGCTGGCCAACGGCGTCAGCCTGGACTTCATGAGCGTTGACCACGAGATCCACCCGCAGCACTACGCCTTCCTGCTCAGCGAGCCGGAGTTCGACGAGGTGTTCGGTCGGATCACCGCCCAAGGCATGGACTACTGGGCCGACCCGGCGCAACAGCACCCCGGCGAGATCAACACCCGGGACGGCGGCCGAGGCTGCTACTTCCCCGGCGCCGACGGCCACTTCCTAGAGATCCTCACCCGACCGTACGGCAGCGGCGGGCCGTAGTCCGAGCCGCCGTTCGCACAGACCTGGCTACGTCGCACAGACCGTGCAACCTCTGTGCGACGTGCGCTGGGTCTGTGCGAGCCGGGTAGTGCTAGAGGCGTGTAGCCCACCTCGAAGACCAGCCGCACCTCCTGGCACAGCGACAGCCCAAGCCCGCGGTACTCCTCGGGGATGGCGAACCCGTAGAGCCCCGCAGACCAGCGGGCGGGCGCGGGAATACCAGCGGCACATACATGCTTGTAACGAGCAAATACTTATGTGCGGCAAGCAACGCGGTCGTGGACGGGGTGATGTTGGTGGACACGGAGTTCGACCAGCTGAGCGGCGAGCTGGCCCGGCTGAACCGGCTGCTGGATCGCGCGCAGGCCCGGTTCACTGCGCAGTTCGGCGACGGACTCGAACGGGCGGCGTTCGTGCTGCTGGTGCACCTGGTCAAGGACGGCCCGCGGCGGCTGAGTGCGCTGGCCGAGGCCGTGCACTCGGACATCTCGACGGTCAGCCGGCAGGTCACCCAGCTCGTGGAGCTGGGCCTGGTGGCCCGTCAGCCCGACCCGAGCGACGGCCGCGCGAGCCTGCTCGCGGCCACCGATGAGGGGCGCGCGACCTTCGAGGCCAAGCGTGCCCGGCGCAACCAGAACATGGCCAAGGTGCTCGCGGAGTGGACCCCGGCCGACCGGGCCACCCTGTGCCGACTGCTCGGCCGCTTCAACGACGACTACGAGAACCATCACCTGAGAGGCACCCCCAGATGACCGGCGCCGTCCTGGCTCCCGACACCCAGCAGCGCCCGCTGCTGTCACACCGCCAGATCCTGGCCATCTTCGCCGGGCTGATGGCCGGCATGTTCCTCGCCGCGCTGGACCAGACGATCGTGGCCACCTCGGTGCGCACCATCGCCGACGACCTCAACGGGCTGAGCCTGCAGGCCTCGGTGACCACCGCGTACCTGATCACCGCGACGGTCACCACCCCGCTCTACGGCAAGCTCTCCGACCTCTACGGGCGCAAGCCGCTGTTCCTGTTCGCGATCTCGGTGTTCATGGTCGGCTCGCTGGCCTGCATGTTCGCCCAGTCGATGTACCAGCTGGCGGCGTTCCGGGCGATCCAGGGCCTCGGCGCGGGTGGCCTGTTCTCGCTGGCCATGACGATCATCGGGGACATCGTGTCCCCCCGCGAACGGGCCCGCTACCAGGGCTACTTCGTCGCGGTGTTCGGTACCTCCAGCGTGCTCGGCCCGCTGGTCGGAGGCTTCCTCGCCGGCCAACACGAGATCCTGGGCATCACCGGCTGGCGCTGGGTCTTCGGCATCAACCTGCCGATCGGGTTCCTCGCGCTGGCCATCGTGGCCCGGGTGCTGAACATCCCGTTCACCAAGCGCGAACACCGCATCGACTGGCCGGGCGCGGTGGCGCTGACGTTCGGGCTGGTGCCGTTGTTGCTGGTCGCCGAGCAGGGACGGGACTGGGGCTGGCTGTCCGGGCGGTCCCTGCTGTGCGTCGGGGTCGGGGCGGCGGGGCTGGTGGCGTTCCTGTTCGCCGAGCGGGCGTACGGGGACGACGCGCTGCTGCCGTTGCGATTCTTCCGGGTGCGGGTGTTCGGCCTCGGCACGCTGGCGTCCCTGCTGGTCGGTATGGGGATGTTCGGTGCGATGGCCGCGGTGCCGCTGTACCTGCAGATCGTCAGGGGCGTGACGCCCACCCAGTCCGGTCTGCTCACCCTGCCGATGGTGTTGGGCATCATGTCGATGTCGATCACCTCTGGGCGGGTCATCTCCCGGACCGGTCGGCTGAAGATGTGGCCGGTGCTCGGGGTCTCGCTGATGGTGGTCGGGTTGCTGCTGCTCTCCCGGATCGGCGTGGACACTCCTTATCTGCAGGTCGGGCTCGGTATGATCGTGTTCGGTTGGGGGTTGGGCGCGGTCATGCAGCCGCTGACGCTGGCGGTGCAGAACTCGATGCCGGCCAGGGACATGGGGGTGGCCACCGCGTCGGCCACCTTCTTCCGGCAGCTCGGCGGCACCCTGGGTACGGCGGTGTTCCTGTCCATCCTGTTCAGCACGGTGGGGGACAAGATCGCGGCCGCGTTCCGGGTTGCGGCCGGCACGCCGGCGTTCCAGGCCGCCCTGGCCGATCCCGCGGTGCGCGCCGACCCGGCCAACGCCGGGGTGCGGTCGGCACTCTCCTCCCCGGGCGGGGTCGGCTCGATCTCGCTGGACAACTCGTCGTTCATCCAACAGCTGGACCCTCGGCTGGCCCGCCCGTTCCTGGAGGGTTTTGCCGGATCGATGACGCTGATGTTCCTGACCGGGGCCGCGGTCCTGGTGCTCGGCTTGGTGCTGGTCGTGCTCATACCGGAGGTGCCGTTACGGCAGGTGTCCGGCCTGGAAGCCCAGCGGAGCGCGCCTGTCGGTTCGGAGCCGGCCGGCCCGAACGCCGTACCCCCGGTCGCCGAGCCGATCGTCGAGTCAGCGCTCACCAGCCGCCCCTCCGGCTGACCAGCCGGCCGGTCTTATGGTTCTAGTCTGGTCGACCGACTCAGCAAGCGCGCGAGGGAGGACAAGTGCCGTGGGCGAACACCGACTCCGAGCCACCTCGCGGTTCGGTGGTCGGCGATGGGCGTGGGTTGCGGCCGTGGTGTTGCTGTTGACCGCGGCGGCGGGTACGGCGGCGGCGCTGGTCAACCCTTCGCTGCTGCACCGGCTCGGGCTCGCTGGCGCGGCTGCGGTCATTCCTGAGGTCACCCCGCCGGTCCTGCGGATCGGGCCGCTGGCCGCCGACGCGCCGACACCCGGCAGCACCGGGTTGGCCGCCGAGCTGGACAAACTGGCCGGGGTCAAAGAGCTGGGCACCCTGACCGGGGTGGTGCTCGACCCGACCACCGACCGCACGCTGTGGTCCCGCAACCCGACGAAGGCGCTCACTCCTGGCTCGACCGGCAAGCTGCTGACCGCGGCCGCCACGTTGCTGACGCTGAACCCGACCTCGCGGCTGACCACCCGGGTGGTTGCCGGTCCGACCCCGGACGCGGTGGTGCTGGTCGGCGGCGGCGACCCCACCCTGTCTGTCCTGCCGGCCGGCCAGGAATCCGTGTACCCGGGCGCGGCGAGGTTGAACACGCTGCTCGACGCGGTGCGGGCCGCGCACCCGGCCCCCATCCGCACGGTCACCGTCGACCTGACCCGCTACCGCGGACCGGTACTGGCCCCCGGCTGGCTGCCTGCGGATGTGCCCGGCGGGTACGTCACCCCGATCCAGCCGCTGATCCTGGACGGCGGCCGGGCCACGCCGTCCGAGCTTGACGGTCCCCGAACCACAACCCCCGGGTTGGACGCCGGGAGGGAGGTGGCGAAGCGTCTCGGCGCCGACCCGGGGCTTGTCCGGGAGCAGACCGCGCCGGCCGGCGCCGCCACCCTCGGCGAAGTCAGCTCGCCGCCGATCACCGACCTGGTGCAGACCGCGCTACGCATCTCCGACAACGTCCTCGCCGAGGTGCTGGCCAGGGAGGTTGCGATCGCCAAGGGCGGGGAGCCGTCGTTCCCCGGCGCGGCGCGTGCGGTGCTCGCCACCCTGATCGGGGCGGGCCTGGAGGTCGACGAGACGAAGATCGTGGACGGCAGCGGGCTGTCCACCGCCGACCAGGTCTCGGCCCAGTTGCTCGGCCAGATCATGGCCGCCGCCGCCGGGTCATCCGGTGCGCCGGACCGGACCGACCGGGCCGCGCGGCTGCGTCCGCTGCTCGGCGGGCTGCCGGTGGCCGGCGGTGACGGCACCCTGGACGCCCGGTTCCGCACCGGACCATCGGCACCCGGGCGAGGGTATGTACGGGCCAAGACCGGCACCCTCACCGGGGTGAGCAGCCTGGCCGGCGCGGTCATCGACGCCGACGGCCGGTTGCTGGTGTTCGCCTGGCTCTCGAACGGCACCTCGCCCGCCGACTCCCGCCCCCGCCTCGACGCCCTGGCCGCCGCCCTACGCACCTGCGGCTGCCGCTAGCGCCACCCAGCCACCGCAGCGCAGTGCCACCGCAGCGCAGTGCCACCCGTCTCACGCAGCGCAGTGCCACCCGTCTCACGCAGCGCCCGTGGCTTCACGCAGCCGCCTGGGCTGCTGCGTGAGCGCCACTCGGGCCGCGTGAGCGTGAAACGCGCACTAGGTCGCGGGCGGGCAACACGGGTACTTCGTGGGGTTCTGGGGGAGTCGTTGGGGGTTGTGCTGGACTCTTGGAGCCGCCATCGGTTCTCCCTCACGTAACGTGGGGCGGGTGACACTCTTCACCGATGGCTCCCCGGCTCGCGATCAGGCACCGACCGGGCTGCCGGTGGACTGGTCGTTGGCCGCCCGCACCGCCGCCCGGCTGATGCCGGGCGGCCCGACGATCAGCCCGTCCGAGGCACGCCGAGCCGTTGAGCTGCTGCGATCTGACGCCGCCACCGCCGAAGGGCATGTGCGCACGTTGACCGGCCTCGGCGCCGGGCTGCCGCTACTGCCCGCCGACGTGGTCGACCGTCCGTCCTGGGCGGCGGCCGCCATCGAGGGGATGACGGTGCTCACATCGTCGGCGAGGTTGCCGGAGATGCCGGCGATGGCCCGGGCGGTCACCGAGAGGACGGCCGGCTTGCAGACCGGAGCTGTGCTGGCTTACCTGGGCAGCCGGGTGCTCGGCCAGTACGACCCGTTCGGCGGCCCGGACCGGGAAGGTCGGCTGCTGCTGGTGGCGCCGAACATCGTGGCCGCGCAGGGCGCGCTGGACGTGTCGCTCGCGGACTTCAGCATGTGGGTCTGCCTGCACGAGGCCACCCACCGGCTGCAGTTCACCGCCGTACCGTGGCTGCGGTCGTACTTCGCCGACCAGGTCGCGGAGTTCCTGTCCGCCGCCGAGACCAGTGTCATGGGAATGCTTGATCGCCTGCCGGCGGCGCTCGCGTCAGCTCGGGGCGGCGGCGACGGGCTGGGCCTGCTGGAGCTGCTGCAGAGCCCCGAGCAGCGTGCGGTGCTGGACCGGCTGCTCGCGCTGACCACGCTGCTCGAAGGGCACGCCGACCACGTGATGGACGCCGTCGGCCCTTCCGTGGTGCCGTCGGTGGAGACCATCCGGGCTCGGTTCACCGAGCGTCGGCGAAGCGGCGGCCCCTTCGACTGGTTGCTGCGGGCGCTGCTCGGGGTGGAGGCCAAGGTGCGGCAGTACGCGGTCGGGTCGGCGTTCACCAGGGCCGTGGTGGACGAGGTCGGGATGGCCGGCTTCAACACGGTGTGGACTTCGGCCGACACCCTGCCCACCCGCGCCGAGCTGGCAGAGCCGGGGTTGTGGCTGATACGGGTGGCGCCGACGCCGGTCTGACGCTCGTTCGGCTCGACAGCCGTACTCGAGCGGACGCGACGACAGCCCGGGATGATCGCTCCGTATGCCGGTTCGTTGGGCGCGGTGAATGTCGCGGTGGGTGGCCTGCCGTATTCGCCGATCAGGTACGGCGCGGCGTCGTGTCGGGCTCACTCGCGGCTCGTATCAGGCGCGAAGGCGTGACGACAGTGTCGGAGGAACTCTCGCAGCGCGGGAGCGGTGGACGCCGCCCAGATCAACGCGAGCACGGTCGGTGTGTCGATGTCGAGTGCGAGGGGGATCAGCCGACCGGTGTGGTCGGAGGCGATGGTGTGGCTGAGGATCGCGGCGCCGAGTCCACGGGCGGCGAGGTCGGCGACGGCGCCAGGGGCGCTGGCTTGCAGCGCGATGTTCGGTGTGACGCTTCTAGCTATGGACGGGCAAGGCTGGCTCCAGTCGCAACATCCGCTACTCGAGAAAGGACGCCACCCATGACCGACAACCTGAGTGAGATCGCCGAGACCTACTTCCGAGCCTGGAAGACCAAGGACTTCGCCACCCTGGGCGCGCTGCTGGCCGACGACGTCACCTTCCGAGGGCCGCTGGGTACCGCCGACGATCGCGCCAGCTGCCTGGACGGGCTGCGGGGCATGTCGGAGATCATTACCGACATCGTGATACACAAGATCTTCGTTGCCGGCCCCGACGTGCTGACCTGGTATGACCTGCACACCACGGTGGCGACGCCGACCCCGACCGCGAACTGGAGCCACGTCGAGAACGGCAAGATCACCAGGATCCGGGCGGCCTTCGACGCCCGCCAATTCACCACGCCGGACCGGTGAGCACCAGCGCGGCCAGCCATTGAGGCCCGGTTCGTCGAGCAGGGCGCGGTCCCGCTCGACGCCGGCTACCGGGTGATCGCGCTCGACCAGCGCGGTCACGGCGAGTCCGAGCATGCCGGGGACTATGCGACAGGTGGCCCTTCAGCTCTGCGTGGGATGCGACGGCGGCCTCGGCGCGTCGAGGAAGGCCAACGCCATGTCGAACTGCTCGCGGCTGGAGGTGAAACCGCGGACCCCGACCTCGGTGGCTGCCGCGCTCACCGGTTGCCCCCGATCGGCGCCCAGCCGCCTATCAGCTCCGCCCGCCCCGCCTCCCCGGCCGCCTCCAGCTGGCCTGCGCCGTCCGGTACCGCTTGACCGCGGCCCGCACCGCGGCCACCTCGCTGGGGGCAGCATCATACAAGACCAACAGTGAGATTGATCAAGGCGGAGAAGCCCTTCGTTGCCGTTGCCGGGAGTTGACCGGCGAGCTGCGCGAGCTTGGCGACAGGCTCGACACCTACCGACGCAGCGTCATGCTGGCCCGCAACACCGGGCTGCCAAGACGTACAACCAGGGGTTGCACGAGAAGAAGGGCCGCAAGGCCAGGGCGGTCGAGCCGGGGCAGAGAGCGTTGTACTGATGTGCGCTCGGCCGGACCACCGGTCACACCGAGATCAGGTGAGGCAGGGCTTTTCGTCGTGGGGTGCGATGTCGGTCGATCCAGGTCGGCGGGATGAACTCCGGGAGGCCGTCGCGGATGCGCACGTGCCACTCGGTGTGGTGGATCTGGCGGTGGTGGACCTTGCACAACATCACGCAGTTGTGCAGCGCAGTCTCACCGCCTTCCTCCCACGCCACGATGTGGTGCACCTCGCACCAGGACGGCGGCCGCCCGCAACCCGGGTGAGCGCAGCCGCCGTCGCGGGCGGCCACCGCTCGGCGCAGACCGTCGGGAATGGAGCGGGTGACGCGGCCGACGTCGAGGGGCTGCCCGGTGCCGCCGAGCACCACCGGGATCACCGCGGCGTCGCACGCCAGCATCCGCAGCATCGCCGGCGACGTGGTGCCGCCGAAGTCGAGCATGGCGGCACGCGCGCGGGCTTCGAGATCCTCCAGGCGGATCAGGACGTTCACCTGTGGGCGGCGGCCACCGCATTCGGGCAGCTCGCCGTGGTCGAGGACGTAGCAGCAGATGTCGGCGAGCGCCTCGGCCTGGCGTTGACCGGTGGGTCGGTCGTCGTCCTTGGTGCGGGGCTTGGCGTGGGCGTCGAGCGCGGTCACGATCGCCTCGAACATGGCCGCGTCGTCGATCCGGCCCTTGATTACGCCACCGCCACCGCCACCGCCACCGCTGCCACTCACACTGCGCCGGCTCCAGTGCAGCTCGTTGACCGCCGGTGGCTCGCGGTCGTCGGGCTCGGCACCGTCGGCGTCGAGCCGCTCCACCAGTGCGCCGCCGTAGGCGGCCAGCTCGGGCGGGGTGTAGAGCGCCGCCTTGGCTGCCAGCTCGGCCTCGACGGCAGCCCACACCTCCGGGGTGAGCCGCTCGGCGGACGCGGACCGCAGCACGCCGGCGATCACCTCGACGTGGCGC
>JALYVZ010000138.1 GCA_030852965.1 Actinomycetota bacterium | reverse complement strand
GGACCACAGCGGCGTTCTCCCCGCGCAGCACCAGGCTGACGTCGCTGCGCGCGGCGAGCTCGGCCCCACACGTTGGCCACCACGGGCAGCTCCGGCACTCGGTCACCCGGGACGGTTGGGCCAGGGCGGGCTCGCCGGCCACCGCGGCGGCCGCCACCGCCGAGCGGTCGGCGAACCGGACGTCGTACTCCGCGAGTGTGCTGAGTCCACTCGGCCAGCTCGGCGTGGACAACTCGTGCCAGAGCACCACGTCGGCGTCCAGCCCGATCACCGCTCCGTACGCCGGCTCGGCGGCCGCCACCCCGAGCTCCTGCAGCATCCGGGTCAGGTGCGCGAGCCGCAGATGGTCGCGCGGGTGGGACCGCACCCGCCGGGCCTCGTCGGGCCGGGCGTGCTCGACGTGTGGCCGGGACAACGCGCTCGTCAGCGCGCCGGAACCGGGATCGGAAACCCGGTGGTGGACCACGATCAGCGGCCGGTACCCACCACCTGCTTCGGCGCGGACCAGCAGCTCGACGTCGCCCCGGCGCCCATCGACCCTCGGGAGCAGCGCGTTCCAGAGGTACCCCGCGCCGGCCGCCAGCGCCGCCTCGGTGGCCCGTTGCCGATACTCGGCGGTGCCCGCCTCGATGGTGACCCAACCCGGGCCGACCAGCCCGGCCAGCCGCCGCCCGACCTCCTCACGGTGTGCGCGCGCATCGGCGCGACGCTGCTGCAACGCCGGGTCGGGCGCGGCGCGCGGCAGCTCGACCGCTCCCGGGTCGTGGTCGAGATGCACCCGACGACGACACCGGACCACCGCCGCCGCGTCCAGCACCACCCGACCCGTCCTGACCAGCACGGGACCAGCGTAGACACCCACCCCGACAACCGGACTCCCAGGCGACCCTCCCGCCCGCACAGACCCTGCCCACGCCGCACAGACCGTGCAGACCCTGCGCGGCGGATGCCCGGTCTGTGCGGGCGGGACCGCAACTCGCTCGTGCACGTCCAGAACCGGGTCGGGTCGGAACCGACTCGAACGCGGCGTCGACGCGGGCTGTGATCGGGTGCGGGGGACGGCCGAAGCACTACAGTCGACCCATGAAGCTTCGACGGGGCGGGTCTGGTGCCGGCAGGTCCGGTGCGGGCAAGGACAAACGTGAGTTGGTGACCTCAAGGAACGCGAGGAAGGCCATCGCGGTGGGCAAGGTCCTGGTGCCGGTGCTGGCTCCGCTCGCGATGCAGCTCGCCGGGCTGGTCCGCGGCGCCTGGGACGAACGCCGCGCCCGCCGGCTGGGGGTGTCGGCCAGCGAGCTCAACAGCTTCAGCGGCAAGGGCGGCGCGCTGCACGCCCGGATCTCCCGGGTCACGATGTCGATCGGTGAGCTGTCCGCCACCGACCTGGACAGCCGCCGCGCGGCCGAGGTGGAGCGGTTCGTGCGGGCCAACGGCGCCAAGCTGGCCGACCTGTCCGCCGCCGTGCGGGCCGCCGAGCTGATGCCCACCGAGCGGCGTCGAGCGGCGCACCGGGCGGTGGCCGGCGAGCTCGACCAGATCGAGCCGCGGCTGCTCGCGCTGCTCGGGGTGAGCTCCCGCAACGGATCGTCCGCGAGCACCGGATAGTTGAGTCGTCCGCGAGCACCGGATGGTTCCCCACTCACCCACGATTCACCTGTGTTCAGCGGCACGCTGTCTGTCTGAGACCGGCAAACCTAGGCTGTCGCCGTGATTGTCTCCTGGACCTCCCGCCGCGCCGCCGCGACCAGCACCCGGCTCGGCCCCACCGAGTTCGCCGACTTCACCGTGTCCATGGGCCGGCTACCCGACGACGTGAACGAGCTGGTGATGCCGACGGTGCAGACCTATGACGACGGCACCGTGGTGCGCTGGGACCAGCCAGAAGTGCCGGGCGCCGAGGAACCCGAGCACCCGGCACCGACGCTGAAGCTGGTCGAGGCGGACCATGGCGCTAACGGGAACGCGCACGGCGGGAACGCGCACGGCGGGGACGGGCACGGCGGGCACGGGCACGGTCCCGCCGCCGAGGTCGGCGGGCACCACCACGGCGACACCCGAGGCCGCCGGCACCGGGTCCGACGGCACCACCGACGACACCGCCCGGTGGCTCGGCGGAGCCGGCTTGCTGGTCGGCGCGCTGGAGCTGGGCGTAGGGATCGCCGCGGTGGCTCGCACCCGCCGGTCACGCTCGTGAGCCGGTCGTGACCCGGGTCGCCCGGCCGCTGCTCGCGACGCTGCTCGCGACGCTGCTGATGGTGGCGTTCGGGCTGCTCCTCGGCACCGGTACCGCATTCGCGCACAACGTGCTGATCAGCAGCGACCCGGCCGACGGCGCCAGCCTGGACAGCGGCCCGGCGCGGGCGGTGCTGCGGTTCGACCTGCCGGTGCAGCCCTCGTTCAGCGCGATGACGGTGGTCGGCCCGGACGGCGGCCACTATGAGGACGGCGGCGCCACGGCCGACGGCAGCACGGCCGACGGCAGCACGGTGTCGGTGGCGGTCCACCCGTTGGGCCCGGTCGGCCGGTACCTGATCGGCTATCGGGTGGTCTCCGACGACGGGCACCCGGTGAGCGGCTCGGTGAGCTTCACGTTGATCCACGCCGGTACCGGGCGGCCGGTGTTCGCCGCCACCTGGCCCGGTACCGGGCCAGGTGCCACGGCCGCCACCACGCCAGGTGCCACGCCAGGTGCCGCCCGCGAAGCCGCCCAAGGCGGCGGACTGGCGGTCTGGCCCTGGGTCGTCGGCGCGGTGTTGCTGGTCGGCGGTGGCGCGGCGCTGGCGCTGAGGACCGGGAGGAGCTGAGGACCGGGAGGAGCTGAGTGCCGGGGTGGTCACGCACCCGATGACCTGCTGACCCGAGTCGCCGACGAGGCCAAGCAGGGCGCGCTGGCGGATGCTCGGGCCGGACGCTCAGGCCAGCCGGCGGGCCCGTCCCGGTTGTCAACATGCGAGTCTGGCAATATGTTGGGCCGACAGCGGGGGTGGCGACATGGGCGGTCACGGGCACGGGCACGGGCACGGGCATGCACCCGGTCATACGCTCGGCGGTCCCCCGACCAGCGCCTCCGGCCGCTACACCCGCGCGCTGGCGCTGTCCGCCGGGGTGCTCGGGGCGTTCACCGCGGTGGAGGTCACGGTCGGGCTGGTCACCGGCTCGCTGGCGCTGCTCTCGGACGCCGCGCACATGCTCACCGACGTGCTCGGGGTCGGCATGGCGTTGGCCACCGTCCTGATCGTGCACCGCCGCACCCCGAACCGCCGCCACACCTTCGGGCTCTACCGGGCCGAGGTGCTGGCCGCGCTGGCCAACGCGATGCTGCTGGTCGGGGTGGCCGGGTTCGTCATCGTCGAGGCCGTCCGCCGGCTGTCCGACCCGCCGGTCGTCAACGGCCTTCCGGTGGCGCTCACGGCGGCCGGGGGGCTGGCGGCGAACGTGCTGGCGTTCCTGGCGCTGCGGGCCGGCGCGCGAGAGAGCATCAACGTCCGGGCGGCCTACCTCGAAGTGCTCAGCGATGTCGTCGGCTCGCTCGGGGTGCTGGTCGGTGGTGCGCTGACGGTGGCGTTCGGCTGGCGTTGGGTGGACCCGGTGGTGGCGATCGGCGTGGGCCTGTTCATCCTGCCGCGGACGGTCACGCTGGGTTTGCAGGCGCTGCGCATCCTGGTGCAGGCCACCCCCGGCCACCTCGACCCTGACGAGGTCAGTGCCGCGCTGACCGCGCTCGACGGGGTGCGCGAGGCACACGACGTGCACCTGTGGACGTTGACCTCCGGCATGGAGGTGGCCTCCGCGCACCTCACCGCCGAACCGGACGCCGAACCGGTGGCGGTGCTCGCGGCCGCCCAGGAGCTGCTGGCCGAACGGTTCGGGTTGGAGCACGCGACCGTCCAGGTCGAGCCGGCCGATGCCGGGCGCTGCCGCACCCCGCGCTGGTGATCGTGGACGGCGCGCCGTCGGCCCGGCCGGAGGTGCTGGCCGACGGCCTCGCGAGCACGTGCGGCCACGTGGGCGGCAGGTTCCGCGCGGCAGCGAACAGTGGGCTGTTCGCGGCGCTGGAGTGCGGCCCGGCCGACCCAAGGTTGCGGCTCTCGGGCCGGTGGGTGGTCAGGCCAGGCCACCGGTACATCATGGGAACCGCCAT
The DNA here is from genome assembly GCA_030852965.1 of Actinomycetota bacterium. GTDB lineage: Bacteria > Actinomycetota > Actinomycetes > Mycobacteriales > Pseudonocardiaceae > Pseudonocardia. The sequence continues at coordinate 5,450 of JALYVZ010000138.1, read as the reverse complement.
GCAACGATGGCGGCTCCCCCCTGCGCAACGGCCGTGTGACGGTTGCCCCACGGCTGCGGGATGTCGTCAGTCACGGGGCGGACCGGTCTGGTAGAACCATGCGTCAGCAGGACGGAGAGGAGGCCCCGGTGACGGACTCATTCGTTCACCTGCATGTGCATACCGAGTACTCGATGTTGGACGGCGCCGCGAAGGTTGGCGCGCTTTTTGGTGAGGTCGAGAGACTCGGCATGCCGGCCGTTGCGATGACCGACCATGGGAACATGTATGGCTCCGCCGAGTTCTATCGCAGGTCGAAGCAGAGTGGCGTAAAGCCGATCATTGGCATCGAGTCCTATCTTGCGCCGGGAAGTCGGTATCACAAGAAGCCGGTATTCTGGGGGCAGGCCTCACAGCGCGGCTCTGACGAGTACGGCGAGGGTGGAGACGTATCGGGCGCGGGCGCTTATACGCACATGACGATGCTGGCCCGCACAGCCACTGGTCTTCGCAATCTCTTCAGGTTGTCCAGCCTTGCGTCGTTCCAAGGCTACTATCGCAAGCCTCGCATGGACCGGGAGCTGATAGCCGAGTACGCCGACGGAGTCATGGCGACCACTGGCTGTCCGTCCGGCGAGGTGCAGACCAGGCTCCGCCTGGGCCAGCACGATGCGGCATTGCGGGCCGCGAGCGACTACCGGGACATCTTCGGAAAGGAGAACTTCTTCCTTGAGTTGATGGATCATGGCCTGACCATTGAACGCTCAGTGCGTGAGGGTTTGCTGGACATCGCCAAGAGACTCGAACTTCCGCCACTGGCGACGAACGACTCTCATTATGTGACGGTGGATCAGGCTGAGTCGCACTCCGCTTTGCTTTGCGTCCAGGCGGGCAAGACTCTGGATGATCCCAACCGGTTCAAGCTCGACGGCGATGGATACTACCTCAAGAGCGCCGCAGAGATGCGCGATTATTGGGACAAGGAGGTTCCCGGGGCGGCTTCGAACACTCTTCTGGTGGCGGAACGGGTCGAGTCCTATGAATCCGTGTTCTCCGAGGTCGACCGGATGCCCCGATTTCCGCTGCTCGAAGGCGAGACCGAGGATGACCTCCTTCGCGCGGACGTGGAGAAGTACGCGCCGACGCGTTTCCCGAATGGGCTGGCCGCGGAATACAAAGAGCGTATCGAGACTGAGCTTGGCGTGATCTCGAACATGGGTTTCCCGGGCTATTTCTTGGTGGTTGGCGATCTGGTCCGGTGGGCTCGGTCGCAGAAGATCGCGGTCGGACCGGGCCGCGGTTCGGCCACCGGGTCGTTGGTGGCCTACATCTTGCAAATCACGGACCTGGACCCGATCGAGCACAAGCTGATCTTCGAACGGTTCCTCAACCCGGAGCGGATCTCCCCTCCCGACATCGACCTCGACTTCGACGAGCGTCGACGGGGCGAGGTCATGCGCTACACCGTCGACAAGTGGGGCGAGGAGAACGTCGCCCAGGTCATCACGTTCGGCACGATCAAGACGAAGGCCGCGATCAAGGACGCCGCTCGGGTGATCCACGGCCAGGCGGGTTTCGGAATCGCCGACCGGATATCCAAGGCGCTCCCACCGCCCATCGCGGCGAAGGACATCCCCCTGTCGGGGATCTTCGATCCGGCCCACGAGCGGTACGCCGAAGCGTCGGAGGTCCGTACGCTGGCCGAGACCGACCCCGAGGTCGGAAAGATCATGAAGACGGCCCGAGGGCTGGAGGGTCTGGTCCGAAACGCGGGCGTCCACGCCTGCGCGGTGATCTTGTCCTCGCAGCCGCTGCTGGACGTCATTCCGCTGTGGAAGCGCGATGACGGTTCGGTCATCACCGGCTGGGACTTCCCGTCGTGTGAGGACATCGGCCTGCTGAAGATGGATTTCCTCGGGCTGCGCACGCTCACCGTGGTCGATGACGCGGTGAAGGCCGTCGCGGCAAACCATCAGGTCGACATCGACGTCTCCGCGCTCGGGCTGGAGGACAAGAAGACCTACGAGCTGCTCGCTCGCGGGGAGACCCTGGGGGTGTTCCAGCTCGACGGCGCCGCGATGCGGTCGCTGCTCAAGGCGATGAATCCCAGCCACTTCGGCGACATCGCCGCGGTCATCGCGCTGTACCGGCCGGGGCCGATGGCGGCGAATGCCCATCTCGACTACGCGGAGCGTTCCAACGGCCGCCAGAAGATCACTCCCATCCACCCCGAGCTCAAGGAGGCACTCGACCCGATCCTCGGCGAGACCTATCACCTGCTGGTCTATCAGGAGCAGGTGATGGCGATCGCGCAGCAGCTCGCCGGGTACAGCCTCGGGCAGGCGGACCTGCTGCGCCGCGCGATGGGCAAGAAGAAGAAAGAGATCATCGAGAAGGAGTTCGAAAGGTTCCGGTCCGGCATGACCGGGAAGGGTTTCTCGGAGCAGGCCTGTCAAACCCTTTGGGACGTCATGCTGCCTTTCGCGGGGTACGCCTTCAACAAGTCTCACACAGCCGGGTATGGGTTGGTGTCCTACTGGACGGCTTATCTGAAGGCGAACTATCCCTCCGAGTTCATGGCGGCGCAGCTCACCTCCATCGGCGACAACAAGGACAAGTCCGCCGTCTACCTCGCAGAGTGCCGCCGGATGGGAATCAAGGTTTTGCCCCCGGATGTGAACGAGTCGGATCTGTGGTTCTCAGCCGTGGGCACCAACATCAGATTCGGCCTCGGCGCGATCCGCAATGTCGGCGCCAACGTGGTGGAGTCGATTATTGCGACTCGGAAGGCCAAGGGTCGGTTCACCTCGTTCACCGATTTCCTGGAGAAGGTCGAACTGGTGTGCTGCAACAAGCGCACCATCGAGTCACTGATCAAGGCGGGCTCGTTTGACTCGTTCGGGCAGCCACGTCAAGCGTTGCTGATGGTGCACGAGGGGGCGGTCGACGCGGTCACCAACCTCAAGCGCCACGAGGCTGTCGGCCAGTTCGATCTCTTCGGCGGGATGGATGACGGCCCCGCTCCTCCTGAAACGTCCCCGCTGGCTCATCTGAAGATCGGCGACGGCGAGTGGCCCCGGAAACAGCTCCTTGAGTTCGAGCGAGAAATGCTCGGGCTCTATGTCTCCGCGCACCCATTGGACGGGACCGAAAGGATATTGCGCAAGCACGCGCCCAGGACGATTGCCGCGGTGATCGACGACGCACCGAAGGAAGGCGAGGTCGTCATCGCTGGGATGATCTCGGCCATTGACAGGCGGGTCAACAAGAAGGGAGAGTCCTGGGCAATCGTGACAATCGAGGACCTCGACGCCTCGATGGAGGTGCTGTTCTTCGCTCAGTCGTACATGGCGATGCAGGAAGACCTGACCCCAGACTCGGCGGTCGCGGTAAAGGGCCGCGTGAACTGGCGTGAAGATCGCATGTCAATCTTCGCTTCCGGAGTCGCGCCGCTCGATATTGCCGACGCGCAAGCAAACCCAGGAACCACCCCACCACTGGTGCTGAAGGCGGATGCGCTTCGGCTCGACACGGCCACGGTGACTGAACTGAAGTCGGCGTTGGTTGCCCACGCCGGGGACACGCCACTGACGTTGGTTCTCTGCTATCTGGACAGAGAAACGCCGTTGGCAATCGAGGGATTCTCAGTCAAGGTCTCCTCAGCTTTGTTGGGCGAGCTGAAAGGAATTCCTGGAATTGCGGTGGCGTCATAGCAGCGGGTACTCGCGGCACGGGGCTGTGTCTCTCATGTGATCGTGCCGACCCGGACGACCGCACGCGAGAACATCCGCGAGGCCACCCTCGAAGGACTCAACGCCGCCGCCAACAGGCCACACCTCGAGCCTGGCCAGCATCTATCGAGCGCTCGCCGAACACACGAGAGTCGCCACGCGTACCCCGACGCCATCGAACCGGCCCACGCCGACTTCGCCGCACTCCAGGATGGCACCTGATCCGACGGTCCGCTCAGATCATCCCTGGTCAGCGAACGTCCGCCCATATCCGCCCACTTGTCCGGCGAAGTTGCGCGCGGGCCGTTAGGTACGGCTGGCCAGGAGGCTGAAGGTCAGCGGTACACGCGCGGTGTCGGGAGGCGGGCTCCAGGTGCCATCGGCGATCTCGATGAGCCAGGGGAAGCTGGGCCAGACAGTCCAGTCGTGCTCGATGAGGCGTTCGAGTCGAAGTCCGTGGTCGATCAGCGCGGTGACTGTCTCGCGATCCCGTGGTTCCACTGATAGTTCCGCCGGTTGGCGAGCACACGGTCTCCTTGCTCGTCGCGGCCGCTATCGCTCGAGGTTCGCGGCACGGCCGGCCGGGGGAGTGGTCTGACGAGCGGCTCGACAAGTCCGCGCAGTAGGTCGTTGTCGCCACGGATCACCCTGGGAGGGGTGCGAGCTGTGTGCCAGCGCGGACGACATCCACGTGCACCACGTCACCCGCCTGGCAGACCTCGCGGGACCCCGGACCACAACCCGAATGGACACGAGCCATGGCCAAGCGACGCAGAAAGACCCTCGCGGTATGGCGCGGCGTCGGTACAGCCTGCCCACCGAAGCCGACAAGCAACGCGCAATCGAACGCCTGACCGTCGACGAGTAGCACGCAGGAACGCGGCGGGGATGCCGGCGCTGAACAGGTGGGCGCGTTGTTGGTATGGCGAGGGCCGGTCGCTCGGGCTCCAAACCGTAACCGCACCCCACTCTCCTCACCTTGAACGGCTACGTGTCGAACCGGCGGCCCGCTATCGTGTGCCGCATGTCCACCGTCCAGACCGAGACCGCGGGCTCAGCGCTGCCGCCGTTGCCGCCGGCGGGCGCCACGCCCCGCGAGATCCGGGCGGCGCTGCACCCGCAGTACCGCGATGAGTTCGATCGGGACTACCAGGCCGCGCTCGTCGGGGCGGGTCGGTCGCTGGACCTGGCTGGCGTGCACGAGGTGGTGGAGTACTGGCGGCGCCGCTCGTGGATCACTCGGGACCGCCAGGAACACCGCCGGGTCGTGCGGCGGGCGGTCGAGTTGCTCACCGGGCACGAGCCCCCCGCGGACGAGCCGGTGCTGGTCACCGAGGCCAGGCTGTAGTACCGCGCGGGTGTTCACCGTCGAGACCGACGGCCCGGCTCAGCAGCAGGTCGATGCGCTGCCCGCCGAGGCGCTGGCCGCGTATGCCGAACTGCGGGTGGTGCTGGAGACCGCGCCGTGGAGCGGGCGGCCCTACCACCGCGACAACCCCCACGGTGCGTTGCGAACTCATACGTTCGGCACCCACGGCCAGGTGGTCTTGAAGCGGCCCGCAGTCTGGTCGCCGAGAGCGTTGATGACCCCTCCGGTTGGCATCGACCTTGGCCGTGAGGTCGGACAGATCGCGGTCACGGGCGGCGGCCAGGTGCCGCGCGGCCGCCGCGTCAGCGGCCACCTCCTCGAGGCGGGCCTCCACCGCGGCCAGCCGGGCTTCAAGGTCAGGGAGGTTGGCC
>JALYVZ010000448.1 GCA_030852965.1 Actinomycetota bacterium | reverse complement strand
GCGCCCGGGAGCCCGAGGAACAGGAACAGCACCTGGGCGTACGCCGCGTCGGAGCGGGCGGCGTCCAACGCTGCCGCCAGGTTGTCGCCCACCCGGGCGCCACCGGTGCTGGCCGCTTCCAGGTTGTGCGCGGCGGCGGTGACCTGGGTGTAGGCCTGTGCGGGATCGGGCGGCAGGTCTGTTACCCGCGCGGTGTGAATCTGGGTGGCCACCAGGTCCGGGCGGGCCGAGGCCAACGGGTCGAACAAGCTGTGCCACTGGGCCTCGGGCATCAGCACGACGTTGTCCGGCGGCGCGGCCGGCTGGGCGCTCGGCGGCGCCCCGACGGTCTGGAACAGCGAGTTGGCCTGGGGGAGGTCCACCACCCCGTCGATCCGCAGCGGCGCCGGCGGGAGGCCGGCCCGCTCGACGGTCACGGTGTCCCCTGGCTTGGCGTGCAGGTTGGCCGCGGTCTGCTGAGCCAGCAGCACACCGGTGTCCGCTCCGGCCAGCGTGCGGATCTGCCCGGAGAAGTCCGCCCGGTATTCGGGCGGTAGTCCGAGCGCCATCCCCGGGCCGGTGTGTTGGGTGGTCGGGCCCCGCGTGGAGTCGGTCGTCGCGGACATCCCGGCCGTCTTCCCGAACCCGACCGGGACTGCGATCCGCACGCCGGGGGTGCCTCGGACCAGGTTCTCGATGGCGGTGGGATCGGCGCCGGGTTGCACGGCGACCTGCCAGTCGACCGATACGTCGCGGATCGCCCGTTGGGTCATCGACCCTTTCGCGGAGGCCAGGAAGGCGCCCAGCGTGGCGAGCAGCGCGACGGCCACCGCCACGCCGAGCGCGGCCGCGGCCAACCGACCCCGCCGCCGCCGGGCCAGCCCACCCAACCAGACGCCGATCACGACCGGTCCTGACTGATCTCGCCGTCACTCATCGCCCATCGCACCGGCAGGTGAGCCGCCACGAGCGGGTCGTGGGTGGAGATGACGAGCGCCGAGCGCAACTCCCGCGCCGCGGCCAGCAACACCGATACCACCGTCTCCGCGGTGGCGTGATCGAGCTGGCCGGTCGGTTCGTCAGCCAGGATCAGCCGGGGTCGGCTGGCCAGCACGCGGGCCACCGCGACCCGCTGAGCCTGGCCACCGGAAAGCTGTTCGGGCAGCTTGGAGCCCAACCCGCCGATCGTCAACCGGTCGAGAGCCGCGGCGGCGTGTTCCACAGCTGCGTGCTCGTCGGTACCGGCCAGCAGCAACGGCAGCGCGACGTTCTCGATCACGTTCAGCGCCGGCACCAGGCTGGGCCCCTGGAACACCAGGCCGATCATGCACGGCCGCGACCGCGGCGGGTCGGCGAACCCGGGCCAGCGCACCACCCCGGAGGTGGGCGCCTCCAGCCCGGCCATCAGGTGCAGCAGGGTCGACTTGCCCGACCCGGACGGCCCGGTCAACGCCACGCGGGCGTCCCGGTCGATCCGGCAGGTCACCCCCCGCACCGCGGTGACCTCGGCGTGGGGGCCGAAGGTGCGGCTCACCTCGATGCACTCGACCAGCGGGGTCTGTGCGGGCCGCTGCTCGGCGGTGTCGCGCGCCTCGATCGTCGTGGTCCTCATGCCGTCACCTTTCCGTCATCGAGTCGAATCACCCGGTCGGCACGGGCGGCGACAGCCGGTGAGTGGCTGGCCACCAGCACTGCGGCGCCGTTGTGCGCCGCGACCGCGAGCAGGTCCACCACCCTGGACTCGCTCGCGCTGTCCAACTCGCCGGTGGGTTCGTCGGCCAGCAGCACTGCCGGATCGTTGGCCAACGCCACCGCCAAGCCCGCCCTGGCCAGCTCACCACCGGACAACTCGCTGGGGTAGGCGTCCGCGCGCTCGGTCAGTCCGACCGTCGCCAGCAGCTCTTCGTGGTCCCGGGTAGCCGGGGTGGGGACCATCGCGCGGGCGAACCTCAGGTTGCCGCGCACCGTGAGGTGCTCGAAGAGGTTCCCGGACTGTCCGAGCCACCCGATGCAGCCGGCCCTGAGGCTGGTGCGTAGCCGCTCGGGTTGATGGCTCATGGCCTGTCCCGCGACCATCACGCTGCCCCCGTCCGGCTCGTCCAGCCCGGCGAGGCAGGCCAGCAGGGTGGACTTGCCCGATCCCGATGGGCCGACCACCGCCACCAGCTCGCCGGGCGCCACGCTCAGCGCCACCCCTTGCAGCGCCAGCGTCTCCTCCTCACCGCTGCGGAAGAACCGGTACAGGGATTGGGCCAGCACCGCCGGCTCGACCTGGTCCGGACCCCCCACCGCGGGTGCGGTCACGGCCGCCATCACTGCTGCCACCGCAGGGAATCCGACACCGTCCGCCACGGGTCGACGTTGTCCGCGCCCTTCGGACCCGCCAGTGTCAGCGCCACTTGTTGGCCGTTCCTCCAGAACAGGTAGCGCTCCACGGACTCGGTCACCGACCGGTTGGTCACCGCGTTCGGGGCCGACATCGCTTCGTAGCGGACAAGCACCGCCGGGCCGCCCTTGCGCTGCAGCTGGGTGACGTCCGTCAGCGCGAAGCCGGGGACGGACCCCTGCAACTGGGGCACCTCGGTCGCCCGCACCGACGCGACGTCGGGCGCAGTCGGAGCCGGTTGGACCTCGATGCGCACGCGGTTGTACTTGTCGGTGAACACCGTCGCCGGCCCCTGGGCCGACCGTGCCCAGCCTTGCGGCACCGACACGGTGATACCGGTCGCGTCCAGGGTGAACGGTACGTACACCTGGTTGTCTGGGATGTCCCCGGCGGCGTTGAGCTCGGGCGCATTGGGGTTGGGCGCGTTGGGGTTGGGCGCGTTGGGGTTGGGGGCGTTCGTACCGGCC
>JALYVZ010000447.1 GCA_030852965.1 Actinomycetota bacterium | reverse complement strand
TGCCCCGGGGCTTGATCCCGGTGGTGGTGGCGCTCACCCGGCGGCGGATCGGCGTCGACTTCGACCGGTTCGACCTGCCGCGCCGGCCGCCGTCGGTGCGCCCGCCGACGCTGATCTTCCAAGGTGCCCTGGACACTTCGGTGCCGGTCGGGCCGGCGCGCGCGTTGGCGGCCGCCGCGCCCGGGCTGGACTGGCCGTTGCGCTACGTCGAGGTGCCCGGCGCCGAGCACACCGCGAGCTGGAACGCCGACCCTGAGGCGTACGAGCGGGCGCTGACGGAGTTCCTGGGAGCGCACGTCCCGACCTGTTCCACCCCCCGGCGCGTCCAGTGGCACGATGGAGTACGTGACTGAACCAGGCAAGGACTCGAAGTCCGGCACACTGCACACGTCCGAGGGCGCGATCCGGATCAACCTCTTCGGCAACCACACGCCGAAGACGGTGGCCAACTTCGCCGAGCTCGCGGCCGGTACCAGGGACTACTCCCGGCCGAACGCCAGCGGCGGCGACTCCGGGCCGTTCTACGACAACTCCATCTTCCACCGGGTGATTCCCGGTTTCATGATCCAGGGCGGTGACCCCACCGGCACCGGCCGCGGCGGTCCGGGCTACCAGTTCGGCGACGAGTTCCACCCGGACCTGTCGTTCGACCGGCCATACCTGCTGGCGATGGCCAACGCCGGCCCTGGCACCAACGGGTCGCAGTTCTTCATCACGGTCAGCCCGACCGCGCACCTCAACCGCAAGCACACCATCTTCGGTGAGGTCGCCGACGCGGAGTCGCGTGCCGTGGTCGACGCGATCGCGGCCGTCCGCTGCGCCCGAGGCGACCGCCCGTTGACCGACGTGGTCATCCAGAAGATCGAGATCGACTGAGTTGGACACTCCCGGTGACCCTGCCGGCGGCCCCGCTGGTTTCGATCCGGCTGGTTCCGACTCGGCTGGTTCCGACCTGGCTGGGCAACCGGCGTGCGTGCGTCACCCGGACCGGCCGACCGCGCTGTGCTGTGTGCGCTGCGAACGTCCCAGCTGCCCGGAGTGCCTTCGCGAGGCCGCCGTCGGCTACCAGTGCGTGGACTGCGTGCGCGCCGGCGCCAGGGACACCCGCGCGGCCCGGTCCGTCGGCGTCGGTGGCGGCAGCGGGACGGACAAGCCGCTGGTGGTGCCCGGGCTGATCGTGGTGAACACCGCGATATTCCTGCTCACCGTGGTGCAGGCCGGCAGCGTCATGGGCAACTCCGGGGCCGGGCTGTTCGAGCTGTGGTCGCTGCGACCGCTGCCGGTGGCCGGTGGCCAGTGGTGGCGGTTGTTCACCACCGGGTTCCTGCATTACGGGCCACTGCACCTGGCGTTCAACATGTGGGCGCTCTACATCATCGGCCGCGACCTGGAGCTGGCGCTCGGCCGGGGCAAGTTCCTGCTGGTGTACCTGGTGTCGCTGCTCGGCGGCGCGACGTCGTCGTTCGTCTTCTCGGGCCTGCGGGACGAGACCGCCGGTGCGTCCGGCGCGGTGTTCGGGCTGATGGCTGGGGCGGCTGTACTGCTGCACCGGCTGGGTCGTTCACCCCGGCCGGCGCTGACCCTGATCGGGATCAACCTCGCGCTCACCCTGGTGATCCCTCACATCTCGTTGTCGGGTCACCTCGGTGGGATGGTGATCGGGGCGGCGGTCACCGCGGCGCTGGTGTACGCCCCGCGCGCCCGTCAGACGCTCTGGCAGGTCGGCGGCATCGCCGGCCTGGTCGTGGTGCTGGGGCTGGTGCTGGTGGTACGCGCGGCGAGCCTGAGCTTACTGGTCGGCTGATCGCGAGCGCAGGGCGTCGAGGTGTTCGGCCACTTCGGCCGGGTCGGCGCCCAGCTCGAGCCGGCTGAACACGTGCAGTCGCTCGGTGTTGCCGCCGTCCGGTGGGCTGCTGGTGTTGGTCTCGCGGGTGCTGGTCTCGCCGGTGTCGGACTCCGCGGTTTCGATCTCCAGGGTGGCCACGTCGCGGCCGAAGCGGCGGGTGTGCACCACCAGGTGGCTGTGCACGCTCGACCAGGGGTACTGGTGCGACCCCCGCAGCCCGCCGACCTGGATGCCGCGCCGATCGGCGGCCAACCGGGGACGTGCCCGGGTGCCGTACGCCGCGGCGGCGGCCAGCGCGGCGGCGGTCACCCCGATCAGCAGCCGACCCGCGGTGTCGTCCGGTCCGAGCAGACACCAGGCCAGCGCCCCGGCCGCCCCGGACCAGGTGATTGCCAGCACGACGGGCGGGGTACTCCACCGGCGTACTGAGGCATCCCGAGGGCCGCCTACCGGGGCGTCCCGAGACGGTTCGTCGTAGCTGTCCACAGGAGTTGTCCCCACTGGGGATGACTTACAGCCGTGTGATTCAGCGGCTTGTCCGCGCGCTGGTGTCCTGTCGGTGACCTGACACTAGCGCCATCCTACGGTCATGCCCAACCCCACGACGATCAGCCCGAACCCGATCACGAAGTTGTAGTCCATGCCGCCGCCGGAGCCACCCAGGGCGGTCATAAAGCCGATCTTGTCCCCGGCCAGGTAGTTCACTACCAGCCAGGTCAGCCCCAGCAGAAACATGCCGAGCATCACCGCGACGTACGCCGGATGGGACGGGCCTGCGGCGCGTGCCTGCGCCGCCGTCGGCTTCCGCGGGGGCGGGGTGTAGGCCGCTTTCTTGCGAACCTTCGACTTGGGCATCGTGACCTCGGATCAGTGGGTTGCAACGACCCACGGTACCCACCGCGGCTCTGGTCGGCTCACGCAGCTCCCGTTGTGCCCACGCAGCCGCTCAAGCCGCTGCGTGGGCGTGGACGGGGTGCGGGAGCCCAGTTTGCGGCGGCCGGCGG
>JALYVZ010000137.1 GCA_030852965.1 Actinomycetota bacterium | reverse complement strand
GGCGCAACCGGCGCGCGGCGGTCGACCCCACCGCGCCGGCCCCGGTGGCGTTCGGCGGGGCCAGGATCAACGCCCCCAACGCGCAGCTGCGGTACAGCGGCCCGGCCGAGGACGGCACCGAGACGCGGCGCGGTGGCAACGGCGCCCGTGCGGATGGCGCGGGTATGGATGCCGGGACGGCCCGCAACCAACCGTGCCCCTGCGGCTCGGGGCGCAAGTACAAGCACTGCCACGGCGCTCGCACCGGCGCCCGCGGCTGACACGTTCATCCGAGGCGCAGGGTTGTGCACCGCCACTTCTCGGTCGTCCACTCGAACCGGGCGGCCAGGGCTCGAGGTCGGCCCCGGTACCGCCAGACCGCGCTCGCCTCGGTGACGCCGTTGGCCGGGTGGCTCAGTCGCAACGAGCGGAGCCCTGGCGGGCCGTGCTGCCCCCGCAGCGCCGCCACTCGGCGGACGGCGGGCGGGTTCAGCCGTCCGGTGGCCGCCGCCAGGTAGCGCAGTACGGCCGGGCTGAGGCGGCCGTTGAGCTGGGTGGGCGGTCGTCGTTCGTCCAGGATCTCCAGGACCAGCCGCAGCACGGTGCTCACCTCGATCCGGGGTCGTCCAGGGATCTCAGGCGGCTCCGCGTGTGCCGGGCCCGGTTCGGGTTGGGTGGCTGGTGGTCGTGGCTCGACGAGCGGCTCCAGCGGGGGCAACCGGCGGACCACGACCCGGACGGACGTCGTTGCGTTCGACGCGGTCGGTGGGCATGTCCGCGGTTCGGCCGGCGGCGGTGTCTCCGGCTCGGCCGGTGGGTGCGTAGCCGGGGTGACGGCGGGCAGGCGCGACCCTGGAATGGTCGGCGCGCCGATGGTCGAGGTCATGCAGGTATAGACGCCATCCGACTTGCCCCGGTTCCACTGAGTCCCCGCAAATCTCCTCCGCGAGTTTTCCAACGTCGGTACCGGCTCGCCTCCGGTGTTGTCCATGATCAGTCTGAGTACGGGCGTGGCGCGGCTGCGCAGGCTGTCCGGTCAAACTGTGCGGCCGCACAATCCGGGTGGACACGCGCTGCGGCGGTCGCCGCGTGGTGCCCGACCCGTCGGCGCTCCCTGCTCAGTTGCGCGACGACGGGGGATCCGCGAGATTGCCGTATCGAGCTGCGACCCATGGCCCGAGTCATCGCTGCGGTCACTGCGGCCCTGTCAACTCTGTGCCGGGCGTTATATTGAGATGCCATGGCCGCTCTGACTCGCACGCCTCGCAGCAGCTGGATTGATGCGGGGCTGCGGGCTCTCGCGGCTGGCGGCCCGGAAGCGGTGCGGATCGAGCTGCTAGCGCAGGCACTCGGTGTCACCCGGGGCAGCTTCTATTGGCACTTCAAGGGCCGGGACGCCTTCCTGGAGGAGATGCTCGACATGTGGGAGCGCAGAAGCACCGATGAGGCGCTGGAGCGCGTCGAGAGCGAGGGCGGCAACCCCAGGGACAAGGTCCGGCGGGCGGGCATGCTCACGTTCTCCAGGGAACTACTGCCGGTCGACCTCGCGGTCCGCGAGTGGGCCCGCCGCGACCAATCGGTCGCCGTGCGCCTGCGCCGTGTTGACAACCGGCGAATGGCGTACCTGCGCTCCCTGATCAGCACCCTCTGCCCTGACGCGGATGACGTCGAGGCCCGCAGCATGCTCGCCTTCTCACTGGTGTTTGGCAACCATTTCATCGCCGCCGATCACGGCGCGCGCAGCCGCACGGAGGTGCTGGAGCTGGCCATGGAGCGGTTTCTGGCCTGACGCGTGACGGTCGGTCGGTCGGCGGGCCTCAGCGGCGCAGGGTTACGTGGGACGGGGTGAGCTCCTCGACCGAGGTCACCCCGAGCAGCTGCATGGTGCGCACGATCTCGCCGGTGAGGATCTCCACCGCCCGTGCCACGCCGCGCTCGCCACCGGCCATCAGGCCGTACAGGTAGGCCCGGCCGACCAGAGCGGCGTTTGCGCCCAGCGCGAGGGCGGCCACGATGTCGGCGCCGTTCATGATGCCGGTGTCCACCAGGATCTGGGCCCGGCCGCCCACCGCGGCCACCACCGACGGTAGTACTTCCAGTGGCACCGGGGCGCGCTCCAGCTGGCGGCCGCCGTGGTTGGACAGCAGCACACCGTCGGCGCCGGCATCCACCACCCGGCGGGCGTCGGCGGGCGACTGCACGCCCTTGATCACCAGGGAGCCCGGCCACATCGAGCGCAGCCACTCCACGTCGGCCATCGTCAGGCGTGCGTCGAAAACCCGGTCGATCAGCTCGGCGACGGTGCCGTCGGTCGACGCCAGGTTGGCGAAGGTCAGTGGCTCGGTGGTGAGCAGGTCGAACCACCAGCGAGGATGCAGCGCACCGTCGACAAAAGTGCGTAGGCTCAGCCGAGGCGGGATGGTCAACCCGTTGCGGACGTCGCGCAGCCGGGCCCCGGCCACCGGGGTGTCCACGGTGAGCAGCAACGTGTCGTAACCGGCGGCTTCGGCCCTTGCGATCAGTTCGGCCGCCGACGAACGGTCCCGCCACAGATAGAGCTGGAACCACCTGCGCGCACCCGGCCCGGCGGCGGCCATCTGCTCGATGGTCACCGTGCCCAGGGTGGACAGTGCATACGGGATGCCCACCTCCTGCGCCACCGACACCACCGCCCGCTCGCCCTCGGTGTGCATCAGCCGGGTGAACCCGGTGGGGGCCAGCGCGAACGGCCATCGCGACCGCCGGCCCAGGATCGTGGTGTCGGTGCGCACGGTCGACACGTCGTGCAACACCGACGGGTGGAACTCCAGCCGTCGGAACGTCTCCCTGGCCCGGCGCAGGCTCAGCTCGTCCTCACCGGCGGCCCCGTCGGTGTAGTCGAACACCGCCCTCGGTGCCCGGCGACGGGCCAGCTCGCGCAGGTCGGCGATGGTGGCCGCCCGCCCCAGTCGCCGCGCCACCCCGTCGCGCTCGAACGGGGCCGGGCGCAGCAGCTCACGCAGTTCGGACACCCGGGGCCGCCGACGATCCACCATGCCCGCCAGCGTGCCACGGGGGACGGCGCAGGGCCGCCGCGACGAGCCCGCCGCCGGGCGGCGACGGCGACCGTGTTTGGAGGTGTTCTGCTGGCTCAAAGCCAGCCGCGCGCCGAGCTCGCCGACGCTCGCGGAGGTTTCGCTGGTCAGGCGCCGCGCGGGGCGTACATGATGACCGCGACGCCGGCGAGGCAGATCAGGGCGCCGGTGATGTCGTAGCGGTCGGGTCGGTAGCCGTCCGCGACCATGCCCCAGGCCAGCGAGCCTGCAACGAACACACCGCCGTAGGCGGCCAGGATGCGCCCGAACTGGGCGTCGGGTTGCAGGGTGGCGACGAATCCGTACAGGCCAAGAGCGATGATGCCGGCGCCGACCCAGGCGAAGCCTCGGTGCTCGCGTACGCCCTGCCACACCATCCACGCGCCGCCGATCTCGAAGATCGCCGCCAGTAGGAACAGAGCGATGGAACGCAGCACCGTCACCGCGATCACAATAACCACACCGACCCTGGCTGTTGACCTCGTCGGCGCCACCGGGCGCCGCCGCGAAGGGGTGAGGCAGACCCATGGCCTTGGAGATTCCGTCGTGTTGCACGTTGCCTTCGGCGCAGCGTCCGGTCCGGCTGGCGGAGTTCGAGGTGTTGTTCGCGCATGCGGTCAGCGCGCAACATCTCAACGCCCAACATCTGCGTGTCAGCTTCGCCGACACCACCGAAGCCACCGTGCGGGACCTGGCAGCACGGGAGTCGAGCTGTTGTTCGTTCTTTGAGTTCACCGTGACCAGCGCCGACGATCGTGTCTTGTTCGACGTTGATGTGCCCGCGCCGCGCTGCGAGGTCCTCGATGGTCTCGCCACTCTGGTGCGAGGGGACACGCTGTGACCGAGTACGGGTTGCGCAGCGGCGAGCTGAGGACCTTGCCGACGCCGGCGGACACCCGTGAGGTGATCGCGTCCATCGCCGACACCGATGACGCGGGGTCGGCCCAACTGCCCTGGCGCCATAGTCGTCCCTGCCGGACGACTCACCGGCGGCGGGGTCAAACATCAAACATGGCCGCAATAATCGCCCAGGATCCGGGGCGGCACGACGTATGCGGATGATAGGGTATTCGTATGACAAGCGGGTCTGATCAGTCAGCCGGCCGGCCGCCGCGTGAGCGGCTGACCGTGAGCCTGTCGTCCGATCTCGTACGCGGCTTGAAGTCCGCAGCGGCGGAGTCCGACGCACGCAGCGTCAGCGCCTACGTGGAGTACCTGTTGCGTAAGGAAGAGTGGTTGCGCAGCTGGAAGCTGGCCGTCGGTGAGCCCGACCCGGAGGCGTTGGGTCAGGCGCGTCAGGCGCTGCTGGCTGACCAGCCCCAGCCACGGGCCTCGTGAGCGGCCGGATCCTGGACCGCACCGCGCTCGTCGATTTCGCCACGTCTGCCTCGGTGTACGGCGGCGCGTTCCTGGTCGCGGCGGTCGAGATGGACATCGACCTGGTGGCCCCCGCCGTGGCGCTGCTGGACGCCTGGTCCGCGGTCCCTACCCCGGACCGGGCGCTGCTGGAGTTACTGCTGGAGACGCCGCTGCTGCGGGTGGAACCGTTGCACACCGGGGGCGCAGCCGAGGCGGGGATCCGAGTACACGACGCCCGGACGGCCGGTGCGACCTACGACGCCGGATCCGCCCATACCGTCGATGCCGCGATGCGGCTGGGATACGTGGTGGTCACCAGTGATCCAGGTCCGCTGCGCGTCGTCGACCCCGCTGTCGCGGTGGAGGAACTCCCCGGCTTCTGAGTCCCTTTCCTCAGCAGGACCGTTCGCTTACTCTCTCGGTCTGCCGGGGGGTCGAGGGCGCTGCTTGGTCTTGTCGGGGTGGAGCTTGGTGAAGTAGTCACCACCGGGCTCGATGTGGAAGGCGCCGTTGGTGATCATGTGCCAGGTCGCGGTCAGGAGTGCGTGCTCGAGTGCCACGATCGCTTTGACCGGTCCTCGCCGGGAGGCGATGCGCCGGTACTTCGCCGCCAGGCAGGTGTCCTTGCTCCGGGGTGTCGTGGAGGTTTGTGCCACCAGCCGCAATCGAGTGCGTCCTCCTGGTAGCGCGCGACGGCTGTAGATGTCCAAGCTGGTGTTGACCGCCAGCCTGCGTGAGGACGGCCGGAGTAGGCATGGGTGGGTGAATCCGGTCGCCGTGGCGTGGCTCTATCCGAGGAAGGGTGGCCGGCCCGGGTCGTCGATGACTTCCAGCAGGGGTGTGACGGTCTGCGCGGCGGGCACGTCGTGGATCAGGTGCCAGCGAGTGTTGCGGTCAGGCCAGTACAGCCGCCATCCGTTGACGCTGTGACGTAGTTGCGCGACTGGTCGGGAGGTCCACTCCGGGCCGTGTTCCGGGTTCCAGGGTGCCCGGCGCTCGATGATGGTCACGGTGCGGCCGTGGATGTTGTGTTCCAGGCGTAGCTGATGCCGGGCGTGCTCGGGGATCCGCTGCCCGCACCAGCGCCCGACGCGGACGAGGTCAGTGTCGGGAACAGCAGGGGTCATGGTGGCAGGCTATCCGTTGCCGACCCCGCCCGGAGGGACCCAAGATCCCTCGTCTGTGGTCGGGCAACCATCCGCCGGCTTTCCGGCAGGGTGGTGGCGCCATAGTTGGCATTAGATGGGTGCGATACCGGCATGGGCTTGGACTCGACAGATCGTGCGGTTCGCGCGCATGGAGGGCCCGAAGGCACAGAAGGTCCGGATCTGATCCTGGATGAGTTGTGCGCGCTGATCGGCTGGCACCGCGATCACGTCCGCATGCGAGGCACTTGACGGCACGGTGCGGCCCGATACGGGCCCGATACGGGCCCGCTGGTCCCTGCCGGGAAGGATCGCCGTCGTGCGCACCGACACGGCCGTCCCGGCCGAGACGCTGGACCGTGGCTACGCCGTGACGCTGGTAGTCTGGACCTTCGAATGACCATTACCTCCAGCCCCCGCTCAAACTGCCCGAGGGCATCGCGGCCGAAATCGACGGGCCCGAGGTCGTGCTGACGGTGCCGGTGCGCGCGCCGGACGCCCGGACCGCTCTGGCGGCGGCCCAGGCCACTGCGACCGATCTGCTGATGGTGTTGGCATCGAAGTTCAGCGGCTACGGACTCGTGGTGGACGAGCGCCAGCTCACCCGCCGCACGGCCGCCGTCTACCAGGCTGAGAGCCCGCCGCCCCCGTTCGACGTCGCCGAGGGAGGCATCAGCGAGGCCGGGGCCGCTGAGTTCGATCCCACCGGTGAGCTGCGCCGGGCGGGCAAGGTGTTGACGTTCCGGGCAACTGCGGTCGTCACGCACCCACCCGCCGAGGACGTCCGCCGGTTCGCTGGTCGGGCCGCCTGGTCCGCACGTCTGCGCAGCGGCCTGCGCCTGTTCCACGCGGCGCAAAACGCTCGTGACGAGATCGTCGAATTCACCCTGACGGCCGCGGCGATGGAGGTGCTGGCCGACGCCGACGAGGCGCCGCTGCTCGACAAGCTGGATGACACCGAGCGGGCACGAATGCGCGCCGAGCTAGATGCGCTGCTCGGCGGGTTCGACCTCGCCGACGAGGAGCGCGATCGGCTGGGCAATCGGCTGCTGGACACGCGGGCGGCGGGCAGTGCCCAGGCCATCCGGGACTACCTGCGTCGGCATGGCGCGGTCACCGAGTTGGGGGACCTGCGTTGGTGGCAACGTCAGCGCGGCAGGTATCTGCACGACGGGTCGTTCGATGACGATCCGCAACGGCGCTACCGGCTGCGCCACGCCATCGGGACCTGCCTCGCGTCCGAGTTGGACGAGCGCGCATCCACCTCGTCCGCGCCGTCCGATTGACGCGTCAAGGCGCCTGCGCCGGGCCGTCCGCCGGCTCGGCGGCCTCCGCCGCCTCCAGTACCTCCGTCGTTGCGTAGATGCGTTGGTGCTCCAGCTTCAGATGGGCCGCCGTGTTCCACTCAAACGCCAGCTCGTGCGGCTCGGACAGCCCCATCCCGTGGTCATAGGCCGTACGCGCCATTTCCCGCAGTGTCGCGTGGAACGCGATGTAGCTGTCCCGCCGCTGCTCGAAGTTCCGCAGCACGTCCTCACGGGCCCACAGTTCCCGCTCCCGTCCACGCTCGCGGGTCCAGGCCGCGGTCTCCCGGCGGTCGGACCGCCGCTGGGTGATCAGTACACCGGCGAGCGCGCCGCCGCCGGTGCCGAGCAGTCCGAGCACTGCGACGAGCAGCGGCACCCATAACGGAGTCGTACTCACGGTGCTGCACGGTATGGGGCATCGAGTCGGATCGGGGCGTTCGCCGCGCAGGACAACCGTCCGGTGTGCAGCGTTAAGCGAGCCGAGCGGATCGAGCCACCGATGAGGCATCAGGATGGACGGCCCGCGTTTATCGGGGAGCGGATGAGTTCGAACGGTTGAGGCGGTCATGAGTTCACGGTTGGTGACTCGGGCGGCGTCGAGGTCGTCATTGCGGTCGCCGGGCTGGCCGCGCAGCTCGGCGCATTGCTGTGTGAGCTCGATGATCCGGCGGTGGAGCTCGTCGACATCGTGCGAGGCGCCGAGGCGGGGTCCGGGTCGACCTGGACCCGCGCGAGGTCATCGAAATGCATGGTGCTGGTGATCCACGGTATCGGACCGGAACCGGGATCCGGGCGGTCGCCGCCGGCGAGCACCCCTACTCCGAAGACGACCTGCGCTACGCCCAGCGAGTGGTCGGCTGAAGGAAGATCTGTCCTCAATGCTTTGCGCTAGTTCGGCCAACCTCACATTTCGGCACTTTGTACTGGAGCGACCATGCTCAGGGGTCAGGCGGCGTGCCCGCTGGATCGGAGCAACCCGTTGCCGCTGTGGGCCCAGCTGGAGGCCGACCTCCAGCGACCGGTTCAGCGTCACCACCCAATGGTCGGCCGCCGAGAGCTACCGGATGGGCGTGTCCTCGGGGGCTTAGGTACAAATGTCCGGTCAACTTGGCGAGTTCCTGAGCGTGGTGTCGGGCGCGGAGTCTCTGGGGGTGCGGATGGCCATCGACGACGGCGGGGCGGAAGGACTCGAGCCGGACTACCGGTTCACCCTGGCGAACGAGCGGACCTTCCTGGCCTGGGAGCGCACCGCGCTCGGGCTGCTGGCCGCAGCGGTGGCCGTAGTGCAACTCGTTCCGGAGCTCGGTGTTCCCGCGGCGAGACACCTGATCGGCGGGGTTCTCGCGGGGCTGGCAATCCTCACCGCGGGCGCGGGGCTGCACCGTTGGAGTCAGGTCGACCGAGCGATGCGCCGGGGGCTTCCACTGCCGCGCCACCGCGCGCCTATGCTGCTCGGGGTGGGGCTGGTCGTGATCGCGGTGCTCGCTCTGCTGCTCATGCTCGGTATGGCGGTCGGGCGTTGAGCGAGGCCGGCCGCGGCGAGCCTTCCGACGAAGGCCTGCAGCCCGAACGGACCCGCGTTGGCCTGGAGTCGCACCTCGCTCGGGGTACTCGGCAACGGGGTGCTCCTGTTGGTGCGCGACCTGCACTCCTACGGCTCGCAGAGGCTCGTGCTGGCGGGTCTGGCGCTGGTCATCGCGTTGTCCACGCACCTCATCGGGATCCGGCGGCAGCGCGTGCTGCGTCGACGACCGCTTCCGGAGCGGGTGACGCCGCGCGGCGAGGTGCGCATCATCGAGGTCTCGGTGTTGATCCTCATCGGGGCCACCGCGATCCTGCTGCCGGTCTGAGCGCGAGGTCGACGCGGCCTCGACGGTGCGGCTGTGTGGCGGCTTGTGAACTGGCTCACTACGGTTTGTTGTACGGACATAGTCCGGAGAAGGATCGTCGCCCGCCGCCGGGCACGAGAGGTTGACCTGGAAATGATCATCGAGCAGTTCTCACCCACGTGCACGCCGACTTCGTGCCCGGCCACACCGAGCTGGCCGAGCGCACCGGCGCGGTGATCGCGATGAGCGAGCAGACCCCGGTGGACTTCGTGTTCCGAGGGCTGCGCGACGGCGAGGTGATCACCCTGGGCGATCCCGGAGGAGATGGCCCGCGAGCTGTACCGCTCGCTGCGGGAGAAGATCCTGCCGCTGCCCGACGCGGTGCGGATCTACCCCGGACATGGGGCCGGCAGCGCGTGCGGCAAGGCCTTGTCGTCGGAAGGGTCCTCGGCGACCCGTCTCCACCCTCGGCGAGCAGCGCACCGAGAACTACGCCCTGGCCCCGATCACCGAGGAGGCGTTCGTCACGGCGGTCACCGAAGGGCTCGCTGAGCCGCCGGAGTACTTCGCCCAGGAGGTGGTGGTGAACCGGGCCGGACACGCCAGCTTCGATGCCGACGTACCGGTGGCGAAGCTGTCCGCCGCGGCCGTCGAACGACGACACGACGGGGCCTTGCTGCTGGACGTGCGCGACGACCAGGCGTTCGCCGCCGGACACCTGACCGGTTCGGTGAACGTGGGGCTGTGCTGAGCTGACTGGCGAAGTCAGGGTCGCCGCCGGCGCGGCGGTCACCGGCGTCGCCGCAGCAGTTCGTAGCTGGCCACGGCGGCCGCGCTGGCCACGTTCAACGACTCCACCCCGCAGTGCATCGGGATGGCCACCGTGCCGTCCAGCTTGCCCCGCACGGCCTCCGACAGCCCATCGGTCTCGTTGCCCAGGACCAGGGCCACCCGGGCCGGCAGCGGGCACTCCAGCAGCG
>JALYVZ010000446.1 GCA_030852965.1 Actinomycetota bacterium | reverse complement strand
GAAGCGGGCCGGGGTGCACGCCCCCGACTACGGCGCGTCCGCGGCCCGGCCGGTGGTCATCGACCTCGATGCCACTCTGGTCACCTCACACTCGGAGAAGGAAGCGGCGGCCCCGACCTACAAGCGTGGCTTCGGGTTTCACCCGTTGTGCGCGTTCGTCGACCACGGTGCGGCAGGCACCGGGGAGATGATCGCCGTGGCACTGCGCCCGGGCAACGCCGGGTCCAACACCGCGACCGACCACATCTCGGTGACCCGGGCGGCCCTGGCGCAGCTGCCTGGACGCAAGGTCGGACGCCGGCCGGGCAGGAAAGTCCTGATCCGCACCGACGGCGCCGGGTCGTCCCACGCGTTCCTGGACTGGCTCACCGCCCAGCGGTTGTCCTACTCGGTGGGCTTCGGCCTGCCCTCCACCACCCCGGAGCTGCTCGCGCTGATGGACGAGTCGGTGTGGACGCCGGCCTACAACTCCGACGGCCACGTCCGGGAGGGGGCGTGGGTCGCCGAGCTCACCGGCATGCTGAACCTGGTGGGCTGGCCGAAGGGCATGCGGGTCATTGCCCGCAAGGAACGCCCCCACCCCGGGGCGCAGCTGCGGATCACCGACGCCGACGGACTCCGGGTCACCGCCTTCGCTACCAACACCACCGGTGGGCAGCTCCCGGACCTGGAGTTGCGCCACCGCCGCCGAGCGCGCGCTGAGGACCGGATCAGGTGCGCCAAGGACACCGGGTTGCGGAACCTGCCGCTGCACAGCTTTGCCCAGAACCAGCTCTGGTGCGCCATCGTCACCCTGGCCGCGGAGATCACCGCCTGGATGCAGCTGCTCGCCCTGAGCGGCACCCACGACACCAGCGGCGCCCGGCGGTGGGAACCGAAACGGTTGCGGCTGCGGTTGTTCACCATCGCCGCCGCCCTCACCCGCCACAGCCGGCAGGTGGTGTTGACCCTGAATCAGAAACAGCCCTGGTCGGCACTGGCCCATCAGGCGGTCACCGCCCTGCGGGCGCTGCCCGCCCCCGGCTGACACCGGGCGCTCCCGACCACCCACGACGCGACGAAGACCCCCCGGGCCCTGGACCCGGCGCCCACCCGAGACGCACCGGGAAAACAGTCACACCCAGATGCCAGGATCACCGCCAAGAACGACCCCAACGCGAACCCGCCGCCGCCCAGCCAGGCTGTGAAAGATCCGGGCTAAGGACAATACCGTTCAGTTAAGATGACACTCGTGTAGTTTGGGGTCATGCCGCGTGCGGGTTGGAAGAAGCCGGTCTCGGATCGTCGGTTGTCGGACCTGGTGTCGGTGGGGGTGCTGACCCGGGTGTTCCCGCCGGGGTTGGTTGATGAGGTGATCGCGGGTGCGGGGCGGACCGAGCAGCGGCACCGGGCGTTGCCGGCGCGGGTGATGGCGTACTTCGCGATCGGGATGGGCCTGTACTCGGAGGGTTCCTACGAGGACGTGCTGGCTCAGCTGAGTGATGGTCTGTCGTGGGCGTCGGGGTGGGCCCAGGAGTACCCGCTGCCGTCGAAGTCGGCGATCTTCCAGGCCCGCCGGCGGTTGGGCTCGCAACCCTTGGCGGAGTTGTTCGGCCGGGTCGCTGTGCCGCTGGGTGGCCCGGACACCCCGGGGGTGTGGGTGGCGGGCCGGCGTCTGGTCGCTGTCGACGGGACCTGTCTGGACGTGGCCGACACCCCCGCCAACGAGGGCCACTTCGGTCGTGCGGGGGTGGCCAAGGGTGAGCGGGCGGCGTTCCCGATGGTCCGGGTGCTGGCGGTGGCCGAGTGCGGTACCCACGCCATCTTCGCCGCCCGGGTCGGCGCCTACGCCGAGTCCGAGGCCACCTTGGCCGCGCAGCTGTTGCCCGCCGCGCTCGCACCCGGGATGCTGCTCACCGCTGATCGCGGGTTCTTCTCCTATGCCCTGTGGCGGACCGCGGCGGGCACGGGTGCGGACCTGCTGTGGCGCATCAGAACCGACCGGGCCGGGCCGACACCGCAACACCTGCAGGACCTGCCCGACGGCACCTGGCTCGCGCAGCTACAGCAGCGGCACTCCGCGGCCGCACGCCGCGCGGAGCCGATGCTGGTCCGCGTCATCGACTACACCCTCGACCCCATCCCAGGCGCCGGCCACCAGGTAGACCACGGTGCAGATCACGGTCAGGAGCCGACCACTTACCGGCTGTTCACCACCCTGCTCGATCCCGTCGCGGCGCCGGCGGTGGACCTGGCGATGGCCTACGCCCAGCGGTGGGAGATCGAGTCGGCCTTCGACGAGCTCAAGACCCACCAACGCGGCCCGCGGGTCGTGCTGCGCTCGAAATCGCCCGACCTGGTGCTCCAAGAGATCTGGGGCCACCTGTGCTGTCACTACGCCATCCGGTCGCTGATGACCCAAGCCGCGCAGCACGCCGGACACGACCCCGACCGGATCAGCTTCACCGCCGCCCTGCGGATCGTCCGCCAAACCGTCGCCCAGCAGGGCTCTTTCCCCCCCTGAGCACCCCCCTGACCAGCCCGGCCCCCACCCGGCCTCGCCGTCGCTGTGGTCCACGTTCCTCACCAGGCTCCTCGCCCGACTGCTCCCCGCACGACGACGACGGTCCGCACCACGGGTGGTCAAACGCAAGTACACCAAGTGGCACGTCAAGCGAGCCGCTCACGCCACCTGGCCACAACCCCCTGACACACCCAACATCCACATCGTTCGGTACTAACTGAACGGTATTGGGGCTAGGTGCGGCTGGTCGAGCGTGCGCCCCAGCGGCTCGACGATGCCGGCGGCGGTGACCGTGGCGACCGTGGCCGAGCCGGTAGCGAGACGGATGGCCACCGCGACCAGCCAGCCAAGCAGCAGCACCG
>JALYVZ010000136.1 GCA_030852965.1 Actinomycetota bacterium | reverse complement strand
TGGCCGGCTCGACCGAGGAGCCGGCCACGCCGTCGACCACGGAGCCGGCCACGACCGCCACCTCGACGACCGTGCGCGCCGAGGTGGACCAGTCCGGATCCTCGGCATGCACCAGGGCGAGTCCATCGGCATCAGGGTCCAGCTCCAACGAGTCGACCACGAAGCTGGCTCCCCGGTGCAGGTACACCGCTCCAGGATGCAGGGTCGCCGGCGCGACTGACGCGTCCGCGGTGCCCAGCATCCGTCCGGTGTCGGCCTCCACCACGATCACCTGGCCGCCTCCGCCGCCGCGGATGTCCACCGAACCGGCGGGGCGCGAGGACGGATGTGGCCAGAACCAACCGGTTTGTCGCCGCCGCAGCACGCCGTCGGCCACCAGCGAGTCCAGCACCGGACGAGCGGCCGACCCGAAGAGCGCCGGAACCTCGGCATCCACCACGGGTGACTCCGCCGCGGCGCATGCCAGGTGCGGCCCGAGTACGTACGGGTTCGTCGGATCCAGCACGCAGCCCTCGACCGGCCGACCCAGCAGCGCGGACGGGTGGTGCACCAGGTAGGTGTCCAACGGGTCGTCCCGGGCCACCAGCACCACCAACGCCGGCCGCGAGGAACGTCCGGCCCGGCCGGCCTGCTGCCAGAACGACGCCCGGGTGCCGGGGAAGCCGGCCACCACCACCGCGTCCAGCCCGACGATGTCCACGCCGAGCTCCAGCGCGTTCGTCGAGGCCACACCCAGCAGCGAACCGGAGGCCAACCCCGCCTCCAGGGCGCGCCGTTCCTCGGGCAGGAACCCGGCCCGGTAGGCCGACACCCGCGACGCCAGCTCGAAAGACACCGAGGACAACAGCGACGACGCCCGCAGCGCGGTCAGCTCCGCGCCCCGCCGGGAGCGCACGAAGGCCAGCGTGCGAGCCCCCTCCAGGACCAGGTCGGCGAGCATCCGGCCGGCCTCGGCTCCGGCCGAGCGGCGCACCGGTGCGCCGTTCTCCCCGGCCAGCTCGGGCAGCAGCGGCGGTTCCCACAGCGCCACCGTGCGCGGTCCGCGCGGCGATCCGTCGGAGGTCACCTCGGTCACCGAAAGACCCGTCAACCGCGAAGCAGACGACGACGGCGAGGCGACCGTCGCCGAGGCCAGTACGAACGTGGGCGCCGCGCCGTACAGCGCGCACACCCGCCGCAGCCGCCGCAACAGCAGTGCGACGTGCGAGCCGAACACGCCGCGGTAGCTGTGGCACTCGTCGAGCACCACATACCGCAACCGGCGGAAAAAGCCGGCCCACCGGGTGTGCCGGGGCAGCAGCGTGCGGTGCAGCATGTCCGGGTTGCTGAACACCCACCGCGAGTGCGCCCGCACCCAGTCCCGCTCGTCGAGCGAGGTGTCGCCGTCGAACGCGGCCGCCCGCACGTCGTCCAAGCCCAGCGCGGACACCACCCGGAGCTGGTCGGCGCACAGCGCCTTCGTCGGAGAGAGATACAGCGCGCATCCGCGCCGATCGGAGACCAACGACGTGAGCACCGGCAGCTGGTAGCCCAACGACTTGCCGGACGCGGTGCCGGTCGCCACCACCACGTGCCGGCCTGACCAGGCCAGTTCAGCGGCCTCCGCCTGGTGCGACCACGGCCGGTCCACGCCGGCGCGCCGGAAAGCCGACACCACCGCGGGTGCCACCCAGGACGGCCAGTCGACCGTGCGCGCCGAGCGCGCGGGCAGCTCCGCGACGTGTGTCAGCGCCGTCAACGACCCGCCGGCACCCGCCACCAACCGAGCGAGCAACGAGTCCGGCTCGACCACGGCCTCCCGGCTGGGCAGTGCGGCACCGACCACGGCGTCCCGGCTGGGCAGTGCGGCACCGACCGCGTCGACGACCGCGTCGATCCGGCTGGAGGAGTCGCAGTCGGCCGTTGTCACCGGACCATTGTGGCCCGGCCAGGCGACTCCCGGAGCCACCGGTGGTGGCGGGTACGACCTAGTGCCGGATGGCCCAGGTCACACCCATACACTGCGGCCGAGGAGGGCGCCGCTGACCAGCGGCGCCTGGGGCGTCACGCGGTGGGCAAGCAACGCGGCGTGTCGGTCATGAGTGCGATTTCAAACCAGGAGGACGGATGTCCCGGCTTACTCTCGCGGAGGGCGCACTGACGCTTTCCTCGAGTGACCGCACCGTTGTCGGTGCGGTCGCCGTGGTCGCCCTCGTCGCGCTGGCGATCGGTTTCGTGCTGCGCAAGGAGGTCCTGGCCGCCGGCGAGGGCACCGAGCGCATGCAGGAGATCGGTAAGGCAGTGCAAGAGGGCGCAGCGGCTTACCTCAACCGCCAGTTTCGAACGCTCGGCGTCTTCGTCGTCATCGTGTTCCTGCTGCTGTTCGCGCTGCCGGCGGACACCACGAGCGAGAAGATCGGTCGTTCGATCTTCTTCGTGATCGGCGCGGCTTTCTCGGCGACCATCGGCTACCTCGGCATGTGGCTGGCCACCCGGGCGAACATCCGGGTCGCGTCGGCCTCCCGCGAGGACGGCGGTCGCGAGAAGGCCATGCGGATCGCGTTCCGCACCGGTGGCGCGGTGGGCATGTTCACCGTCGGCCTGGGCCTGTTCGGTGCCGCGCTGGTCGTGATGGTCTACGCCGGTGGCGCCCCCAAGGTGCTCGAGGGTTTCGGCTTCGGTGCCGCCCTGCTGGCGATGTTCATGCGTGTCGGTGGAGGCATCTTCACCAAGGCCGCTGACGTCGGTGGTGACCTCGTCGGCAAGATCGAGGCCGGCATCCCCGAGGACGACCCGCGCAACGCCGCCACCATCGCCGACAACGTCGGTGACAACGTGGGTGACTGCGCCGGGATGGCCGCGGACCTGTTCGAGTCCTACGCCGTCATGCTGGTCGCCGCGCTGATCCTGGGCTCGGCGGCGTTCGGCGTGCACGGGCTGCTGTTCCCGCTGATCGTGCCGGCCATCGGGGTGGTGACCGCGGTGCTGGGGGTGTACATCACCCGGGCCAAGGCCGGTGAGGGTGGCCTCAAGTCGATCAACCGCAGCTTCTACATCTCGGCGGTGTTCTCCGGCGTGCTGTGCGTCGCCGCGGCCTACGTCTACCTGCCGGCCAGCTTCGCCCAGATGGCTGATGCGGCCGGCAACGGCGGACCGACCGACGCCTCGGTGGTGGCTGACGCCGCGTCGCTCGACCCGCGTATGTTCGCCTCCGTCGCGGTGCTGATCGGCATCGTGCTGGCCGGGATCATCCTCTGGTTGACCGGGTACTTCACCGGTACCGAGCACAAGCCCGTCAAGGACGTCGGCGACGCCGCCCGCACCGGTGCGGCCACCGTGGTGCTGGCCGGCATCGCAATCGGCTTCGAGTCGGCGGTGTACACCGCGCTGGTGATCTCCGGGGCGGTGTTCGCCGCGTTCATCCTCGGCGGCACCTCGGTGACGGTGGCACTGTTCGCGGTGGCACTGGCCGGTACCGGCCTGCTCACCACGGTCGGCGTGATCGTGGCCATGGACACTTTCGGCCCGGTCAGCGACAACGCCCAGGGCATCGCGGAGATGTCCGGCGACGTGCACGGAGCCGGGGTGGACATCCTCACCGAGCTGGACGCGGTGGGCAACACCACCAAGGCCATCACCAAGGGCATCGCGATCGCCACCGCTGTGCTGGCCGCGACCGCGCTGTTCGGCTCCTACCGGGACGCCATCCGGTCGGCCGCCTCGACGCTGAACCTGGACAAGATCTTCAACGTCTCGGGTCCGGACATCCTGGTCGGCCTGATCATCGGCGCCTCGGTGGTGTTCATGTTCTCCGGGCTGGCCATCAACGCGGTGTCCCGCGCGGCCGGCGCGATCGTGTTCGAGGTGCGCCGCCAGTTCCGGGAGAACCCCGGGATCATGGAGGGCACCGTCCGGCCGGAGTACGCCAGGGTGGTCGACATCTGTACCCGCGACTCGCTTCGTGAGCTGGCCACCCCCGGCCTGCTGGCGATCCTGGCGCCGATCGCGGTCGGCTTCGGTCTCGGCGTCGGCCCGCTGGCCGGCTACCTGGCCGGCGCCATCGCCTGCGGCACCTTGATGGCGGTCTTCCTGGCCAACTCCGGTGGTGCCTGGGACAACGGCAAGAAGCTGGTCGAGGACGGCGTGCACGGCGGCAAGGGTTCGCCCGCGCACGAGGCCACGATCATCGGTGACACCATCGGTGACCCGTTCAAGGACACCGCCGGCCCGGCGATCAACCCGCTGATCAAGGTGATGAACCTGGTCTCGGTGCTGATCGCGCCGGCCATCGTCACGCTGTCGGTGGTGGACCCGTCGCCGATCCGGTTCGTCATCGCCGGGGTCGCGGTGTCGATCATCGTGGTCGCCGTGGTGGTCTCCAAGCGCCGCTCCACCTCGATCGCGGACACCCCCGCCGAGGTGAACCGCGTCGGCTAGGTTCGCACTCGATTCGTTCCGAGCGAACGGCACTTTCGTACGTATCTATCGTGCGAAGGTGCCGTTCGCTCATTTCTGGGGAGGGGTGCGGATGAAGCGGGTGAGCGGGGTGGTGGGACGGCCGGTGGCACGCCAGAACGACGCGACCCGGGCAGTGACCCGGCTGGTCAAGTCGACCAGTCCAGCTCCCGCCGGTGAGCAACTCCCGGGCGCCGGGATACCACGGCGTTCAATGGGCCCTCGGCGTCGGGTGCGGAACCGAACGTGTGAGATCGGGCTCAGTCGCGGCGAGTGTTCGGGTGACAGTTGTCCGGCGCGTCGGTGCGCACATTTGTCGAACACGTGTTCTACGGTGGCTGTCGTGACCGCAGTGGCACAGCTGTCGTTCCTCTCGGCCGAGGCACGCGACGTCCGCCGGGCCGACCTGGCCGGGCTGCTGTGCGGACCGGGCCAGTTGGCGCGCTTCGGAGCCAGCGGCACCGCCCGGCTGAGCCTGCTGCTGGACGACCCGGCGCGGGCCGCCGCGCTGAGCGCCGAGGCGACCGCCAGAGGGATCCCCACCGAGGTGCTGGAAGTGGAGTCCGGATCGATGGTGCTGCGCACCGCCTTCCGCCGTGACCTGGTCGAACTCGCGGCCGCTTGGACCAGGGGCGCGGTGAAGGCGGTACCGGAGGGGTTCGGGCTGGACGGCCCGACGCTGCGGCTCTGGGCGCTCGCCGCGGGTGTCCCGGACCGCCGTTCGGGGTACCTCTTCGGCCTCGATCCGCACGCTCCGCAGACCCACGTGCCGTTGGCTTCGGCGCTGACGAAGCTGGGGTTGTCGGTGCTGCGGCTGGGCCCGCGCGGCGGTGGCCCCGCGCTTCGGATTTCGGGTGTGCGGGCCCGCCGACGACTGGTCGAGCTGGTCGGTCCGGCGCCCGAGCTGGCGGTATCGAGCTGTTGGCCGGCTTGACGGGCTCGTTACGCTCCCGTTTCGTCCCGCGGCGCGGCCAGTGAGGCCACGTGCGTCGGCGGCCCCGCCTGTGCGACCCTGGTCGGTGCTGCCTTCCGCGAGGCGGTGGGCGCGCTCGGCGCGTGTGAAGAGGGGAACGGACACAACGTGGCAGCGTCAAAGCCGAAGGCGGCGCGCAAACAGCCGGCGAGCACCAAGGGCACCGGCCGCCGGCTGGTGATCGTCGAGTCGCCGGCAAAGGCCAAGAAGATCGCCTCGTACCTTGGGTCGAACTACGTGGTCGAGTCCTCCCGTGGACACATCCGGGACCTGCCACGCGGCGCGGCCGACGTGCCGGCCAAGTACAAGGGTGAGCCCTGGGCGCGCCTCGGGGTCGACGTGGACAACTCCTTCGAGCCGCTCTACGTCGTCACCCCGGAGAAGAAGGCCACCGTCACCGAGCTGCGCGACGCGTTGCGAGGTGTCGACGAGCTGCTGCTCGCGACGGATGGTGACCGCGAGGGCGAGGCAATCGCCTGGCACCTGATCGACACGCTCAAGCCGAAGGTCCCGGTCAGCCGGATGGTCTTCCACGAGATCACCGAGCCGGCCATCCTGGCCGCCGCCGCGAACCCGCGCGAGCTGGACCAGGACCTGGTCGACGCCCAGGAGACCCGCCGCATCCTGGACCGGCTCTACGGCTACGAGGTCTCCCCGGTGCTGTGGAAGAAGGTCATGCCGAAGCTCTCGGCGGGCCGGGTGCAGTCGGTCGCCACCCGCATCATCGTGCAGCGCGAGCGGGAGCGGATGGCGTTCGTCTCCGCCGGTTACTGGGACATCGCCGCTCGATTGGATGTCGGCGCCGACGCTGGGTCGAATCAGCCGAGGACGTTCGGTGCCAAGCTGGTCGCGGTGGACGGCCACAAGGTCGCCACCGGTCGGGACTTCGGTTCGGACGGCCAGCTTCGCGGGAACGCGCTGGTGCTGGACGAGGCTTCCGCCCGGCGGCTGGCCAATTCGTTGGACGGGCGCGATCTCACCGTCGCAAGCGTCGAGAGCAAGCCGTACACCCGCAAGCCCTACGCGCCGTTCATGACCTCGACGCTGCAGCAGGAGGCCGGCCGCAAGCTGCGGTTCACCTCCGAGCGCACCATGCGCTCCGCGCAGCGGCTGTACGAGAACGGCTACATCACCTACATGCGGACCGACTCCACGACGCTGTCCGAGACGGCGATCAGTGCGGCCCGCGCGCAGGCCCGTGAGCTCTACGGTGACGCGTACGTGGCCGACAAGCCCCGCCAGTACACCCGCAAGGTGAAGAACGCCCAGGAGGCGCACGAGGCGATCCGGCCGGCCGGCGAGAGCTTCCGGACCCCTGGTGACGTCGCCAGCGAGGTGGACGGCGACGACTTCCGGCTCTACGAGCTGATCTGGCAGCGCACGGTGGCCTCCCAGATGGCCGACGCGCGGGGCACCACCGTGTCCGTGCGGATCACCGGTCAGGCCGCGACGGGCGAGGAGTGCACGTTCGCCTCCTCCGGGCGCACGATCACCTTCGCCGGGTTCCTCAAGGCCTACGTCGAGGCCTTGGAAGAACACGACCGACTCGCCGGCGGCGAGGCCGACGACGCCGAGTCCCGGCTGCCGCGGCTCACCGAGGGCCAGGCGCTGGTCGCCGAGCAGCTCACCCCCGAGGGCCACTCCACGAACCCGCCGGCCCGTTACACCGAGCCCAGCCTGATCAAGGCGCTGGAGGAGCTGGGCATCGGCCGCCCGTCCACGTACACCAGCATCATCAAGACGATTCAGGACCGCGGCTACGTGTGGAAGAAGGGCAGCGCGCTGGTGCCGTCCTGGGTGGCGTTCGCGGTGATCGGGCTGCTGGAGCGGCACTTCGGCCAGCTGGTGGACTACAACTTCACCGCCGCCATGGAGGACGAGCTGGACTCCATCGCGAATGGTGACCAGCAGCGCACCGACTGGTTGTCCGGGTTCTACTTCGGCTCCTCCGCGAACGGGGTGCCGGCAGCGCCGGCTTCGGACGTGTCGGTGGCCCGCTCCGGTGGGCTGAAGAAGATGGTCGGGGTGAACCTGGAGGAGATCGACGCCAGGGAGATCAACGCCATCCCGCTGTTCCGCGACGCCGAGGGCCGCAAGGTGGTGGTCCGGGTGGGCCGCTACGGGCCCTACCTGGAACGGGAGGTAGATGGGGCGTCGCAGCGGGCGAACCTGTCCGACGAGCTGCCGCCCGATGAGCTCACGCGCGCGGTCGCCGAGCAGCTGTTCGCGGTCCCGCAGGAGGGCCGTTCGCTGGGCGTCGACCCGGTCACCGGGCACGAGATCGTGGCCAAGGAAGGCCGGTTCGGTCCCTACGTCACCGAGCTGCTGGGTGACCCTGGGGACGACACCGCGGGCGCGCCGAAACCCAAGCAGCCCAAGCCCCGCACCGGCTCGCTGTTCAAGTCGATGTCGTTGGACTCGGTCACCCTGGACGGGGCTCTGCGGCTACTGTCGCTGCCCAGGGTCGTCGGCACCGACCCGGCTGACGGCGCCGAGATCACCGCGCAGAACGGCCGCTACGGCCCATATCTGAAGAAGGGCACCGACTCACGGTCGCTCACCGAGGAGGACCAGCTCTTCACCGTCACCCTGGACGAGGCGCTGAAGATCTACGCCCAGCCCAAGCAGCGGGGTCGGGCCGCCGCCGCGCCGCCGCTGCGTGAGCTGGGCACCGACCCGGTGAGCGGTAAGCAGATGGTGGTCAAGGACGGCCGCTTCGGCCCGTACGTCACCGAGGGCGAGACCAACGCCTCGCTGCGCAAGGGCGACAGCATCGAGAGCATCACCGATGAACGGGCCGCCGAGCTGCTCGCCGAGCGCCGGGCCAAGGCCGGCAGCGCGCCACCGAAGAAGCGCGTCCCGGCGAGAGCGGCTCCGGCGAAACGGGCCCCCGCCCGAAAGAAGGCCTCCACCGCCACCTGACGGTGCGTGGCACGCCGCTGTGCCCGTGCCCCGCGGCCGCTCGCTGTGCGTAGTGGTGTCGGGTCTGCGTTGCCGAGCCGTGACGGTGTGCGTCGGCTACCCTCGCCCGGTGTGAGCTCCGATCCGAGGTGGGCGCCGGACGGCACCGAGCTGCCCGTACCGTGGGGCGAGTCTGCCGTTGAACAGACGGACCCGCTGTTGCCGGTGATCACCGACGACATGCTGCCGCCGCTGGAGCCGCCGACGGTACCCACCCTCGACGACCGCACGCTCGCGCGGCTGCTCGCCGAGTTGGACGGCGAAGACACGCCACCGGGGGCCGCCGCTTTCCGCGCCACGCCAGCTGGGAGTCCGGCCACGGCGTTGCCAGTGGCCCGATCGTCGCCGGAGCCACCGTCACGGGCCCGATCGTCGCCGGAGCCACCGTCACGGGCCCGATCGTCACCGGCAGCGCATCCGGCGCCGGCGCTCCCGCGTCCGTCCGGCAGGTACGTCCGGCGGGACCAGCCACCGCCGCCGGCCGCAGACGCGCTGAGCCTGACCGGGCTGACCCGCCGCTGCGGAGGCCGGGTCGGTTCGATCCTCTTCACCGTGATCTTCGTCGCGATCTTCCTGCTGATTCTGGTGCAGGCCATCGTCAGCCTGCTCACCGCCGGCAGGTGAGTCCAGAGGTGCGGACTGTAGCTCTCGGCCACGAACTGAAGGGGCGGGAGCTACGAATGTAGGGTGAACCCCCGACCACGTATCCGTGCCTCGGGACCTCGGCTAGGGCGGCGATCAACTCCATGGGCCTGACCACGACCACCAAGGTCGACAACTCCGATCAGGCGGCGGTCCCGAAGTTCGTCGCGGCGCTGATCGAGGTGGTGTCGATCCTGGCCGCGTTAGGTTTCAGCCATCTCGTCGCGGGCTTGCTCGCGCCGGGCTCGTCGCCTTTCCAGGCGGTGGCCGACGCGGTGGTCCGGTTGTCTCCGCCTGGGCTGACCGAGTTCGGCAAGTCCCTCGACCTTCCCGCGATCGGGTTGCCCCGAGGTGTCGCGGACAAGGCGTTGCTGCTGTTCGGCGTCGCACTGGTGATCCTGGTGGTCGCGGTGCTCGCCGGGATCGCCTCGCGGCGTCGCAGGTTGCCCGGGGTGCTCGTAATCGGTGTGCTCGGCGTGGTCGGGCTCGCGGCGGTGGTGGTGTCTCCGGTGTTCACCCCGATCGGCGTGGTGGCTCCGGTGGTTGCGCTGGTGGTCGGGTTGGGAGCGTTCAGCGGGCTGTACCGGCTGGCCACCCGGTCGGCGGCGGCGAGCGACGGTGGCGGGGTGACGCGCCGAGGGGTGCTGTTGAGCACGGCGGCGGTCGGCGTCGGCGCGGTCGGGGCG
>JALYVZ010000135.1 GCA_030852965.1 Actinomycetota bacterium | reverse complement strand
ACCCAGCGCTGCGCCGGCGCTACCGCTACCCGGCCCCCCGTCGCCACCACCGCCACCGGGCCGTCCCCCGCCACCGCCACCACCCGCCCGGCCGCCAGCTGGGCAGCTCCCCGCTGGGCAACGCGGCTTTCCGGCAGGCGACCCAGCGGACCCGACCCACCGACCGACCTCGGAAGTTCGGCGTTTCGTGATCGCGGTAGCAGTCCTGGCGATACTGGCCATCTCGGTGCTGGCTCTGCTCGTCATGGTCGCCCGGTTCGGTGGCTGAGGGCGCCCAGCGGCTCAGGGCCGCGTCGGAGTGATCATCAGCTGGCCGAGGGTCAAGCCCGGCGCCGCGGCGACCTCGACAGCAGCCCGAAGTCCAACGGGTAGACCGCTGCAACGCGAGTCGATCGGGGCAGGCAGAGTGAGGGCATGGGCAACTCGGAAGTGCGATGGTTCCGGCTCGCGGCGGTCGCCGAGGCGATCTCCTGGACCGGGCTGCTGATCGCGATGGTGTTCAAGTACTCGATGACGCACGACGCGCTCGGTGTGCACATCTTCGGCCCGATTCACGGCGGGCTGTTTCTGGCTTACCTGGTCACGGCCGTCCGCGCCTGGCGCGATCAGCGCTGGTCCCGGCCGATAGGCTGGGTCGCCGTGCTGGCCAGCGTTCCGCCATTGGGCTCGGTGGTGTTCGAGCGGTGGGCCACCCACACCGGCCGGCTCGCGGGATCGGCACAAGACTCGCTGCATACGCCGGCTACCTGACTCACCGGCGTGCGGACCTTGACGTGGTCTCCAGCGGCACCGCCCACGTCGCCGCACCCAGACGCACGGCCCGGCCGACCGATCGGGCGGTGTCCGCGCGCCCATCAAACGGGCGTGGATGATCTCCTGAGAGTCATGTGAGCGGTGCTTCGCGGCGCACCGAGGCCATCGTCGAGCGAACTCCGGCTACCACGGTAGCGTAGTTGGCGCGGGTTTGGCCGGACCGAAACTGTCAGCGTTCGCAGCTAGCTTCACGACTATGCGCAACGAGACCACCAGTACACCGCCGCTGGACTGGAACACTCACCTGATCGACCAGCTGGACTGGCACTGGCGGCACCAGCTGAGACCCCGGCTGACCGGCCTGACCGACGACGAGTACCGCTGGGAGCCGGCGCCGGGCGCCTGGAGCCTCCGCCCGCGCGGCACTGGCACCGCCCCGATCACTGCCGGCGGCGGCGCGTTCACCCTCGACTTCGCTATCCCCGAGCCCGACCCGCCGCCGGTCACGACGATCGCCTGGCGAATCTGCCACCTGCTGGTCGGAGTCTTCGAGATGCGCGTCGCCAGCCACTTCGGCGGACCACCGGTGGACTACGGCAGCTACGACTATCCGGGGGACGCCGCCGGTGCGCTGCAGCGGCTGGAAGCGGACTACGCCGCCTGGACCGACGGGGTTCGCGGCCTCGGCGCCGACGGACTTGCGCGGCCGTGTGGGCCCGCCGAGGGGCAGTTCGCCGAGCATCCGATGGCCGCGCTGGTGCTGCACATCAACCGCGAGGTACTGCACCACGGCGCCGAGATCGCGCTGCTGCGCGACCTGTACCGGGGCACCCAGCAAGGACGGCAATGACCGCGCTCAGGATCCAGGTTGTGTTCGACTGCGCGGACCCGGCCACACTGAGTTCTGGGCCGAAGCGTTGGGCTACCGCGTGCAGCCCCCGCCGCCCGGCTTCGACTCCTGGGAGGCCTTCGCCGAGCAAATCGGCATCCCGCCTGACCAGCATGATCGTCTCGCGGCTGCCGTCGACGCGGGCGGCGCCGGGCCCCGGCTGCTCTTCCAGAAGGTGCCGGAATCCAAGACCGTCAAGAACCGGGTGCACCTCGATGTCGACGCCGCCCCGGACACCGAGTACGGCAGCCTCGAGCGCAAGGTCCGGATCAAGACCCGCGCCGAAGAGCTCGCCACGCTCGGCGCATCCCTACTCGGTGAGGTGGACGAGCCATCCGGCTGGTGCCTGGTACTGGCCGACCCAGAAGAAAACGAGTTCTGCCTGCGCTGAAGGGCTGTGTTCCGCGGAACGCGATTTCTGTCGGGCCGATTCGCGAAGCTTCGAACATCCGCTCGACGTCGGGAGGATCAGATGAACCTCGACCTTCGCGGTCAGGCAGCCGCGTCGCTCACCCACGCGGGCGCCATCGGCCACGACGTGGATCACCCGGTGTCGGCTGGCTCGGGCGATCAGCGGTGCACCCGGCTGTGAGGCCAGATCCGCCACGATCCACTCCACCTGCTTCTCTTCTCGCCACCGAGCCCGCCGGGCCGGTACGGTGACCGGAACCACTGCGGCACCCAGTTAACCTCAGCGAAACACTCGGGTGACGGCCGGGCAACAAGGCCCGCCTACGTTCTGCCCAATTCGGTCCGCCAGCGGGCTGGAGGCGGGCCACCGTGGGCAGTAGCCTCCCATTGAACGAAGTCGACAAACGAGGGAGCCAACGAGGGTGTTCAGTAACTCTGACGAGGTTCTGCGGTACATCTCCGATGAGGAGGTGGAGTACGTCGACATCAGGTTCTGCGACCTGCCCGGCGTCATGCAGCACCTGACCGTGCCCGCCAGCAGCGTCGATGCCGAGTTCCTGGACGACGGCATCGCCTTCGACGGCTCCTCGGTGCGTGGCTTCCAGGCCATCAACGAGTCGGACATGCAGCTGCAGCCCGACCCGGCGACCGCTCGGCTCGACCCGTTCCGCACGCACAAGACGCTCAACATGAACTTCTTCGTGCACGACCCGCTGACCGGGGAGCGGTACAGCCGCGACCCGCGCAACGTGGCTCGCAAGGCCGAGGAGTACCTGGCTTCCTCCGGGGTGGCCGACACCTGCTACTTCGGCGCCGAGGCGGAGTTCTACATCTTCGACTCGGTCCGCTTCGCCACCTCCCCGAACGAGAGCTACCACCACATCGACTCCGTCGAGGGCTGGTGGAACACCGGGCGCGACGAGGCCGGCGGCAACCTCGGCTACAAGGTCAACTACAAGAGTGGGTACTTCCCGGTGCCGCCGGTCGACCACTACGCCGACCTGCGCGACGAGATGGTCAGCAACATGATCAAGTCCGGCTTCACCGTGGAACGCGGCCACCACGAGGTGGGCACCGCCGGCCAGGCCGAGATCAACTACAAGTTCAATACGTTGCTGCACGCGGCCGACGACCTGATGCTGTTCAAGTACTTGGTCAAGAACACCGCCTGGGCCGCCGGCAAGACCGTCACCTTCATGCCCAAGCCGCTCTTCGGCGACAACGGCTCGGGCATGCACGCCCACCAGTCACTCTGGAAGGACGGCGCGCCGCTGTTCCACGACGAGTCCGGCTACGGCGGCATCTCCGACATGTGCCGGCACTACATCGGCGGCCTGCTGCACCACGCGCCGAGCCTGCTGGCGTTCACCAACCCGACGGTGAACTCCTACCACCGACTGGTGCCCGGCTTCGAGGCGCCGGTGAACCTAGTGTACTCCGCGCGAAACCGCTCGGCGTGCATCCGGATCCCGATCAGCGGCAACAACCCGAAGGCCAAGCGCCTCGAGTTCCGCTGCCCGGACTCCTCCGGCAACCCGTACCTGGCATTCTCGGCGATGATGATGGCCGGGCTGGACGGCATCAAGAACAAGATGGAGCCGCCGGCGCCGGTGGACAAGGACCTCTACGAGCTGCCACCCGAGGAGGCCAAGGACATCCCACAGGTGCCGGCCAGCCTGGAAGCCGTGATCGACCGACTGGAGTCCGACCACGACTACCTGCTCGAGGGCGGCGTGTTCACCGCAGATCTGCTCGAGACCTGGATCGACTACAAGCGGACCGCCGAGATCGACGAGTTCCGGCTGCGCCCGCACCCGCACGAGTTCGCCCTGTACTACGACGTGTAGGAATTACGGGCGTCTGACCTGAGGCACGTGTCAGACGTGCCGCGCGAGCTGCATCGGGCCGACTCGGCCGGATTCGGTGGCCCGAGCTGGACGACGAGGATGGGTGAGCGCACTAAGTGGGTGGGTTGGTTGGGTGGCCTGTGCATCCTACCGCACCAGCCACGACAACCAGCGCGCGTTCCTGGTCGCCCTGGACACGAAAATGATCGCCGGTGGGCTCGCCACCCGCGACGAAGCGATCTTCGACCTGGACTTCCACGCCGTCATGGCCTGGGGCGCCGACCCCGCCCTGGAAAAACACTACGTACCCACCCGTTCCCAGCGTTCCCGCTCCGTGCTGACCTTCTTCGCCCAAGACTGCGGCACCCACAACCTCGTCTACGCCAACGCCGACCTGTCCAAGGCCACCCAAAACCGCGAGGTCATCGCCTTCTGCGACCACTGGAAAACCGCCAGCGGCAACGACCCCCACATGCTGGTCATGGACCAGAAAGTCACCACCCAACCCGTGCTCGCCGAACTCGACACCGTGCAACGCCGCTTCCTGGAAACCCCAGGCCAGATCACCACCACCGGCGACACCATCACCGTCCGCCTCAACCGCCGCGCCCACTCACCCGTCCTACGCCAAGCCGACCTCCCCAACACCACCATCCCCTGGTGGGGCAACCGCACCCTCCACTACCAGTTCGCCTGATCCTTGCCCCGAACCAGCTGCGTGGAAATCCGCGTTAGGCAACAACGCCGAGTTCCTCGGCGGCATGCCCCAGGATCGCGTCACGATCCATTCGGGCTACCACGAGGTCGACGATCTCTTCCCAATCCAGGTCCGGGTGTTCGCGGCGTGCCAGGCTGTACTGCACAGCCATCTCCTCGGCGTACGGGATGGGCACCTCCTGGTCGCGCTGCTCGCCAATCTCGTCAGGATCGGGTGACATCGAGTTCCCCCTCGGCGGGTAGACGTCTGTTTGGGCGCTGGAAGTCGCGTCTACTCGGCTAGTCGTCCTCGCGCTCTGATTGCCACTCTTCGATCAGGTCGTCGATGTCGCCGTCCCGCACGTCGCGCAGCGCGGCGGCGTAGCCGGTCTCGATGGCGTGCAGGATCATCGTAGAGACCTCTGGCGGTCCGGCCTGGTAGCCGAAGTCTGACCAGAGGTTGGCCGTCGCCTCGGCGGCGATCCGGGCGTCTGTGTGATTCCGGGTGGTGTAGTCGTGGAGCCGGTCGATCGCGTCGGTCCACCTGGTCAGCTGCTCGTGTGGTAGGTCGGTCACGGCGTAGGTCAGTGCCTCTCTCGGACCCGTTCCGGTTTGCCTGCGATTCCCAAGGCTAGACCGCTAGTTCGCAGGTCAGACAGCATGCGGGGTGCACCAGCATACGCGCCAGACCTAGCCACCCCGACTGTCCCATCTCGGTGTCCGCCAGCCGCCGGCCGGCTCGTCGAGCGCGGCCAGCGGCTCGCGTCGAGAGGTCCCGTAGCGGTTCGCGGGTCGCCCGTCGAGCCCGGTCGTCCGGACCTGCCGGGGCCGACCTGAGCCCTGAGTCAGCCCTATCGCACGTCCGTGTGGTGGTCGGTGTCACTGTTGCGGTCGCGGTCGGCGTCGATCTCGCCGCGGCGGGCGGCCAGCTCCTCGGAGCCGTACACCACCTGCACCTGGTCACCGACGTTCAAATAGTCGAACCAGGCCTTGGCGTCGGCCGCGGCCAGGTGGATGCAGCCGGCGGACTGGCGGTCCAGATCCCCACCGTGGAAGGCGATGCCACCGTTCTCGAAGAACACCGACCACGGCATCTTCGACGGCTGCCCGTCGGGCGTCCGCGACTCCTGGCTCAGGTGCAGTCTCTCCTTGCGGTAGACCCGCAAGGAGTGACCCGTGGGGGTCTCCTCCCCCTTGCCGCCGGAGGTCATGTCCACCGGGCCTCGACGATCTTGCCGTTCTCGAACAGCCACGCCTGCTTGGCCTCGAGATCGACACAGGACCTCGCGGTGATGGTGCACGGCGTACCCTCCACCAGCGGAGTCTCCCTGGTGCTCTTGGCGGCGGCGGACTCGGCGAACGCCGGCGGCGCGAGGTAACCGACGGACAGCGCGCCCAGGCAGACCACACCCACCCCGACGACCGTGGCACGTCGTCTGCCGAACCGTCGAGTACCCGTCATCCCTGCCCCTCCACCGCCACCGTCCGAGCGGCGGTTCCGCGTCGTCAACTTGTATGACGCGCGAACCGCGCCAAGGTTGCGAGGCTGAGAGGAGCTTGGCAAGATTCCACACGTCCGGCCCTAGGCTGACCGAGAGATCATCCCGGACCATCACCCAGTCGGCGCAACCACGTCACCCATCAGCCACTGGCACCTGCTGGTCGAGCGGCTCCAAACCAGGCGTTGAGGTCAGGCGGACACTTTGACAGACTTGCGGCGAGCCTGCTCCACCGCGGAGGTCGGCCAGACCTGCGTCAGCGGCCCCAGAGAGGCGTGGCACACGATGACCGTGCCCACTTGTGGCCAGCCCGCAAGCGATGAGGTGGAAACGGTCCGCTGTATCCTGCAACGGCACAATGGGGACATCTTACTTCTCCAGAAGTCCCCCGACTCCAAGGCCGCGTCACTCTACGAACTCCCGGGTGGGAAGATTGACGCCATCTCAGCCCGGATCTCCACCCTCCGGGAGCAGACGCAGTCGACGGTCCAGGAAGTATTCGAAGAGACCGACATCGACCTGTCGTCCCACCCACCCAAGAAAACCGAAGAGATCACCTATGCTTTTGAGCACAAAGGCAAGCTCTACAGGCGACGGGTGCACATGTTCCATGTCGTGTTGGCTGTTGACGATGACGCGGTAGTGATCGGCAAGACAGTCAACGCCGACGGGGAGCCCGAAGACAAGCACGCCCGATTTGTCTGGGTCTCGGAGCGCGAACTGATCGAGCTCGCCGACCGCGGCCGGCTGTCCGGAAACAGCCTGCGGTTCGCGCACACCCTGGCCAGCGCGAGTTCGAGTTGACAGCCCGGCGGGCTGGTTCCGCCCCTGCCACAGGCCCTTGCCTGGCCCTTGCCTGGTTGAACGGTCATGTTGCTGTGAGCAGCTCCTCCCCGATCTGCTCCAACTCGGCGATACGGGGTCAAGAAACCAGCGATCAGTCGAGCGCGGAATGTCGACGATCTGACTTCCGTCGACATTCACCCGCCGTGTAGTACACTAGCTGGCAGCCACGGTTCGACACTGTGGCGGTGGCACTGAAGGAGATGCGGACGGCCCTTGAGAAGCGGGAGCTGTGGGACGCCGCGGCATTCGAGGACCGAATCAACAAGATCGCTGACCGACGCGTCGAGGTCGAACAACGAGCGGCCGTGATGGCCAACCGATCCGAGTTGATTCTGATCGCTGCCTCGCACACCCGCGCGGGCGTCTAGCCTGAGCTGCCGGAACCGCTCCCGCTATGCGCCTGAACCGTAGAACACCCTTTCCACCACGGCCCTGGCCCGCCGGGTGACTCGGCGGTACTCGTCGACGAACTCGCCCGGGTCACCGCCGGCCGGGTGGCCCATGGCTCGGGCCACCGCGGCGAGCTCCCGCCCGGAACGGGGCAGCTGGTCGGCGGGTTTGCCCCGCACCAGGGTGACCGCGTTGCGGGCCCGGGTGGCCATCGTCCAGCCGGCGGCCAGCGCATCGGCGTCGGCGGCGGTCAACAGCCCGGCCTCGCTCGCCTCGCGCAGCCCGTCCAGCGTGGAGGTGGTGCGCAGCTCCGGGACGTCACCGGCGTGTTGTAGCTGCAGCAGCTGCACGGTCCACTCCACGTCTGCCAGTCCGCCGTGGCCAAGCTTGGTGTGGGTGGCCCGGTCCGCGCCCCGGGGCAGCCGCT
The DNA here is from genome assembly GCA_030852965.1 of Actinomycetota bacterium. Classification (GTDB taxonomy): domain Bacteria; phylum Actinomycetota; class Actinomycetes; order Mycobacteriales; family Pseudonocardiaceae; genus Pseudonocardia. The sequence continues at coordinate 1,962 of JALYVZ010000135.1, read as the reverse complement.
CGGCGTCCACCCTGGCCTTGATCCGGCGGATCTCGGTGATCGTGGCGGGGGCGAGGCCTGCCCTCGGGTACCGCACCGGGTCGATCAGCTCGACGAACCGCTCCCCCAGGCGGGCGTCCCCGGCCAGCGGACGGGCCCGCAGCAACGCCTGGGCCTCCCACATCTGCGACCACTGCGCATAGTAGGCCCGGTAGGACGCACAGGTGCGCACCAGCGGTCCGCTGCGGCCCTCCGGACGCAGGTCGGCGTCCACCTCCAGCGGCGGGTCCGGGCTCGGCGCGCCCAGCAGCCCGCGCACCTGCTCGGCGACAGAGGTCGACCAGCGCACCGCGTCGTGCTCGCTCGCGCCGTCCACCGGCTCGCACACGAACAGCACGTCGGCGTCCGAGCCGTAGCCCAGCTCGGAGCCGCCGAGCCGACCCATCCCGATCACCGCCAGCCGCGCCGGCGCCGGGCCAGGGTGCGCTCGGATCACCGCGTCCAGCGCTGAGCCCAGCACCGCTGCCCAGACCGAGCTGAGCGCGGCGCACACATTCGGCGGGGTCAGTAGGCCGAGCAGATCGGCGCAGGCCACCCGCAGCAACTCGTGACGGCGCAACGACCGGGCTGCGGTCACCGCCAGGGCCGGGTCGTTGTGGCGGCCCACGGCGGCCCGCAGGGACACTGCCACCTCGGCCGGGTCCCTGGTGGCCAGCTCGGCCCCCGCAGAGGTGTCAGCGAGCAGCCGCAGTACCTCCGGGGCCCGCACCAGCAGGTCCGGGACCAGTGCGGAGGTACCCAGCACAGCCATCAGCCGCTGGGCCACCGCACCCTCGTCACGCAGCAGCCGCAGATACCAGGGGGTGTCCGCGAGCGCCTCCGACACCCGGCGGTAGGCCAGCAGGCCGCGGTCCGGATCCGGGGTGTCGGCAAGCTGGTCGAGCAGCACGGGGAGCAGGGTGCGCTGGATGGCCGCCGCCCTGGAGACCCCGCCGGTGAGCGCCCGCAGGTGCCCGAGCGCGCCCTCCGGGGACGCCCAACCCAGCGCCGCGAGCCGCCGGATGGCAGACTTGTCGGTCATCCGCAAGGTCTCCGTGGAGATCTTCGAGACGGTCTCCAACAGGGGGCGGTAGAACAGCTTCTCGTGCAGCCGCCGTACCCGGCGGGCGTTGTCCCGCCACTGCGCGAGCAGCACGCCGACCGCGTCCCGGCGACCGTCCGGGCGCAGCTTGGCCGAGCGCGCCAACCAACGCAACCCAGCGGTGTCGCTCTCCGGGGGCAGCAGGTGGGTCCGGCGCAGCCGCTCCAGCTGCAGCCGGTGCTCCAGCAACCGGAGGAACCGGTAGGACGCGGCCAGGTTCGCCGCGTCGTCACGGCCGATGTAGCCGCCCTCGCCGAGCGCGGACAGCGCGTCCAGGGTGGAGCCGGAACGGATGTCCGGGTCTGCGCGACCGTGCACCAGCTGGAGCAGCTGCACCGCGAACTCGACGTCGCGCAGCCCGCCCCGGCCGAGCTTGAGCTCCCGGTCGGCCTGGTCCGGGCGGACGTGTTCCTCCACCCGCCGGCGCATCGCGCGCACGTCGGCCACGAAGTCGGCCCGGTCGGCGGCGGTCCACACCATCGGCGTGACCGCCTCAATGTAGTCGGCACCCAGTTTCGGGTCACCGGCCACCGGTCTGGTCTTGAGCAGCGCCTGAAACTCCCAGGTCTTCGCCCACCGCCGGTAGTAGCTCAGGTGCCCGTCCAAGGTGCGGACCAGGGCGCCTCGGCGGCCCTCCGGGCGCAGGTTCGCATCGACTGGGAAGCAGGCCTCGCCGGCCACCCGGATCAGCGTCGAGGCCAACTTGGTGGTGAGGTTGTCCGCCGGCTCCGCGACGAAGACCACGTCCACGTCGCTGACGTAGTTCAGCTCGTTGCCCCCGCACTTGCCCATCCCGATCACCGCCAGCCGGGCCTCGGAGTGCTCGGGCAGCACTTCGGCGG
>JALYVZ010000134.1 GCA_030852965.1 Actinomycetota bacterium | reverse complement strand
CCCGGCCCGGCCACCCCAAGATCCAACCGCAGCCCACCCGATCACACCGTGACCGACACGCCCAACCAGCCAAACGCCGCATCACGAGCAGCTCCACCGCAGGTCAGGCTCAGGGCTGAATGTTTACCCCCAAGAAGCCCTCAACGAGTGGACAAACAGCCAGGAAGCAGCGTAGACTAACCGAATTCAAGCGGTCCGAAAAACACGGGGCTGATCAGGCAACCGCACCCTCCACTACCAGTTCGCCTGATCCTTGCCCCGAACCAGCTGCGTGGAAATCCGCGCTAACCGAGCAAGCGGGCCTCGATCGTGGTCTCAGCCACCTCACCGCCGGGCTCGGCCTGCACGCGCCGCAGATGAGCCCCTGGCCGGCGAGCCGCCGACTCGACCAGCTCGCCGTCGGTGAACAGCGCGGCCGCTCCGTCGTCCAGCGCCCACCCCGACGGCAGCTCGCCGGACGCTACGGCCCGCAGGTACGTCGGCCGTCGGGCGGGTTCGCTGTCGAAATGCGGGCAGGCACTGCCGGCGAGCAGGCCGAGACCGTCGTGCAGCACCGCGACCGGGCCGAACGAGTCGGTCAGGCACGACTCGAACCAGCAGATCATGCCCGCGCTGATGCCACCCAGTACGACCCCGGCGTGGTAGGCCTCGACCAGTGCCCGGTCCACCCCGTGCACCCGCCAGACCGCGAGGGCGTTGGCGGTGTTGCCGCCGCCCACGTATATCGCGTCCTGGTTCAGCAGCACATCCCGAGGGTCCCGGTCGTCACGTGCGAAGAGCCCGAGTGCGGAGGTCTCGCAGCGCCCGTCCAGCGCGGCGTGGAAGCGCTGCATGTAGACCTCGGAGTCCCCACTCGCGGTCGGGAGAAAGCACACCCTGGGCCGCAGCCTCGGCAGCATCCTCAGCAACCAGTCGTCCAGCAGCGTGTCGGGGTCAGAAGAGAACCCGCCACCGAGCAGCACGATGCGCGCCATCTCACCACCGTTCGTCATGGGTCGGAGGTCCCCTGCGAGAACGGTATCGGCTAGCGTGCGATCTCGTGCGCACGTTGATCTGGGTTGGCGGACGGTGACCGCGACCGCCCAACTCGCTGACCGGAGGACAAGTAACCGATGGACCCGATCAACGCCGAGGAACGCGCCATCGTCGACACCGTCCGCGAGTTCGTGGACAAGGAGGTGCGACCCCAGGTCCGGGACATGGAGCACGCCAACATCTACCCCGAGGCGTTCATCGAGCAGATGAAGCGGATGGGGGTGTACGGGCTGGCCATCCCCGAGCCTTACGGGGACGTGGCGGTGTCCACCCCGTGCTACGCACTGGTGACGGCCGAGCTGGCGCGGGGCTGGATGAGTCTGGCCGGCGCCATGGGCGGGCACACCGTGGTCGCCAAACTGCTGCGGGACTACGGCACCGTCGCCCAGCGCGAGCGCTACCTGCCCCGGATGGCCACCGGTGAGCTGCGCGCCACCATGGCCCTCACCGAGCCCGGCGGTGGCTCGGACCTGCAGGCCATGCGGACTCATGCCCGTCGCGACGGCGACGACTACGTGATCAACGGCGCCAAGACCTGGATCACCAATGCCCGCCGCTCCGGGCTGGTCGCGCTGCTGTGCAAGACCGACCCGGCCGCCGACCCGCCGCACAAGGGGATCAGCATTCTGCTGGTGGAGCGGGACACTCCCGGTTACACGATCTCCAAGGATCTGCCGAAGCTGGGCTACAAGGGTGTGGAGAGCTGCGAGCTGTCCTTCGATGACGCCAGGGTGCCGAACGAGGCGCTGCTCGGCACCGAGGAGGGCAAGGGCTTCGCGCAGATGATGCGCGGGCTGGAGATCGGCCGGATCCAGGTGGCGTCCCGCGCGCTCGGGGTGGCTCGGGCCGCGTTCGACGACGCGTTGCGCTACAGCCAGGAGCGGGAGAGCTTCGGTCAACCCATCTGGCAGCACCAGTCCGTGGGCAACTACCTGGCCGACATGGCCACCAAGATCACCGCCGCTGAGCAGCTCATCCTGCACGCCGCGCGGACGTTGGACTCCGGCGTGCGGGCTGACCTGGAGGCCGCGATGGCCAAGTTGTTCGCCTCCGAGGTCGCGATGGAGGTCGCGATGAACGCCATCCGGGTGCACGGCGGCTACGGCTACTCGACCGAGTTCGACGTCGAGCGCTACTTCCGGGACGCCCCGCTGATGATCGTCGGCGAGGGCACGAACGAGATCCAGCGCAACGTCATCGTCCGCCAACTGGTGCAGCGCGGCGGGCTGGGCTGAGCGGGGGCCCCGATGCGGATCGCTACCTGGAACGTCAACTCGGCCACCGCGCGGCTGCCCCGGTTGCTGCCATGGCTCGACAAGCGGCAACCAGACGTGGTGTGCCTGCAGGAGACCAAACTGCCGGATGCAGCGTTCGCCGAGCTGCTGGACGCCGAGCTGGCCGCGCGCGGATACGAGGTCGCCCACCACGGGACCAGTCAGTGGAACGGGGTGGCCATCGCCTCGAAGGTCGGCCTGGACGACGTGGTCCGAGGGTTGACCGGTGAGCCCGGCTTCCCCGACCCTGTCGGTCCTACCGAGGCCCGCGCGGTGAGCGCCACCTGCGCCGGGCTGCGGATCACCTCGGTGTATGTGCCCAACGGCCGCACCCCGGACGACCCGCACTACACCTACAAGCTGGCCTGGCTGGCCGCGCTGCGCGACACCGTGGCGGACACAGCCGCAGCCGGCACCTCGGTGGTGTGCGGGGACATGAACATCGCCCCGACCGACGCCGACGTCTGGGATCCGGCGCTGTTCGTCGACTCCACCCACGTCACCCCGGCCGAGCGGACCGCGCTGGGCGAGCTGATGATCCTCGGTCTGCGGGACGTGGTCCGGGAGCGCTGGCCGGACCAGCGGGTGTTCAGCTACTGGGACTATCGGGCCGGGCGGTTCCACCAGGACCTGGGCATGCGGATCGACCTGGTGCTGGCCGCCGATCCGGTGGCCGTGCGGGTGGCGGCGGTCTGGATCGACCGGGAGGCGCGCAAGGGCACCGGACCGAGCGACCACGCACCGGTGATGGTGGACCTGGACTCAGCCCCCGACGGTGACATCGGACCGGTCGTGCCGCCACCGTCACGCCCGAAACGACTGCCCCCGCGAAAGGGCTAGTCAAGGCTCAGGCCAACCGCAGCTCGGTGCCGGCTACCTCGACCGGCATGCCCAGCGGGTCGCCGTCGAGCAGCGTGCGGAGCAACGCCGTGGCGGCGGGCCAGTCGCCGGCTGTGCACCGACTCGGCGCCGCAGACCACAACTAGGTCGTGCTCGCCGGCCATGATCGCCGCCGAGGCCCGGTTGACCAGCTGGACGACACCCTGCGGCTGCGCCGCCGCCTGGTCGTCGGTGGGGAGATGGCCGGGATATCCTGTTGGCACGTTTACTTGCTGGCGCGGCTCCTCTGCGCTAGGAAACTTCGGGCTAGGCACCGAGGAGTCTCCTGTTGTCTGAACTGCCGTCCTACACTCCGCTACCGGCTCGGGTGGAGCTTGCTGCTGTCGATCATGAGATGCTGGCGTTCTGGCGTGAGCACGACATCTTCGCCAGGAGCGTCAGCCAGACGGCCGGTGGTCCGGAGTGGGTGTTCTACGAGGGGCCACCCACCGCGAACGGCAGGCCTGGGACGCATCACGTCGAGGCCCGCGTTTTCAAGGACATCTTCCCTCGGTTCAAGACCATGAAGGGCTTTCACGTCACCCGGCAGGCTGGGTGGGACTGCCACGGTCTCCCGGTGGAGATCGCGGTCGAGAAGGAACTTGGGCTCTCGGGCAAGAAGGATATCGAGAAGGTGGGCATCGAGGCGTTCAACGCCCGGTGCCGGGAGTCCGTGCAGCGCTACATCGGCGACTTCGAGGAGCTGACCGAACGAGTCGGCTACTGGGTCGACATGTCCCACCCGTACTGGACGATGACCCCAGAGTTCATCGACAGTGTGTGGTGGGCATTGAAGCAGATCAACGACAAGGGTCTGCTCGTTCAGGACCACCGCGTCGCCCCCTACTGCCCACGGTGCGGCACCGGACTCTCGGATCACGAGGTGGCCCAGGGCTACGAGACCGTGACCGATCCGTCGGTGTACGTGCGGCTGCCGATCACGGGCGAGCTGGACGGGTTGACCGGGGTCGAGTTGTTGGTGTGGACGACGACCCCATGGACGTTGGTCGCCAACACCGCCGTTGCGGTCCACCCTGACGTCAGTTACGCGGTGGCGCGAACGCGGCGCGGCACCTTCGTCGTCGCCGAGCCGTTGCTCGCCACGGTGCTGGGTGAAGACGCCGAAGTACTGGCGACGATGCCCGGACGAAGGCTGGAGGGTGTGCGCTATCGGCGGCTCTTCGATCTGGTCGACATCCCCGGCGCCCACTTCGTCATCACGGCCGACTATGTCACCACCGAGGATGGAACGGGGTTGGTGCACCAGGCGCCCGCGTTCGGCGCCGATGACCTCGCGGCCTGCCGACGGCACAACCTGCCGGTCGTCAACCCGATCGGGCCTGACGGCCATTTCCACGCCGATATTGGACTTGTCGGTGGGAAGTTCTTCAAGGAGGCCGACCCGACACTCGTTGCTGACCTCGAGCGGCGCGGTTTGTTGTTCCGGTCCACGAACTATGAACATCAGTATCCACATTGTTGGCGGTGTCACACCCCGCTAATGTATTACGCGCAGCTCTCTTGGTACATCCGCACGACAGCCCGGCGTACGGAGCTGCAACGAGAGAATGAGCGCACCAACTGGTACCCCGATCACATCAAGCACGGTCGTTTCGGAGACTGGCTCTCCAACAACGTCGACTGGGCGTTGTCCCGCAGCAGGTACTGGGGTACTCCACTACCCATGTGGCAGTGCTCCGTCGGGCATCTCACCTGTGTCGGCTCGCGCGCTGAGCTCGGCCAGCTCGCCGACAAGGACCTCTCCGGGCTCGATCCGCACCGTCCCTACATTGACGACGTCACCTTTCCCTGCCCGACCTGCGGCGACCCGGCAAGCCGGGTCAGCGAGGTCATCGACGCATGGTTCGACTCCGGGGCAATGCCGTTTGCCAGCCTCGGCTACCCCTACGTCGAGGGCAGCGTCGAGGCGTTCGAGAAGAGCTACCCCGCACAGTTCATCTGCGAGGCCATCGACCAGACCCGCGGGTGGTTCTACACACTCATGGCGATCGGAACGCTGGTGTTCGACCGGTCCTCATACGAGAACGTCGTATGTCTCGGGCACATCATGGCCGAGGACGGCCGAAAGATGAGCAAGCATCTCGGTAACATCATCGAGCCAATCCCACTCATGGAGCGGCACGGCTCGGATGCGCTGCGCTGGTTCATGCTGTGCGCGGGCTCTCCGTGGTCGCCCCGCCGAGTTGGCGACGGTCCGCTGGAAGAGATCGTTCGTAAGGTCCTTCTGACCTACTGGAACACCGCCTCATTCTTCACCCTCTATGCCAGCACCAGCAACTGGCTCCCAGGGGACGCGCAGGCGGTCACCGATCGGCCGGTCATCGACCGCTGGGTGCTCGCCGAACTTGATCACGTCGTCGCAACGGTCGGCGCCGCGCTGGACGCGTTCGACACCGCCGGATCCGGTCGCGTCCTCGCACAGTTCATTGACGACCTCTCGAACTGGTATGTCCGACGCTGCCGCGCCCGATTCTGGGACGGCGATCCGGATGCGCTGGCCACCTTGTACGAATGCCTGCACGTGGTGACGCGGCTCCTTGCACCGTTCGTCCCGTTCATCAGCGAGCAGGTTTGGCAGAAGGCCATCAGGCCCGGTGACGCAACCGCGGCGGAGTCCGTGCATCTCGCGGCCTGGCCAACCGGTGACCCGTCTCTTTCGAACGACGGTTTGCGCGCGGACATGGCCGTCACCCGGCTCCTAGTTGAAGCCGGCCGCTCCGCGCGCAAGGCCAGTAACGTCCGCATTCGCCAGCCCCTTCAACGGGCACTCGTCGCAGTTCCGGGCGGCCGGGAGCTTCCCGCCGATCTGGTAGCCGAGATCGCGGAAGAGCTGAACGTGCGCGAGGTGACTACACTCGGCCAAGCCGGCGAGGTCGTCGACATCACCGTCAAGCCCAACTTCCGAGCGCTCGGAAAACGATTCGGCCGGCAGACCCCGGAGGTCGCCAGAGCAATCAATACCGCCGACCACGCCGGCCTTGCTCGCGAACTACGAGAAAGCAATCGTGGCACAGTCATGCTCGACGGCGAGCACATCGCCGTGACAGCAGACGAGGTCACGCTCAGCGAAGCCCCACGCAGTGGATGGGCAGTAGCCACCCAACAAGACGTCACCGTCGCGTTGGACACGGCGATCACGCCAGAGCTGCGCAAGGCCGGGCTCGCCCGCGAAATCATCCGACTTGTCCAAAGCGCACGGAAGGAATCGGGGTTCTCGATCACCGACCGAATCCATCTTGCGTGGGCAGCAGGCGGCGAGACCGCCGATGCCATCCGCCTGCATGGCCAGGAGATAGCTGATGCTGTGCTCGCGATCGACATAACCGAGCGCTCCACCGGCGAAATTCCTGATGGCCCGCAGACGAGCGAGGACTCCGAAATTGGATTGGTCTTCTCATTGTCGAAAACGGTCGGTTCCTACATTCAATGGTGACGTAGACTCAGGTCGTGCCGTCGAACTCGAACTTCACGGCGGTCAGTTGCTCGGACGCCTCCCAGAGCGCCCGCTGGACCTCCCGGTCGTGGGACGTCTTCGTGGACCCGACCGGCCGAGGGTGTCCGGTCCGCTCGCCGATGCCGTCGGGGCCGATGTAGCTGCCACCGGGTAGGTCCGCCACGGTGGCCGCGTACAGCGTGGGCAGCGCCCCCATCGCCGCAGACTGAGAGAAAAGGAAGCCACCCAGCTGCATCACTCGATCCTGGATCGACTCGGTGTGGGACTGCAGGTTCGTCGAGGAGTACCCGGGGTGCGCCGCCATCGAGCGCACGCCAGACCCGGCGGCCAGCAGCCGGTGCTGCAGCTCATAGGCGAACATCAGGTTGGCGAGCTTGGCCTGCCCGTAGGCCAGCCAACGCTGGTAGCGGCGGTGCTGCCAGTTCAGGTCGTCCAACCCGATGCGCCCGATCTTGTGCACCAGGCTGGACAGCGTCACCACCCGGTCAGTGACCTGGGGCAGCAGCCGGCCGGTGAGCGCGAAATGGCCTAGGTGGTTGGTGCCGAACTGCATCTCGAAGCCGTCGGCGGTGCGCCCCTGCGGTACCGCCATCACCCCGGCGTTGTTTATGAGCACCTGCACCGGGTCGCCGAGGCCATCGGCGAACGCCTGGACCGAGGACAGGTCGGCCAGGTCGAGCTGGCGGACTTCCAGCTGACCGGTCGCCCCCGTGATCGCTTCACGGCCCTTCTCGACGTTCCGGCAGGCGCAGATCACCCGGGCCCCGGCCTTGGCCAGGGTGGTCGCGGTGACCAGCCCGAGCCCGCTGTTCGCGCCGGTGACCACGACGGTGCGGCCGGTCTGGGCAGGAATGGCCGCAGGGTCCCATCGCATGATCGCGACCCTAGCCCGGGCGCAGGCCGGACTGCCGAGTGGAGCCGTCCTCGGGTGTGGAGCCGTCCGCCCGGGTGGTCGGGCCGGTGGATGGGCGGACCGAACCCGGGGCAAGGACATCCCGGCGCAGCACCGCGAGCAGCTCCTCGTAGGGCCCGAAGAGGTAGGCGTCGTCCCCGGCGCCGAACCGGGTGTTGCGCGGCGGGTACTCCAGGCGTCGCTCGGAGTCGTCTTGGCCGGCCCGATGAATCGCCACCACCCGGGTACGGGCGGACAACTCGCCCATCGCCAGACCGTCGAGGCCCCCACCCGTGGGCACGGTCAGCCGGCCGACCATGAATGGCAGCCGATCGACGTAGAAGGTGCCCAGCACGTCCAACCCGAGCGCGGCACCGACGAACCACGGTGCGGCCAGCACCACTCCGAGCAGCATCAATCCCACGGCATAGCTCCTCAACCAGGGGTGCTGATCGGCGAAGGAGAAGTCGCCGTAGCCGATGGTGCCGATGGTCTCGACGGTGAAGTAGACCGCGTCCAGCACCGACATCCCGGAGCCGTCCGGCTTGACGTAGCCCAGCCGACCCAGGACTGGATAAATGAGACTTGGCCGGCGATCGCGGCACTCGGTCGATCTCGGCTGGGTAGAGGAACATCCACACGCGACCCGACGCGCCACGCTGAGTGATCAGGATCGGTGGGGAGTCAGGCCGCCGGGGTCTCCGCCCGAGCTGTGGTGGGCGATGCCGGCGTGCTGGGCGTGGCCGATGGCTCCGCTGGGGCTGACGTGCACGGTGGCGTCGATCAGACGTGGTACGTCGTGCAGGAGCCGGTGGTGGGCGTCGACGGCGATCGCGTGGGCGGCGACGAGCCCGAGCTCGGAGCTCACGACCAGCCCGACTTCGGCGCGGATGGTGTGCCCGACCCACCGCAACCGTAGGCTCTCCATATCGTCGACGCCGGGAACGGCTCGCAGGCTGGCCTCGGCCGCGTCGACCAGCTGGGGTTCGACGGTGTCCATCAGCCGCCGGTAGATGTCACGCGCGGCACCGCGCAACACGAACAGGATGGCGACGGTGATCAGCAGGCCGATGATCGGGTCGGCGAGCGGGAAACCGGCCCAGACTCCGAGGGCGCCGATCACCACGGCCAGCGAGGTGATCCCGTCGGTGCGGGCGTGCAGCCCGTTCGCGATCAGGGCCGCGGAGCCGATCTTGCGGCCGACCCGGATGCGGTAGACCGCGACCAGCTCGTTGCCGGCGAACCCGATCAGCCCGGCCGCGATCAACGCCGCGATGTTGGCGATCGGTTGCGGGTTGATCAGCCGCCGGACCGACTCACAACCCGCCACCAGAGACGACAGGGCGATCATGGCCACGATGAAGACCCCGGCCAGGTCTTCCGAGCGTCCGTACCCGTAGGTGTAGCGGCGCGTCGCGACCCGCCGGCCCAGCACGAACGCGATCCACGACGGCACCGCGGTCAACGCATCGGAGAAGTTGTGGATGGTATCGGCCAGCAAGGCGACCGACCCGGTGAACCACACCATCACCGCCTGCGCGGCCGCGGTCACCAGCAGCGCGACCAGGCTGATCTTCAACGCGCGGACACCGTCCTGGCTGGCCTCCAGCTCGGAGTCGATCGAATCCGCCGCGTCATGGCTGTGCGGCTTGATGATCGAGGCGAGAAACCCGCGCACACCACCAGCGTGCCCGTGCCCGTGCCCATGTCCACGCCCATGGCCGTGATCGGCGGAAGGGCCGTGGTCGTGCCGGGCGTGGCTGCTGTCGCTGAGGTGGCCGGCATCAGCGGACTGGTTGTCATGGGGTGGATCCGGTGCGCCGGTCCGCCTGTCGTGGGGGTCGCGGCGCCCGGAATCATGGTGGGGGTCGGTGCTACTCATGGCGCCTCGGTCCCGGTGTGAGAAGTCAGGTCGCTCACCGCGGGATCGCCGCGGTGGTGCGCGGGCACGCCTGGGCTGGCGTGCTCGGCGTGGTGGATCGCGTCCTCGACCAGCTGGCGGACGTGGGAACTCTCGATCCGGTAGAAGACCTGGGTGCCGTGGCGCCGGGTCCGCACCAGTCGAGGGGCTGGGAAGACGGCTGCCAGACACAGGCCCGGATGTGCTCGATCAGGTTCAGTTCGCCTGGTGTGGTGGGCGCAGGCCGGCCAGGGTGACCGCGGCGAGCCGGCGGGCGGCGGCCGGGCAGGAGA
>JALYVZ010000133.1 GCA_030852965.1 Actinomycetota bacterium | reverse complement strand
GGACACCGGGACGGACGGGGCGAAGGTCGGCACCGCGTTCGCAGGCGTCGGCCAGCGGCTGTCGGCGCGGCGGTTCTGGCTAAGGCACGCCGCGGACAGCGCGGGCCGGTTGGACCTGGACGCCGGCGCGGTGGCCGCAGTGATCGAACGCCGGCGCTCGTTGCTGGCCGCGGGCGTGCACGGCGTCGACGGTGACTTCGTGGCTGGTGATGTGGTCGACCTGGTAGGGCCGCACGGTGTGGTGGTGGCGCGCGGCGTGGTTGCGTTCGACGCCGCCGAGCTGCCCGCCCTGATCGGCCGGCGCACCCGCGACCTCCCCCCCGAGTACCGCCGCGAGCTAGTCCACGCCGACGACCTGGTGCCGCTGCGCTGACCCACCCGGCTCGCACAGATCGGGTGTACGTCTCGCAGACCGTGCACCCTCTGTGCCGCGCACACCAAGTCTGTGCGCTCTACGCGGGAGCGAGCCTGGCGAGCATGGGTCGGGCCAGGTCGGCGGGGAGGCCGCGTCGGCGCCACTCCCTCGGGTAGCCGAGGGAGACCTCTTCGAACGGTACCCCGTCGTACACGGTCGAGCGGGGGATGTGCAGGTGGCCGTACACCACGGCGGCGGTGGGAAAGCGGGTGTGCCAGTCGGCGGTGAGCTCGGTGCCGCACCACTGGGCGAACTCCGGGTAGCACAGCACCCGGGTCGGCTCGCGGACCAGCGGCCAGTGGTTGACCAGCACGAACGGCACGTCCGGGTCGGCGTCGGCGGCCAGCCGCTCGGCCGAGGAGACCACCCGGGCCTGGCACCACTCCTCCCGGGAGGGGTACGGATCCGGGTGCAGCAGGCGCTCGTCGGTGCACACCACCCCGGTGTTGTGCGCGTACGCAAGGGACTCCTCGGTCGTCGAGGTGCCGGGTGCCCGAAAGGTGTAGTCGTAGAGCAGGAACAGCGGCGCCACCCGCACCGGGCCGCCCGTGCCCGGCCACACCGGGAAAGGGTCCTCCGGGGTGTGCACCCCGATCGACCGGCACATCGCCACCAGGTGCTGATAGCGGTGCGCTCCCCGCAGTTGGACGGTGTCGCGCGAGCGGGTCCACAGCTCGTGGTTGCCAGGCACCCAGATCACCTCGGCGAACCGTTCCCGCAGCTGGCTGAGCGTGCGCTCGATAGGTTCGACGCGCTCCGCGACGTCACCGCCGACGATCAGCCAGTCGCCCGGGTGACCGGGGCGAAGCCCGTCCACGATCTCCCGGTTGTCGCGGTGCCCGACGTGCAGGTCGCTAACCGCGCGCAGGTACGGCCCGGAGGCGTTCACCTCCTCGACACTATGGCAGTGACTGCCTGGATTCCACGGCATGACCGACACACCGGCACCCAGCGCCTGCGCCTGACGTCCCCGTCGACGACCGGTATGCGCCCTTCCCGTTGGGTGTGGTGGCCGGTTCGTCTGGACGGCGTGCCAGCCCAGGTCAACACTGGTCCGGGTGGGGGCGAACGAACTGCGGGCAGCGATGGTCGCCGGTCTGCTGGCCGGCGGGCGGATCCGGGCGCCGGCCGTCGAGCGAGCCTTCCGGACGGTGCCCCGGCACGTCTTCCTGCCCGACACCCCGATGGAACGGGCCTACCTCGACGAGGCTGTCGCCACCAAGTGGCAGGACGGCGTGGCGGTCAGTTCGGCCTCCCAGCCGTCCATGATGGCGATCATGCTCGAACAGCTGGAGCTGCGTCCCGGCCACCGGGTGCTGGAGATCGGCACCGGCACCGGGTACAACGCCGCGTTGATGGCCGAGCTGGTCGGGCCGACCGGGTCGGTGGTCGCGGTCGACATCGACGACGACCTGACCCTCGGCGCCGCCGAGCACCTCGCGGCGGCTGGCGTAGCTGCGGGGGTCACGCTGGCCACCCGGGACGGTGCCCTCGGCTACCCGGAGCTGGCGCCGTACGACCGGATCGTGCTCACCGTCGGCAGCTGGGACGTCCAGCCGGCGTGGTGGCGGCAACTGGCTCCGGGCGGACGGCTGCTGCTGCCGCTATCGGTTCGTGGCAGCCAGCTGTCGGTGGCGCTGGACCTGATGGAGCGGCCGACGCCGTTGCTGCACAGCGCCTCGGTGCGTAGCTGCGCGTTCGTCCGATTACGGGGTCGGGGGGCTGGACCGGAGCCCAGCCAGACGATCGCGGACGGGCTGGCCGTGCAGGCAGCCGACGACCGCGCGCTGGACACCGCGGCGTTGTTGCGGCTGCTCGACGAGCCCGGCCCTCGGCGCACGACCCCGGTCCGGCTGAGGACGATTGACCTGTGGGACGGTCTGGGTCTCTGGCTGGCCGTGCACGAGCCGGACGCCTGCCGGATTCTGGTCAACGCGGCGAACGAGCGCTACCGGTCGCTGGCGCTGCTGCCGGTGGGCACCGACGGCGGGACGATGGCGCTGGTCGGCGGAGATGGGCTGGCAGTGTTGGTGGCATCCAACGACCATGAGCGTGGCGGGCGTCTGCCGGTCTCGGTGCGGCCCTGCGGTGCGGGCGGAGCTCCGCTGGCCGACCGTCTGCTGGAGTGCCTACTTCGTTGGGTGGCTGCCGGTCAGCCCTCGGCGGCACAGCTGCGGCTGCGGGTGCACCCTGGCAACTCGGCCGCCGAGCCGGTTCCGGGAACCATGCAGCTAGTCAAGGAACACAGTCGGCTGCTGCTCGACTGGCCCAGTGAACTGTCGGGCGAGGCCGGCCGAGAAACCTCTAAGCTGGCTCGGTGAGCACACTCGCCGGTACAGCCGCCGCCACGTCGTCGACCAGCGCCGATGCCGTGCCGTCCACCGAGCCGGTTCCGCCCGCCGGACCCACCTCGGATGACTCGCTGCGCGACGAGGTACACGGCGCCGCCCGCCGGGCCCGGGTGGCCGCTGGCGGGCTCGGACAGCTGCACGGGGTCGACAAGGACCGGGCGCTGGCCGCGATGGCCGAGGCACTGCGGGCGAACACCGAGGCGATCCTGGCGGCCAACGCCGTGGACGTGCGGGCCGGCACCGAGGCGGGCATGGCCACCGGGCTGATCGACCGGCTGACGCTGACCGAGCAGCGCATCGACGCCATCGCCGGTGGGCTGACGAAGGTGGCCGCGCTGCCCGACCCGGTCGGCGAGGTGATCCGGGGCTCCACGCTGGCGAACGGTCTGCGGGTGCGCCAGGTGCGGGTGCCGATGGGCGTGGTCGGGATGGTCTACGAGGCCCGGCCCAACGTCACCGTGGACGCCGCCGGGCTGGCGCTGAAGTCGGGCAACGCGGCGCTGCTGCGCGGCTCGTCCAGCGCGCAACACTCGAACGCCGCGCTCGTATCCGTGTTGCGGGCTGCGCTCAGCGACGCGGGCCTACCGGTTGACGCCGTGCAACTGCTGCCGTGCGCCGATCGAGCCAGCGTGCGGCACCTGATCACCGCTCGCGGGCTGGTCGACCTGGTCATCCCACGTGGCGGCGCCGGGCTCATCAACTCGGTCGTGTCCGAAGCAACGGTGCCGACCATCGAGACCGGTGTCGGAAACTGTCACGTGTACGTGGACAGAGCCGCTGACGTCGCAATGGGCGAGTTGATCGTGCTCAACTCCAAGGCTCGCCGGCCCTCGGTGTGCAACGCCGCCGAGACGGTGCTGGTGCACGCCGACATCGCCGAGACCATCGTGCCCACGCTTGCCGCCGCGCTGCGCCGGGCCGGGGTCACCGTGCACGGCGACAAGCGGTTCGTGGCGCTGGCCCCCGGTACCGCGGTCGCCACCGAGCAGGACTGGGACACCGAGTACCTCTCGCTGGACATTGCGGCGGCGGTGGTCGACTCCCTGGACGACGCGCTGGCGCACATCGCCCGGCACGGCTCCGGGCACACCGAGGCGATCGTGACCTCCGACATCGCCGCTGCCGAGGCGTTCGCCGCCCGGGTCGACGCCGCCGCCGTGATGGTCAACGCCTCCACCGCGTTCACCGACGGTGAGGAGTTCGGGATGGGCGCCGAGATCGGCATCTCCACCCAGAAGATGCACGCCCGGGGCCCGATGGGGCTCACCGAGCTGACCTCGACGAAGTGGGTGGTGTGGGGCGAGGGACAGGTCCGCGCCGGCTGAGGGTACGGAGTCGTGTCCGCGCCAGGGCGACAGCGGTCAGCGGCTCCTTGGTGAGCGCGCGGAGGGGTGTGGACGAGGGGGACATCCGCTGCTCTGCCACCCTCCCTGGACGCCCGCCAACCACACGATCGGGGCCGCCATCAAGGTATAGACCACGTCAGCGGTGGCCGGCAGCGCAAGCGCGATCAGACTGGCCACAATGACAAATACGCAGTAGTCGTCCTTCATCGGACGTCGTCCTTTACCATGGCAGCCCGGCAGGTCGCCCTCTTGCTTGAGCGAAGCAGCCGCTCACTCGAAGGGTGACACCACGCACCAGTCCCGGTCAGGGCCGAACGGGTGACGCGCCCGCACCACCCGGGCCAGGTCTTGCGCTCCACAGGCCGCTGACGTCTATCCGGCCTGCGCCAGGGCGAACGGCAGCACCGCCGGTGCACCGGCCCGCCGCAGCGACCGGGCGGCCACCGTCATGGTCCAGCCGCTGTCGACCACATCGTCGACCAACAACACCGGGCCGTCCAGACCGGTCAGCTCGGGTAGCGACCCCGGGTCGAACCCGCCCCACACCGCAGCCAGCCGCTGGGCGGAGTTGGCGCCCGCGGCCGGGCGGGCCCCGACTGGCAGCAGCCGGCCCAGCAGCGGCAGCTTTCCGACCTCGGCGATCCGCCGGGCCAGGTGATCGAGCTGGTGTGGGCGGGTCCGCGAGCTGATCCCGACCACACCCACCGGCCGTTGGGTCCAGCCCCAGCTGGCCAGCACGCGCACGCAGGCATCGAGAACCTCCGCCGGCACCGGCCGGTCCTCGCCGGCCACCAGCTCGCGCAGCCGGGTGCCCCAGCCGAGGTCAGACAGCCGCCCGAGCACCCGCCCCGGTTCGGCCAGCTCACCGGCCGCGATCCGGCCCGAGACCGCAACCCCCAGCTCGCGCATCCCGCCGGGCCACTGCCTGCGCGGTGCCACCTCCACTCCGGGGCGGCTGATACGTTCCTCGGCGGCATGTGCGGTCGCGTTGTCCACACCTGAGGACCACACCTGGCCGGCACACACGTCGCAGCGTCCGCAGGGCGTCGGGTCGGTGTCGTCGAGCTGGCGACGCAGAAACACCAGCCGGCACTCGTCGGTGTCCAGGTAGTCGAGCATGGCGCGCTGCTCGACGGCCCGCGCCTCTGCGATACGCTGATGTCGCTCGGCGTCGTACACCCACGGCTGGCCGGTGCCGACCCAACCGCCCTTTACCCGGTTCGCGGCGCCGTCGCTGTCCAACACCTTGAGCAGCATCTCCAGCCGGGTGCGCGAGAGGTCCACTCGCGTCTCGAGCGCCGCGGTCGAGATCGGTCGGTCGGACAGCGCGGCCAGCGTCTGGCGCACCAGCGGCTCAGGTGGGAATGCCAGGGAGGCGAAGTAGGCCCAGATGTCCCGGTCCTCGCGGCCGGGCAGCAGCACCACCTCCGCGCGCTCGACGGCCCGACCGGCCCGCCCGATCTGTTGGTAGTACGCCACCGGTGAGGCCGGCGCGCCCAGGTGCACCACGAACCCGAGGTCGGGCTTGTCGAAACCCATTCCGAGTGCACTGGTCGCCACCAGCGCCTTCACCCGGTTGCCCAGCAGGTCGGCTTCGGCAGCCAGCCGGGCCTCGGGATCGGTCTTGCCGGTGTACGAGGCGACCGGGTGGCCCCGCTCGGCCAGGAAGGCGGCCACCTCCACGGCGGCCTGCACGGTGAGCGTATAGACGATGCCGGCACCGGGCAGCTCGTCGAGCCGAACGGCCAGCCAACCCAGCCGTAGCGCCGGGGTGGCCAGGCGCACCACCGACAGCCGCAGGCTGGCCCGGTCCAGCGATCCGCGCAGCACCAGGGGATCGGCCCCATCGAGACCGAGCTGTTCGGTGACGTCACGGACCACCCGATCGTTGGCGGTGGCGGTGGTAGCCAACACCGGGATGCCGGTGGGGAGTTCGGCGATCAGGGTGCGCAGCCGTCGGTAGTCCGGCCGGAAGTCGTGGCCCCAGTCCGATACGCAGTGCGCCTCGTCCACCACCAGCATCCCCGCGGTGGCGGCCAACTCGGGCAGCACCCGGTCCCGGAAATCGGGATTGTTCAGCCGCTCCGGGCTGATCAGAAGAACATCCACCTCGCCGTTCGCGACCGACGCGTAGGTCTGTTCCCAGTCGTCGACATTGGCCGAGTTGACTGTGACCGCCCGGATGCCGGCGCGGGTGGCGGCGGCGATCTGGTTGCGCATCAACGCCAGCAGCGGCGACACGATCACCGTCGGCCCGGCGCCGTCGGCCCGCAGCAGCGCGGTGGCCACGAAGTACACCGCCGACTTGCCCCACCCGGTGCGCTGCACCACCAGCGCGCGGCGCCGCTGCACCACCAGGGCCTCGATCGCGATCCACTGATCCTCGCGCAGCACGGCACCGGGCCCGGCCAGGGCGGCCAGCATCCGTTCGGCCCGGGTTCTAGTCTGGTCGGTGCATGTCATGCCCACCATGGTGGCCCGTGGGGCCGACGGTTTCGTCAGCGGGCGTTTCGTTCGCCGCACTGAGTAGTCGACCCCGCCCGTACAGTGCAGGATGAGCGGGTGAGCACTGACCATCCAGGCGGCCTCCCCCAGTTACCGCTGTTCGGTTCGGTGGAAGACGTCACCGAGCGACTAGCCGGCGTCGGCTACCTGGCGTCCACCGCAGCGGCCACGACCGTGTACCTGGCCGACCGGCTGGGCAAGCCGTTGCTGGTCGAGGGGCCGGCTGGGGTGGGCAAGACCGAGCTGGCGAAGGCGGTCGCGGCCTGTACAAAGTCCGGCCTGGTGCGGCTGCAGTGCTACGAAGGCATCGACGAAGCGCGGGCGCTCTACGAGTGGAACCACGCGAAGCAGCTCTTGCGGATCACCGCCGGTCAAGGGCACGAGTCCTGGGACGAGACTCGCGACGACGTGTTCTCCGAGGAGTTCCTGCTGCCCCGGCCGCTGCTTATCGCGATCCGGCGCACCGAGCCCACGGTGCTGCTGGTGGACGAGATGGACAAGGCCGACGTCGAGGTCGAGAGCCTGCTCCTGGAGGTGCTGTCGGACTTTCAGGTGACGGTGCCGGAGATGGGCACCATCGTCGCCAAGCGGCGCCCTTTCGTGGTGCTCACCTCCAACTCCACCCGCGAGCTGTCCGAGGCGCTCAAGCGGCGCTGCCTGTTCCTGCACCTGGACTTCCCGGACCCGGAGCTGGAGCGGCGCATCGTGCTGTCCCGGGTGCCGGAGCTGCCCGAGAAGCTCGCCGACTCGCTGGTTCGCACCGTGCGGGTGCTGCGCGGGCTGGAGCTGCGCAAGGCGCCCTCGGTCGCGGAGACCATCGACTGGGCACGCACCCTGCTCGCGCTCGGGCTCGACACCTTGGACGCCGCCGCCGCGAGGGCAACCCTGGGCGTCGTGCTCAAACACCACTCCGACGCCCAGTGTGCGGCCGCCGAGCTGCGGCTGAACTGACGATTGCATACTTTTCGCGGCATATGTAGGCTTCAAGTATGCGTACCCGTGTCACGGTGACGGTTGACGTCGAGGTTGTTGCTCAGGCGGAAGCCGCAGTGGCGGCCGGCCGCGCACCGTCGATCAGCGCTTGGGTTGCTGAGTCGATGGCAGAGCGCGCACGCCGGGAACAGCTCCGCGATGTACTGACGGAGATTCGCGCCGAGTTGGGTCCGGCCACCGACGAGGAGACGGCATGGGCTCGCAGCGTCCTCGGCCTGTAGTTCTCGATGCCGGCGCGCTGATCGCTTTCGAGCGGTTGGACCGGCGGATCGTCCGGCTGTTGGAGCTGGCCGAGGAGGTTCACGTGCCGGGAGCCGTGGTGGCGCAGGTGTGGCGGAACCCCGCGCGCCAGGTGCGGCTGGTCCGTCTGCTCGCGGCCGAGCCGGTGACCCTTGTGCCTCTCGATGGCATCGAAGCCCGTGCCGTCGGTCAGCTCTGCGCCGCGAGCGGCACCTCCGACGTGGCCGACGCCTCGGTGGCCCTGCTCGGACGCCGCACCGGTGGTGTGGTCGTCACCACTGACCCGGATGACCTGCGAAGGATCAACCCTGGCCTAGACGTAGTGGTGTGCTGACCGGTTCCGCAGGCAAGATGGGGGTGACCACCGCGGAGGAGATGTAGATGAAGCCGCCACCGCACGGCTTACCCGGGCACCTCATCGACTTCGTTGGTGCGCTGCGGCGCCATCGGGTGCCGGTCGGGCCGGGAGAGAGCATCGACGCAGCCGCCGTGCTCTGCGCTCTGGACCTGCTGCAACGAGACCAGCTCCGGGAGGGGCTGGCCGCTGCGCTGCTGCGCCGTTCCGGCCAGCGCGGTGCCTTTGACACGCTGTTCGACCTGTACTTCCCGATCGCCATCGGGGAGGGCAGCGGTGAGGTCGAGGTGCCCTGGACCGACGACGCCGAGGTCGACATCGACGCGTTGCGCGACCTGCTCGCCGACCTGCTGCGGGACGGCGGCGACGACGCGTTGCGTGAGCTGGCCCGGGCGGTGGTGGACGCGTTCGGCCAGGCCGGCTCGCACGCGGGCGGCGGGAGCACGGCTGGCCAGCCGAACTGGTCGGCCTACCAGGTGCTGCGCCAGGTCAGCCCGGAGACGCTGCTGGCCCGCATCCTGAACGATCTGATGGCTGGCGACGAGGACAGCTTCGCCGAGGAGGTGGCCCGCCGGGAGATCCGCCAGCGCATCGCGGACTTTCGCCGGATGGTCACCGAGGAGGTGCGCCGGCGGACCGCCGAGGTGCGCGGAAAGGAGGCGGTGGCCCGCACCGCGTTACCCAAGCAGGCCGAGCAGGTGGAGTTCCTGTCCGCCCATGCCGACCAGCTCGCCCAGCTGCGCCGCACCGTGCACCCACTGGCCCGTCGGCTGGCCTCCCGGCTGGCGGTGCGCCGCAGACATGCTCGGCTCGGGCGGCTGGACCTGCGCCGGACCCTGCGCCGCTCGATGTCCACCGGTGGGGTGCCGATGCGGCCGGTCTACAAGACGCGCCGACCCGGGCGCCCTGAGCTGGTGGTCTTCTGCGACGTGTCCGGTTCGGTGGCCGGGTTCAGCCACTTCACGTTGTTGTTGGTGCAGGCATTGCGCGAGCAGTATTCCAAGGTGCGGGTGTTCGCGTTCGTGGAGCGCGCCGACGAGGTGACGCACCTGTTCGCCCCGGGCAACGACCTGGCCAGCGTGCTGAGCCGGGTGCTGCGCGAGGCCGAGCTGGTCACCTTCGACGGGCACAGCGACTACGGCGGCGCGCTGGCGAGCCTGGTGAAGCACTGGCCGGACGCCGTCGGGCCGCGCAGCTCGCTGCTGATCCTCGGCGACGCCCGCACCAACTACCGCGACCCGAACCTGGCCGTGTTGCGCCGGCTGGCCGGCCAGGCCCGGCACACCCATTTCCTCAACCCGGAGCCGCGCAACCAGTGGGGCACCTGCGACTCCGCGGCGCTGCGCTACGCGGACCTGGTACCGATGCACGAGTGCCGCACGGTCGCCCAGCTCGCCGAGGTGGTGGAGACCCTGCTGCCGGTCTGATCGGTCCCGGCTTTCTTTTCCTTGGCCCTGGGAATTCACCGCGATCTTGAAATTCGTGTGTCGTGATAGCGAAAAGTGCCCCTGAGCTGGGATAATGCGGTTGTTGAGGACGCAGATCACCCATACCGAGGAGCACCTTTCACGTGCAGCT
>JALYVZ010000445.1 GCA_030852965.1 Actinomycetota bacterium | reverse complement strand
GCTGTACGGGTGGGGCTGCCTGTGCGGCGCTCTCGGCCACCGGAGCGGGAGCCGGGCTCGCCACCGCCAGAGCCGAATCGGCGACCGGCACCGACGCGACGCCGGCGGGGCTCGGCCTACGGCCGCGGGTGGTGGGTTTACCGGCGCCGTTCGAGGCGCTGGCCATCGACTCGCGAAGCTTGCGGGCGACCGGAGCCTCCACCGTCGACGACGGCGACTTCACGTACTCGCCCATGTCCTGAAGCTTGCTGAGTACCTGCTTGCTGGTGACACCGAGCTCTTTCGCGAGCTCATGCACGCGGGCCTTGCCTGCCACTGCTCTCCTCTTGCCAGGAGGCCGGCGGCATGTCCCGCTCGACCTCGAACCTACTGTCGCAACACGTTCATGGTGCGATCTTCACAGCTGGCTCATGACGGGTCGACCTGACTCTCGTGATCCAGGTGCGAGACGGTCTCGCACTTCGTGGTGAGCTGAACGTACTGCCGTACGTCATCGGCGGCCAGCGGACCGGGGACGCGCAGCGCCCTCGGAAACGCCCCCCGCCGCAACGCGCGGCTCAGGCACTCCGGATCGGGGTGCAACCAAGCACCTCGCCCGGGTAGCCGCCGACCCGGATCCGGGGTCAACACCCCGTGTACCGAGACGACACGTAACAACCCGGTGACAGATGAACGCGACCGGCACCCCACGCAGGTACGAACCTGGAGGGACGCAACAGCGCAAACCGGATCGCGGATCACAGCCTCCGAAAGTGTAGCGCGTCCGCCTGACCGCATGCTCCGCACCTGCCATGGGCGACTCCGGCGGCGTATCGGTCGATCGCTCAGCGTCGATTACGCAGGCGGGTCACTCGGCGGCGGCCGGGGAGGCCGGCTCGTCGCGAATCGGGCGCGGGTCGGCGTCACTTCGGATATCAATGCGCCAGCCGGTCAACCGGGCAGCCAGCCGGGCGTTCTGCCCTTCCTTGCCGATCGCCAGGGATAGCTGGAAGTCCGGCACCACCACCCGGGCGGTCTTGGCTCGGGCGTCCAAGACCGTGACCGACACCACCTTGGCCGGGGACAACGCGTTGCCGACGAAAGCCGCCGGCTCATCCGACCAGTCAATGATGTCGATCTTCTCACCAGAGAGCTCGCTCATCACGTTGCGGACGCGCTGGCCCATCGGCCCGATGCACGCACCCTTGGCGTTCACCGACGGCACCATGGCGCGGACCGCTATCTTGGAACGGTGGCCGGCCTCCCGGGCCACCGCGCAGATCTCCACCGAGCCGTCCACCAGCTCCGGGACCTCGAACGCGAACAGCCGTCGCACCAGGTTGGGGTGCGTGCGGGACAGCGTGATCTGAGTTCCGCGACCACCCCGGGACACCCCCACCACGTAGCAGCGGATCCGCTCGCCGTGCACGTAACTCTCGCCGGGGACCTGCTCGGCAGCCGGGATGACGCCTTCGGTGCCGCCGAGCTGGACGACCACCACGCCACGGGCGTTTGCCCGCACGTCGCGCTGCACCACGCCGGCAACGATCTCGCCCTCCTTCGCGGAGAACTCCCCGTAGGTCCGCTCGTGCTCGGCGTCGCGCAGCCGCTGCACGATGACCTGCCGGGCCGTGGTGGCAGCGATCCGGCCGAAGCCCTCGGGCGTGTCGTCCCACTCCCGCACCAGCTGGCCGTCGTCGGCCAACTCCTGAGCGTGCACCCGGACCAGCCCCGACTTCCGATCGATGTCGATGCGGGCGTGCGGCTCGTGTCCGTCGGTGTGCTTGTAGGCGGTCAGCAAGGCGGTCTCGATCGCCTCGATGACCGTGTCGAATGGGATGTCCTTGTCGCGTTCGATCGCCCGCAACGCGGCGATGTCGACGTTCACGTCTGCTCCTCCGCAACATCCCCGGACCGGTGATCCGGCTCCAGGCCGACACCCAGTGCACGTAGGTCGGCCGCCGGCGGCTGCCGGAACTCCACCCGCACCACGGCGCGCTCGACCTCGGCGTAGCGCACCTCCGTCGGCACCCCGTCCAGCAACACCTGCACGGACGTGTCACCGGCCCGACCGACCCGACCAGTGACCGTCCGCCCCTCCACCAGACTGATCTCCACCATGCGCAGGTGCGCCCGCCGCCAGTGCCGGGACGCGGTCAACGGCCGGTCCACCCCGGGTGAGGTCACCTCGAGGGTGTACGGGCCGCCCAGCACCTCGTCCTGCTCGTCCAGCTCGGCCGCCACCCGGCGGCTGAGCGTGGCGATGTCGTCCAGCCCGACCCCGGAGTCCCCATCCACCACCACGCGCACCAGCTTGCGCCGGCCCGCCTGCCGAATGTCGATCTCCTCGAGATCGAACCCGATCGAGGACACCGCACGCTCCACCGTCGGTCGCAGCCCGGCACACAGCTGCTCCGGTTCGGGGCGAGGCATGCGCGGCTCCTGGTGTTGGTGAGCTGACGGGCGCAGGCGGTACTGCGTCCGCGCGAGTCATTCAGCCTATCGCGCCACCTGGGTTCGGCGATGGCAGCGCACCCTCTGGCCCCGCTCCGGCGCATCGTCGGCCGGCCGGGCAGGATCAGCCGACGTGGCACGTTCCAGTTCCGCGGTTGCACCGTCGGTACCCCGTCGAGCGGTGTTGCACGCCGCCCTCGCCGCCCTCGCTGTTCCCGCAGTGTCCGGCACGCTGGCCGGGTGCGGCAACAAGCCCCCTGATCCGCTTGTCGCCCTGACCGTCCAGGCCCGGTCCGACGCGGCGCTGGCGGACGCAGTCGCCCAGATGCTGCGCGCCAGTCCAGCTGGTTCACCCGGGGCTGCCACCTCAGACATGCTGGCCGCCCTCGCCGCGGCCAGGCGGGCCCACGCCGACACCATGGTGGCCGAGCTCGGCGACGACGCTCCGCCACCGCCACCCGCCGGCCAGCCC
>JALYVZ010000444.1 GCA_030852965.1 Actinomycetota bacterium | reverse complement strand
GCCCCGCCCAGCGCGGCGAGCGCGGCGCCGGCGGTGGCGGCCACCACGTTGGCCTCCACCAGGTAACGGGGCGCCACCACGTGCGGCAGCGACGCGGACAGCCCGGCGAGCACGAACCGGGTCACCCCGACGACCGCGAGCGCACCGGAGTACAACGCCACCCCGCTGACCGCGCTGAACACCATGCCGGCCACCGCGACGATGAGCACCGCGCGGACCAGGTTGGCCACCAACAGCACCCGCCGGCGGTCCCAGCGGTCCAGCAGCGCACCGGCGAACGGGCCGATGATCGAGTAGGGCAGCAGCAGCACCGCCAGTCCCACGGCGACCGCGAGTGGGTCGGCCTCCCGCTCGGGGTTGAACAGCACCGCGCCACCCAGTGCGGCCTGGAACATCCCGTCGCCGAACTGGGCGCAGAACCGCACCGCCAGCAGTCGCCGGAACGCGGGGGTCCCGCGCAGCCCGCGCCTCGCCGGCGTCACCTCAGCTGAACCCACGAGGTTCAAGGCTAGCCCCTGACGCGATGGACCGAGACGGGATTGGCCGGTGTCGCCCGTGTCGGGTGGGATGCAACGATGGGTGCTGTGGCGGCGCATGAGCGGGCGGACGAGGCATCCGACCCCGGGTTCGGCCCTGGCGCCGGCGTCGAGCCGGGAACGCTGCTGGTGGCCGGGCCGACGCTGCTGGACCCGAGCTTTCGGCGCACCGTCGTCTACATCATCGAGCACCGCAGGGAGGGCACCGTGGGGGTGGTGCTCAACCGTCCGAGCAACGTGCCGGTGCGGGACGTGCTCCCGGCCTGGGCCCGGCACAGCACCGCGCCCCGGTCGATGTTCATTGGCGGCCCGGTGGAGAGCAAGACGGCGTTGTGCCTGGCCGCGCTGCGCCCCGGACACGACCCGGACGTGATCGGCGGGGTGCTCGGGGTGCGCGGGCCGGTGGCGTTGGTCGACCTCGACGCCGACCCTGGCGAGCTCGGGCCTCGGTTGCGGGGCTTGCGGGTGTTCGCCGGGTACGCCGGCTGGAGCACCGGTCAGCTGGCCGCGGAGATCGGCCGGGGTGACTGGATCGTGGCGCCCGCGCTGCCCGACGACGTGCTGAGCGCCGACGCCCCGGTGCTGTGGGGACGGGTGCTGCGGCGGCAGGGCATGCCGTTGGCGCTGCTGGCCACGTGCCCCGTCGACGTGTCGGTCAACTGACGTGACCACCCCGCGCCCGGACCCGGCCGGCCCCGGGCAGGAGTCGGTGTGGGCCTATCCCCGCCCACCGTCCGCACTGCGGGTGAGCCGTCGTGCGGTGCTGCGCCACGGCGGCATGGTGCTGGCCGACGCGTGCGACCTGGTCCGGGTGTGCGAGACCAGCCACCCGCCGACCTACTACCTGCGGCGCTCGGCGTTCGACCCGGCGGTGCTGGTGACCGGGGACGGCCGGACCCGGTGCGAGTGGAAGGGGGTGGCCAGCTACGTCGACCTCGTAGTGCCCGGCGTGGCCCCGCTGCGCAGTATCGGCTGGTGGTACCCGGAACCCGACCCGCGCTACCCGGAGCTGACCGACCGGGTAGCGCTCTACGCCGCCCCGCTGGACGAGGTCACCTTGGACGGCGAGGTGGTGACCCCGCAACCAGGGGGTTTCTACGGCGGGTGGATCACCGCCGAGGTGGTCGGCCCGTTCAAGGGCGGCCCCGGCAGCTGTTGGTGGTAGCTGTTGGCTACCGGCCGAACCTCAGGTTTCACCCGACCCGTTTGCCGCCAGCCCGTGGCACTTTCTGATAGGGGAACTGGCGGTGCGTCGTGGATCTGACCTGGGGTATCAGCGAGCCAACCTTCCTTGCCGGCTACTCGGCGTTGGCGGTGCTCACCTTCGCCGTGGTTCTGGCGCTGCGCCGGGTTCGAGGTCCGAGTCTGGCTACCGTTCGAGTCGAGCGCGCCGAGGATGCCGCATTCCTGGCCGGCGGCCGCCCTCGGGTGGTGCTGTCGGCGGTGCCCGCCCTCGGGTGGTGCTGTCGGCGGCTGCGGCACGTCCTCGGATGGAAGCCAAGCCGGCGGTGGCACGACGGGACCGTTCTGATCGCCCCGCTCCCGCCAGCACCGATCGCACGTCGCGCTCCATGGGCGTTGGCTGCGGTGGCCGCGCTCGGCGGGATCCGGATCGTTGCGGTGGCGGTGCACGGGCATCCGATCGGAGTTCTTGACAAGGTCGCCGCGTGGGCCGGACTGGCCGCCTTCGTCCTGGCCTTGGTGCCGCCGCTGGCATCGCGCCGGACCGGTGCCGATGAGCAGCTCGCGCGGCTCCGACAGGAATACGCCCACCTCAACCCGGCGCTGTCCCCGAGCTGGACAACTGCTGGGCGGCCGGCGCGGCGATGGGCATCGCCCTGTACGGGTCAGCCGCGTTGCAGGCAGCCGAGCCCGCATTCGCCGCGACCTTGACGCTGCCACCACAGGCCCGTGCCGGATGGGCGGCCAAGCTCGACGGTCCGGACCGAGTGACCCCGAGCTGGACACCCCGACCCGGCGCTGGAGGTCATGATCGGCATTGGCTACCGGCGGTGCAGCCTTCGACCATCGTGCAGCCGGTGCACACGCCCGTGCATCCGCCGGGGCTGGGCAGCGGGACCCTGGAGGCCGCCCGGTCGCCGAGCACCCCGCCGAGCAGCGCAAACCCGACCACACCGATCCCGCTCACCCCGGCCAGCACCCAGGCGGCCGCCACCGAAGGTGCCCCGATTGCCGCCGTCCCACCGAGCGCCGCCACCACCCCGGCCGCGATGCCCAGCGGCGCGCCGACCTGGTTGCCGACGGCGAACGTCTCGTCGTCGCGCAGGGTGGCGGCCGTGCGCACGCCGACCACCCGGTTGCGGGGGAGCAGCCGCCGCCAGCCCAGCACGCCCACCACGACCAGCGCGCACC
>JALYVZ010000443.1 GCA_030852965.1 Actinomycetota bacterium | reverse complement strand
CGGCTACACCGCGTGGATCGAGACCATGGCTGCGCACGAGAACATCGAGGTGCGCCTGTCCACCGACTGGTTCGACGTCCGTGAGCAGGTGCTCGCCGCCAACCCCGGGGTGCCCGTCGTCTACACCGGTCCGCTGGACTCCTACTTCGACAACGTCTCCGGCGAGCTGGGCTGGCGGACGCTGGACTTCGAGCAGGAGGTGGTCGGCGTCGGTGACTACCAGGGCACGCCGGTGATGAACTACGCCGACACCGAGATCCCCTACACCCGCATCCACGAGTTCCGTCACTTCCACCCGGAGCGGGACTACCCCAAGGACAAGACGGTCATCATGCGGGAGTTCAGCCGCTTCGCCGACCCCGGCGACGAGCCCTACTACCCGATCAACACCGCCGCCGACCGGGAGAAGGTCGCCGCCTACCGCGTGCTGGCCAAGCAGGAGACCGCCGAGCACAACGTGCTCTTCGGCGGGCGCCTGGGCACCTACCAGTACCTGGACATGCACATGGCCATCGCCAGTGCACTGAACATGTTCGACAACCTGATCACCCCCTACTTCATTGAGGGCCGGGCGCTCGCCGGCGGCCTGGAGGACTGACACGTGACCATCACCGAGGCGACCAGCTCCACCACCTCCGAGCCGGTCGGCGATCACGCCACGACCACCACGCTGCAGCGGATCATCCTGCCGCGCGCCGGTGACCCGCTGGACATGCGCGCGCTGTACCTGGACGAGGACCGGACCAACATCAAGCGCTCGCGCGCGGCCGGCCGGACGGAGCTGGCCATCCCGGCGCAGTCGGAGGTCTCCTTCGCCACCTACTTCAACGCCTTCCCCGCCAGCTACTGGCGGCGCTGGACCGTGCTGGAGCAGGTTCGCCTGGTGCTCAACCTGGACGGTCGCTGCCGGGTGGACATCTACCGCTCCAAGGCCGACGGCTCCCAGATCCACGTCCGCGGTGAGGTGCTGGAGTCTGCCGTCGGTGGCCGGCTCACCTTCGACCTCGACCTGCGCCCCTTCGAGGACGGCGGCTGGTACTGGTTCGACGTCACCACCGACGAGGAGCCGGTGAACCTCACCGACAGCGCGTGGTGCGCGATGGGCGAGGCGCCCGGCCGGGCGTCGGCGGCCATCGGGATCTGCACCTACAACCGGCCCGAGGACTGCGTCGGCGCACTGACGGCCCTGGGTGAGGACCCGGCCGTGCTCGCGGCGATCGACGCGGTCATCGTCGCCGACCAGGGCGACAAGAAGGTTCGCGACGCCCCGTCGTTCGCCGCCGCGGCCGCGCAGCTCGGCGACCGGTTGCGCATCCACGACCAGCCCAACCTCGGGGGCAGCGGCGGCTTCTCCCGCGCCATGCACGAGTCGCTGACCTCCACCGAGGCCGAGCAGATCATCCTCATGGACGACGACATCGTCATCGAGCCGGACAGCGTGCTCCGGGCGATCGCTTTCTCCCGCTACGCTTCCCACGACATGCTGGTGGGTGGGCAGATGCTCAACCTGCAGGCCCGCTCCCACCTGCACTCGATGGGTGAGGTGGTCGACCGCAGCAAGTTCATGTGGCGGGCCGCGCCCAACGTCAGCTACGACCACGACTTCGCCGCCCGGAGCCTGCGCGACACCCCTTGGCTGCACCGGCGGATCGACGTCGACTACAACGGCTGGTGGATGTGCCTCATCCCGCGCACCATCGCCGTCGAGCTCGGGCTGCCGCTCCCGCTGTTCATCAAGTGGGACGACACGGAGTACGGGCTGCGGGCCGGCAAGGCCGGCTACCCCACCGCGTCGCTGCCCGGCGTGGCGATCTGGCACATGCCGTGGAGCGACAAGGACGACGCCACCGACTGGCAGGCCTACTTCCACCTGCGCAACCGGTTGGTGGTGGCGGCGCTGTACAGCCCGTACCGCCGCGGCGGCGGGCTGGTGCGCAACAGCCTCAAGAGCACGATCAAGCACCTGCTGTCGCTGGAGTACTCGACGGTCGCCCTGCAGAACCAGGCCATCGCCGACTTCTTGGCCGGGCCCGAGCACCTGTTCGGTCAGCTCGCGAGCGCCCTGGGCGACGTGCGGGCCCAGCGGGCGGAGTTCGACGACGGCCGGGTGCTGGCCAGCTCCCGCTCGCTGCCGCTGCCGTCGATGGACGCGGTCAAGGCCGAGCGGTTCCTGAAGCCGCCGACCAACCCGCTGACCATCGGGGTGACGTTGGCGTCGAGCCTGGTGCACAACCTGCTGCCCCCCAAGGCCGAGCACCACGAGCGGCCGCAGCTGAACATCGCCCAGCAGGACGCGCGCTGGTTCCTGCTCGCCCGCCTCGACGGAGCGACCGTGGCCACCGCCGACGGGCGCGGCGTCGCCTACCGCAAGCGCAACCCGGCCACCTTCTGGTCGCTGCTGGCGGCCTCGGTGCGGGCGCACCGCACGCTGCGCACCGAGTTCCCCCGCATGCGTCGGGAGATGCAGGCCGGGCTGGGGACGCTGACCAGCGCCGAGGCCTGGCAGCGTGTCTACTCCGGCTGAGCCGGCCGCGACCACGCCGGTAGGCGCGGAGGCTTCCGGCGGAGGGCACCTGCGGGGGGAGATCCGTGCGCTCACCGGCCTGCGCGCGGTCGCCGCCCTGTGGGTGGTGTTCTTCCACTTCCGGTTCACCCCTGGTGACGCGTACACCCCGTACTGGCAGTGGCTGCGCCCGGTGGTGATCTCCGGTGAGTACGGGGTGGACCTGTTCTACGTGCTCAGCGGCTTCGTCATCACCCTGACCTACGCCGACCGGATGGGTTCGGGACCGTTTGGCGGTGGGGCACGACGCTGGGGGCGCACGACCGCCTCGTTCCTGTGGAACCGCATCTGCCGCATCTGGCCGGTGTACGCGACCGTCACGGTGTTGTTCCTCGGCTGGTTGCTCTACAAG
>JALYVZ010000442.1 GCA_030852965.1 Actinomycetota bacterium | reverse complement strand
GGCGAACCCGATCGCGCTGCTCGGGCCGGGCCGCCCGCTGGACAGCGCGCTGGCGGCCCGGGGAGCCGAGACGTAGGCGGCCCGGAACCGGACCAGCTCGTCGGTGCCCAGTGCCAGGTACCCGGAGCCGGGCATCGGCGGCAGGTGGTAAGCGTCCGGCACCCCCAGCACCGCCCTGGACTCCGCCGGGGAGAAGGTGCGCAGCGCGATCCGGTACGACAGGTGGGATTCCAGCCCGCGCAGCCGGCCCTCGTCGAGGCGTTGGCTGGCCAGCAACAGGTGCATCTCCAACGACCGTCCGAGCCGGCCGATGGTGACCAGCAGGTCGATCAGTTCGGGACGCTGAGCCAGCAGCTCGGAGAACTCGTCGATGACCACCAGCAGCGCCGGCAGCGGCTGCAGCTTCGCCCCCGAACGGCGTTTGCGCTCGTAGTCGTGCACGCTGGCCAGGTTCCCGGCGGCGCGCAGCACCTCCTGCCGGCGGTTCATCTCGCCGGCCAGTGCGTCGGCCATCCGGTCGACCAGCGACAGTTCATCGACCAGGTTGGTGATCACCGCCGCCACGTGCGGCAACTCGGAGAGCCCGAGGAACGTCGCGCCGCCCTTGAAGTCCACCAGCACCATGTTCAGCTGGTCGGACGGGTGGGTGGCAGCCAGCCCGAGCACCAGCGTGCGCAGTAGCTCCGACTTGCCCGAACCGGTGGCTCCGATGCACAGTCCGTGCGGACCGGAACCGCCCCGCGCGGACTCCTTGAGGTCCAACAGGACAGGTTCGCCGCTCTCGCCGAGCCCGATCGGCACCCGCATGGCGTCTCCCGGCGAGGTACGCCACCGGGCACGGGCCACCGGCACCGCGGCGGGCGCGTCGATCCCGAGCAGCTCGGGAAGCCCGATGGTGGCGCGCAGTGGCTTGCCGGAGTCCGGCTCGCAACCACGCGGAGCCCGGAAGCGAGCCATGCGGCGGGCGAGTGCGGTCGCCTGGGCCAGACACAGCTGGTCGGGCATGCCGATCCAGCCGGGCTCCGCGCCCTGGCCAGGGTCGGTCTGGGTCCCGATCCGGCTGGACTCGACCAGCATGCGCAGCTCACCGCGCTCGCCCGGCCGGTTGTCGTGCGCCGTCCCCGCACTGGGAGCTTGGCCGATGCGCAGCACGGTGACCTCGGGACGGTCCAGCCACTGCGCGCCGGTTCGCCGCACATCGATCCCGTCGACCACCACCAGCACCCTGGGTGGGGTGGCCGGCGAGGACTCCGAGTTGGCCGACGCCGCCGACGCGCTCAGCCAGTCCCCCACCTCCCCGGCTCGGGAGGTGACCATCCGCAGTGGGCCGATCTCGTCGGTGAGCGTCGGGTGTGCCAGGTGGGGCAGCCATTTCACCCAGTCCCAGACCGGCCAGGCCCGCTCGGAAGCGATCACCACCAGCCGCGCCTCTGCCGGGCTGTGCCACACGGTGTACTGGACGATCATGGCTCGGGCCAGGGCGCGGGTCGTCGAGCCGTCACGGTCGGTACCGATCGGCTGCAGGCACACCCGCCTGGTGTCACCGGCCAGGGCCATGGCCACCGGAAGGTCCGGCACCACCGAATGCGCCCGGACCAGCCGGCGCAGCGCCCAGGCGCACACCGGTTCAAGCTCGTTCAGCGGACCGGTCTGTGGGGCGACCAGCCGGGTGGCCAACCGCTGGCGTCCACGACCCACCCGGACCTGACCGAAATCGAGGTCGCCGACCCGGCGTTCCCAGAGCCGGTCGGTACCCAGCACGCTCAGCAACGCCGACGGGTCGGGGTGGGTCCATTCCAATGACACCCGCTGCGCCGCCGCGACAGCACGGACCCGTCGGCGCACCTGGGCGAGATAACGCAGGTAGTCTCGCCGGTTCTCGTCCGTCTCGGCCCGGCCGCTGCCACCTCGGCCCATCCCGCCGGCCATCATGCCTATGGTCGACATCGCCATCATGCCCCCGAACAGCCACGACGTCGGGTTGTTGAAGCCCATCACCGCGACGAAGCCAACTGAGCCGAGCAGCATCGCGGCCGGCACCAACTTCTGGCCAAGGCCGGCCGGCACCGGCTTGGCCGGCTCAGGCGGCGGTTCCAGGGCGAGCTCACCGCCGGGCAACCGAGGCGGGTCCACCCGGGCCGGGCGTCGCACGATGCGGGTACTCATGGCCTGCAAGTCCTCCCAGATCGGCGAAAACGCCCTCAGGATCCGATGCGCAACGCAATACTAGGAACTCGTGATCGTCCGCTGGGGCGGTTTGGCAATACTCACCGGATTTCACCGGATACGGCACGCAGGAGGCAGCATGACCAGCTCGCGGACGCCGATCGGCCCGGCCCGACTGAGCGCCGGCGTCGCGGGTCCCCGGCCGAGCGCCGCGGTCGCGGGTCCCCGGCCAACCAGCCCGGTGTGGCCGGGGGGTGGAGTGGCCGGTCCACGGCTGGATGCCGGGATCGCCGGTCGCACCGAGAGCGCCAGGTTCTGCCGGGTGACCGTGCTGGCGCCCCGGGTCCGGTTGGACCTCGCCCTGCCCACCGACCTGACGGTGGCCGAGCTCGTACCCATGCTCTGCGAGCTGGCCGGGGAGTCCGGGGCACAGGCCGCCGGCCCGGCCCAGCCGGGGGCGTGGTGTCTGGCCGCCGTGGCCGGTGCGGAACTGCCCCCGGGGGGCAACCTGGCCGGGCTGGGCATGCTGGACGGTGACCTGTTGCGGCTGCGCCGTCGAGTCGAGGCACCACCGCCGCCGGTGTTCGACGATCCGGTGGACGCGGTCGCCGAGGTGGTACCGGCTGCCGACGGCAGCCAGGGACCCTGGGGACACCTCGGCCGGGCCCAGCGCGGTGAGCCGCTCGCGGTCCGGCCGTGGAACGAACGCTGCCGGCGGCTGGCCGGTCTGACCGCCGCCGGGGTGGCCGCGGT
>JALYVZ010000441.1 GCA_030852965.1 Actinomycetota bacterium | reverse complement strand
GTGCGGCGGCCGGCGACGCCCGGGAAGTCGCGTCGCTGGCCCGGCGTGCCGATCGGGTTCGGCTGGAGCTGCTGGTGGAGACCTTGTCCGGCGCGGTGGACGGGTTGCGCCGCGAGCTGTCCCTGGGCGCGGGCGGGCCGAGGCCGGCCGACCTGGTGGCCGGCGCGAGCGCCCGAGGGGAGGGCGGGTCGCCGCTGGTCGACACCGCCGGGTTGGACCGAGTGCTGGCGCTGCCGGGCGCGCACCTCATCGTGGACGGCTACAACGTCAGCAAGGCCGGCTATCCCGACCTCACGTTGTTCGACCAACGGACCCGGCTGATCGGTCGACTCGGGGTGCTGGCCGCCCGTACCGGCGCGGAGGTCACCTGCGTGTTCGACGGCGCCGCCGTGCAGGCCGGGCCGGATCGGCGCCCGCGCGGCGTCCGGGTGCTGTTCAGCGACGCGGGGGTGGCCGCGGACGACGTGATCCGGTCGTTGGTGGCCGCCGAGCCGTCGGGTCGCCCGTTGGTGGTGGCCAGCTCCGACCGTGAAGTTGCCGACGGAGTGCGTCGCTACGGTGCGCACCCGGTGCCGTCGGCGGTGCTGCTGGAGCGTCTCGGCCGCGTCTGATCCGTGATTGCCAGCGAAATTGTCGGAGGTCGTGTCTAGCGTTCGCCACAACGAACCAAGACGAGGTGCAGGAGGCCTGAAATGATTATTGACTGTGACAGCTGCGCGGTGCGGGGCGACGCCTGTCGGGACTGTGTGGTCGGAGTGTTCCTCGGGGTGCCGGGTTCGGTCTCCGAAAGAGACGTGGAACAGAACCTGCCGTCTGGCGCTCGGGCTGTGCAGCTCGACGCACCAGAGCATCGTGCCCTCGATGTACTCGCCGACCAGGGTTTGGTGCCCCGCCTGCGGCTGGTGGCAATGGAGCCACGCTCGACATCACCCATTTCGTCGAACGGAGATGGATTCAGTGACGTGGGGTAGCAAGACTTCGTCAGTGAACGACGGTTGGTGACCTTATGTGATGAATTGGCCGATCGGGCGGGCGTGCCACGCCAGCGCGGGGAGTCCTGGACCTGGACGGCGCCACTCCGTAGCCTCGCGAACGTCCCTGCGGCTGTCGGCCTCTCGCTCCCCGATTGGCGCCGCGTGGGCGCCGCCGCGACGGCTCGCGTGAGCACCCAGCCGACTCTCCTCCCGGCCGTGCACCGCCAGTCTTTCCGGCATGAGCAGCGGAGAGGAGACCGGCGCCGTGGCCTTGCGCCTGCACCTACGCGCCGCCTTTGTTCTGCTCGCCTCGATTCTGTTCACCATGCTGACCCTCACCGTCGCCGGCGCGCCCGCCTACGCCGATCCCGAGCCCCCACCGAGCGCCTCTGACGCCGCCAAGCAGTTGGCCGCGGCTCAGCGGGAGGCCGAGGACCTCACTGAGCAGTGGCACCAGGCGCAGGACACGATGGACGTCAAGCAAAACGAGGCACAGCGGGCGCAGGCCGCCGTCGAGCCGGCCCGGCGCGGCGTGCAACGGGCCAAGGCCAACGAGGAGCAGTTCCGGGGCGAGGTGGATCCGGTGGTCACCGAGGCCTACCAGGCCGGCCGTCTCGACCAGCTCAACGTGTTGATCACTAGCGACTCGCCCAGCGACTTCCTCGACCAGATGACCGCGCTGGACAGCTTCACCGCCGACCGGCTGGCGGTGCTGAACCACATGGTCGAGCTGGTCAGCGTGAGCACGAAGGCGCAGGCCGAGGCCGATGGCGCGGCGGCCAGGGCCACGCAGGCGGCAGCTGAGGCGAAGGCGTCGTTCACCGAGATCGGGGTGCGCAAGAAACAGGCCGAGGTCCACATCGACGAGGCCGAGAAGCTGCTCGCCCGGCTCAGCCCCGCCGAGAAGGCCCAGCGCACCAGGGACGAGGGCGACCCGCTCGGAGTCGTGCTCGGCGGCGGTAAGGGAGCACTGGCGCTCAAGATCGCGATGACCCGCATGCGCATGCCCTACGTCTGGGGCGCGACCGGGGACACCACGTTCGACTGCTCCGGTCTGATGTACTGGGCCTTCAAGAAGGTCGGTATCACGCTGCCTCGGTCCGCCGCGGCCCAGTCGGCGGTGGGCCGCCCGGTGTCGAAGTCCGATCTGCAGCCCGGTGACATGGTGTTCTTCTACGACCCGGTACAACACGTCGGGTTCTACGCCGGCAACGGCAAGGTGCTCAACGCCGTCCAGACCGGTGATGTGGTTCGCTACTCCGACCTGTCCCGGATGTACTTCCACAGCGCGCGGCGGCTGTAGCGAATCCAGCCGCGTGCTCGGGCGACTCCCGCGGCAGTCGCCTCGTGCGGCGGTCGCGTTTCCTGCGCCGGTCGCGGTGGCCTAGCCTGCGCTCGATGCCGACGCTGCTGGTGACCAACGACTTCCCACCCCGTGCCGGGGGTATTCAGGGCTACCTCGCGGAGTTGGCTGATCGGCTGCCGGCCGGCGAGCTGGTGGTGTACGCACCGGCGTGGCCGGGAGCCGCCGAGCACGACAGCGCGCTGAGATACCCGGTATACCGCCATCGAGGCTCGCTGATGCTGCCGGTTCCCACGGTGGCCCGCCGGGCAGCGGCGCTCGCTCGTCGCCATGGCTGCCGCACGGTCTGGTTCGGCGCGGCCGCCCCGCTGGCACTGCTGGGACCGTGGCTGCGGAAGACGGCCGGCATCGAGCGGGTGGTGGCGAGCACGCATGGGCACGAGGTCGGCTGGTCGATGCTGCCGGGGCCCCGCCAGGCGCTGCGCCGGATCGGGTCGGACGCCGACGTGGTGACCGCGGTGTCCGGCTACACCCGCCGCCGGCTCGCCGCCGCGTTCGGTCCGCTGGCCGTGTGCGAGCACGTTGCGCCGGGAATCGACACCCACCGGTTCCGGCCCGACCCGGCGGCCCGCACCGAGCTGCGCGCC
>JALYVZ010000132.1 GCA_030852965.1 Actinomycetota bacterium | reverse complement strand
CACCGCGTCCACGTCGAGCTGGTGGCCGGCTCCGCCGCCGAGCAGGGCTTCGGCGGCGGCCAACGCCACGGCGGCGTTGGCGGCCTGGTGCGCACCGTGCAGCGGCAGGAACACGTCGTCGTAGGCGCCACCGAGACCCTGCAGGCGCAGCAGCTGGCCACCGACGGCGCGGGTGCGCCGCAGCACCCCGAACTCCAGACCCTGACGGGCGACCGTCACTCCGAGCGACCCACATCGGGCCGCCAGCACGGCGGCAACCTGCACCTCCTGGGCGGCCAGCACCGCGATCGACCCTGGCTTGATGATGCCCGCCTTCTCCGCCGCGATGCCCGCCAGCGCGGAACCCAGGTACTCCACGTGATCGACGCCGACCGGAGTGACCACCGATACCGTGCCATCAGCGACGTTGGTGGCATCCCAGGTGCCCCCGAGGCCGACCTCCACCACCGCCGCCTCCACCGGAGCGTCCGCGAACGCGGCGAACGCCATCGCGGTGAGCACCTCGAACTTGCTCAGCCGCGGCTCGTCCGGGGCCGAACTGTCGACCATCGCCAGGTAAGGCTCGATCTCGCGGTAGACCTCGGCGTAGCGGGCCGGCGTGATCGGCTGGTTGTCCAGGCTGATCCGCTCGGTAGCCAGTTGCAGGTGCGGACTGGTGTAGCGGCCGGTGCGCAGACCAGCTTCGGTGAGCAGTGCATCGATCATCCGGGACACCGAGGTCTTGCCGTTGGTACCGGCCACATGCACGACCGGGTACGCCCGCTGCGGATCGCCGAGCAGGTCCACCAGAGCGGAGATCCGCTTCAGGCTCGGCTCGATCCGCGACTCCGGCCAGCGGCGGTCCAGCTCGGCCTCCACGGCACGGAAATCAGTGCCGACGCTCCGACCTCTGAGGCCGCGCTCGGTGCTGATGCTCGGTCCGCTGACGCTGCTCTCGGTGCGGTTCCGCTGCTCCTGCTCGCGCAGCCGCTCGACCTCGGTCACTGGGCCAGTCTAGGAGTGGTCGCCGAGCAACCGGCGATGGAGCCTCCGTCGCCGAAAGGCGGATCAGTCCCACGGCAGCAGCACCCCGTGCAGATGGTCGAAGCCCAGCAGCGGAGCCAACCGGTGCTCGACGACCGCAACCGGCGGCACGGGGCGCACCTCACCGCTGCTCGGCTCGTACACCAGCCAGTCGGCGCCGGCGCGCCAACCGACCCGGCGCAGGGCTAGCACGTAGTGTCGCGGCAGTCGCACGCCGACCAGCAGCGGCACCGGGGTGCCAAGGTCCAGCGCGGCGACCACCTCGGCCAGCACCGCCGCCAGGTCGGTGGGGTCGGTGTCGTCCACCAGCCGGACCCGGTACCGACCGACACCGCCCGCATGCCGACGCAGCCAGCCGACCATGCCCCACGGGCTGGTGCCCAGTGCGCCGGGCCAGCACCGGTTGCTCTGCCGGTGTACGGTGTCCTGCCGCAGGTCGAACCGGGTGCCGAAGCCGGCGCCCGGCTCGTCGCCGGGGGGCGCGGTCAGCGCCAGCGCCAGCAATGGGTCGGCGTGCGCGGCCAGCACCACCAGCACGGTGGTGCCGCAGGTGGTGCCGTCCATCTGATCGATCCGGGCACCCAGGCGGCGTTGAGCCCCGATTTCGTCGTCCACCAGCCGCAGCCGCTCGGCCACCCAGCCCGGCGAGCTCGTCGCCAACAGCTCGGCCAACGCGAGCGCCTGGGCGGCCGGTCGTCCGGCGGCCAGCGCCCGCCGCAGGTGCGGGCGGACGTCCAACCGTGCGGTCTCACACGCGGCCTCCACAGCTCGCCGGTCGTCCGCGCGCAGGGCCGCGAGCCGGTACTCCGCGTGGTCGGCCTGCCAGCGGGTCAGACCCTCGGCATCCCGACCGACCGGCAACCTGGGTCCAGTCTGGAGACGCTGTCCGGCCGCTCCGGGCAGCCGAGGACGAGCCGCCAAACGCAGCGCCCGAGCGGAACGCAACACCAACCCCACAAGCGTCATCCGACCTGCTCCGGGTTTTCGTGCTGCCAGGCCTTGGCTCGCTCCCCCAACCGGTGGGCCAGCTCAGCCACTGTCTCGTCTGGCCGCGCGGAACCGCCGGCCGCCAAACCGACCAGGAACGCGGTCACCGGCGCGGCCGGCCGGGCCACCCCATGCGCCACATCAGCGGTGAGACCCAGCACCTGGGTGGTGGTCGCCTCCAGGTCGGCCAACTCCAGGCCAAGCTCCCGGCAGACGTCCGCGATCCAGTCCGACATCGTGCTCATGCCGGTCACGGTACTGGTCGTGAGCCGCTCAGCCACTGAACAGCTGCGCTACCTTGATCAGCAACTGCCACCCTCCATACCCGAACGGCACGGCCACCCACAACCAGGCGAGCACGGTGAGTGCTCCCCGCCCACCTGATGGTGCCTCGGTCTGCGCGGACATCGCCTACTCCCTTCCGGCCGAGGCCAGATCGCGCTGGGCCGGTTCGTGGAAGCGGCTGTCCACGGGCTTGATCAGCTCGTTGCACACGAACCCGACGACCAGCAGCCCGATCATGATCTGGAACGCGAGGTGGTAAAGGTCCGGGCCGGACCGCCCCGCCAACTTCTGCCGGTCGGCGATGAGGTTCACGATCACCGGACCGAGCACCCCGGCCATCGACCACGCGGTGAGCAGCCGGCCGTGAATGGCGCCCACCTCGACGGTTCCGAACAGGTCCCGCAGGTAGGCCGGCACGGTCGCGAACCCGGCACCGTAGAACGACAGGATCAGCATGGCGCAGACCAGGAAGACGACCTTGTTGCCGTTCCCGAGCAGCAGGATCGCCAGGTACAGCAGCGCCCCTGCTCCGAGGTACGTCCGGTAGGCGTTCTTGCGCCCGATCAGGTCGGACGTGGAGGACCAGATGATCCGGCCCAGCATGTTCGCCAGCGACAGGATGGCCACGAATCCCGCGGCGGCGGTCGCCACCACCGGCGCGGCCGCCGAGCCCCGGAAGAAGTCCTGGTAAACCGGCGCGGCGCGCTCCAGGATCCCGATCCCGGCGGTCACGTTGAAGCACAGCACCACCCACAGCAGCCAGAACTGTGGCGTCTTGATCGCGTTCTTCGCGGACACGTTGCCGATGAGCTCCAGCGGTCGCCGGTGCGTGCCGGTGGGGTCCCAGCCAGCGGGTTGCCAGTCCGGCCGCGGCACCCGGATCAGCAGCCAACCCATCGACATGAACACTGCGTACACCACGCCGTGCACCAGGAAGGTCTGCGCAATGCCGCTCGCCTGTGGGTCGCTGCCGGTGGCGCCGAACGCCTTGAGCATCGTCGTGGACCACGGTGAGGCGATGAGCGCACCACCACCGAAGCCCATGATGGCGATGCCGGTGGCCATCCCCGGCCGATCCGGAAACCACCTGATCAAAGTGGACACCGGCGAGATGTAGCCGATGCCCAGCCCGATGCCACCGACGAACCCGTAACCCACGATCACCAGCCAGTACCACCCGATGTTCACACCCAGCGCCGAGATCAGGAACCCGCTGGAGAAGCACACGGTGGCCACCAGCATCGCCCACCGGGGGCCGCGGTGGTCTACGGCGGTGCCGAACAGCGCCGCCGACAGCCCGAGCATGACGATGCCCAGGGTGAACGGCAACGCACTCAGGGTACCGGCGTAGGCGTCGCCCTTGAGCACGGTCGCGGCCAGCGGACCCTTGAACACACTCCAGGCGTACGCCTGCCCGATCGCAAGGTGGATGGATAGGGCGGCCGGTGGGATGAGCCAGCGACTCCAGCCCGAAGGTGCGACGATGCGCGAGCGGTCGAGGAATCCAGCTGCGGCCATGGAGCTGCTCCCGTTGGGCGCGATTGGCTCGGGTACGAACAACCCTGGGAAGCTATGCCCGGGCCGCCGAGGTTGCAACGGAAATCGCATTGCATGTGCACTATCGTGTCGCGGTGAAGGAGGAGCGGATGGGGCGGCTGAGCACGCATGCGTCGGTGCTGCGGTTGAGTGCCGACGGCGCTGAGCGCGGCCCCGACCAGCTCGCGGTGGAGGAGCCGCTGGAGCTGCGGGTGGACGGCCACCCGCTGGCGGTGACCATGCGCACCCCCGGCCACGACGTGGAGCTCGCGCACGGGTTCCTGCTCACCGAGGGGGTGATCGGCGCGGTGCCCGACGTCGCCGGCGCGCGGTACTGCGACTCGCTCGACGAACGGGGCCGCAACACCTACAACGTGCTCGACGTGGCACTCGGTCCAGACGTGAGGCGACCGGACCCGTCGCTCCAACGCAACTTCTACACCACGTCCTCCTGTGGGGTGTGCGGCAAGGCGTCGCTGGACGCGGTGCGGCTGCGCACCCGGTTCTCCCCGGCCCACGATCCGCTGCGGCTGGCTCAGCGCATCCTGCTTGCGTTGCCCGAACGGCTGCGGTCTGCGCAGCGGGTGTTCGACCGCACGGGCGGCCTGCACGCCGCCGGGCTCTTCACCGCCGTGGGTGAGCTGCTGGTGGCTCGGGAGGACGTCGGGCGGCACAACGCGGTGGACAAGGTGCTCGGTTGGGCGTTGCTGAACGGGCGGACACCTGCGACGGGTTGTGTGCTGATGCTGTCCGGGCGGGTGTCCTTCGAACTCGTGCAGAAAGCGGTGATGGCCGGGGTGTCCGCCGTGGCCGCGGTGTCGGCCCCGTCATCGCTGGCAGTCACGCTCGCTGCCGAGGCCGGGGTGACCCTGGTCGGCTTCCTACGCGGCGACTCGATGAACGTCTACGCCGGAGCCCACCGCATCGAGCACTAGCCGGGACCGCCTAGATCCGATCGCCGGTTGGCAAGGCCGCAGGAGCCGACGCGTGCTCAGCACGCGAGGCGCCGAGAACGCCGCCAACGGGCGATCGGGCTAGGCGGAGCGGTCGCGGCGTTCGCGGCGGGCTGGTTGGCGGGGCACGATCGTGGGGTTGACGTTTCCGCGGACCGTTTTGCCCGTCACTTGGACCTTGGCTACGTCGTCGCGGCTGGGGATGTCGTACATCACCGGCAGCAGGACCTCTTCCATGATGGCTCGCAGCCCACGCGCCCCGGTACCGCGCAGGATGGCCTGGTCGGCCACCGCATCCAGCGCGTCGTCAGAGAACTCCAGCTCGACGCCGTCCATCTCGAAGAGCTTGCGGTACTGCTTGACCAGAGCGTTGCGCGGCTCGGTGAGGATCCGCACCAGAGCGTCCTTGTCAAGCGACGTCACGGACGCCACCACCGGCAGCCGGCCGATGAACTCCGGAATCAGTCCGAACTTGATCAGATCCTCGGGCATCACGTCGCCGAAACTCTCGCTGGAGTCCAGGTCCTTCTTCGAGCGGATCTCCGAGCCGAAACCGATGCCGCGCTTGCCAGCCCGGTCACCGATGATCTTTTCCAGCCCGGCGAACGCCCCGGCGACGATGAACAGCACGTTCGTGGTGTCGATCTGGATGAACTCCTGGTGCGGGTGCTTGCGCCCGCCCTGCGGCGGCACCGAGGCGGTGGTGCCTTCCAGGATCTTCAGCAGGGCCTGCTGGACACCCTCGCCGGAGACGTCGCGGGTGATCGACGGGTTCTCCGACTTGCGGGCGATTTTGTCGACCTCATCGATGTAGATGATGCCGGTCTCGGCCCGCTTGACGTCGTAGTCGGCGGCCTGAATCAGCTTGAGCAGGATGTTCTCGACGTCCTCACCGACGTAGCCGGCCTCGGTGAGCGCGGTGGCGTCGGCGATCGCGAACGGCACGTTGAGCAGCTTGGCCAGGGTCTGGGCGAGGTAGGTCTTGCCGCAGCCGGTCGGACCGAGCATCAGGATGTTGGACTTCGCCAACTCCACCCCGTCGCCGTTGTCGCCGGCCCGGCCCTTGTCGCCGGCCTGGATGCGCTTGTAGTGGTTGTAGACCGCGACCGAGAGGGTGCGCTTGGTGTCGCTCTGGCCGATCACGTACTGGTCGAGGAAGTCGTGGATCTCGGCCGGCTTCGGCAGCTCGTCGAGCTTGACCTCACCGGCTTCGGCGAGCTCTTCCTCAATGATCTCGTTGCACAGATCGATGCACTCGTCGCAGATGTACACGCCAGGGCCGGCGATCAGTTTCTTGACCTGCTTCTGGCTCTTCCCGCAGAAGGAGCACTTGAGCAGGTCACCGCCGTCACCGATGCGTGCCATGAGTGCGTACCTAACGTCCTAACTGGCGAACCCGGATGGCGCGCCTTCGAAGACCGTACTCGTCAAAACCGCCGAGCGGGGAACACAAGCGTGCTCCCAATCGGCGAGGGGCAGCCGCAGGACACCCCTACCGGCGTGTCGCGCAGCCCACCCCGGGCCGCACCGTGGTGAGAGTCAGTTACCCACGACGGACAGCTTGCGGCTCTGGATGATCTCGTCGACGATGCCGTACTCCTTGGCCTCTCCGGCGGTGAGGATCTTGTCGCGTTCGATGTCCGCACGAACCAGGTCCTCATCGCGACCAGTGTGCCGGGCGAGTGTGGTTTCCAGCAACCGTCGCATGCGAGAGATCTCGGCGGCTTGGATCTCCAGATCCGACACCTGACCGTAGACACCCTCGAACGCCGGCTGGTGGATCAGGATCCGGGCGTTGGTGACCGCCATGCGCTTACCCGGCGTACCGGCCGCCAGCAGTACCGCCGCCGCCGAGGCCGCCTGCCCAAGACACACCGTCTGAATATCCGGACGGATATACTGCATGGTATCGTAGATCGCCATCAGCGAGGTGAACGAACCACCGGGCGAGTTGATGTAGATGGTGATGTCCCGATCCGGGTCGGTCGACTCCAGCACCAGCAGCTGGGCCATCACGTCGTTCGCCGAGGCGTCGTCGATCTGCACTCCGAGGAAGATGATCCGCTCCTCGAAGAGCTTGTTGTACGGGTTGGACTCCTTGACCCCGTAGCTGGTGCGCTCAATGAACGAGGGCAGCACGTAACGGGACTGGAGTTGGTTCGGGTCTGGGTGGCTCGGCTGGAAATTGGACACGGGCTTCTCCTCTACTGACCGTTGGCCGTGTGGCTCGCGCGGGACACCACGTGGTCGATGAAGCCGTACTCCAACGCCCCCTGGGCGGTGAACCAGCGGTCGCGGTCGGAGTCGGCGGTTACCCGCTCCACGGTCTGCCCGGTCTGTTCGGCGATCAGCTCACCCATCACCTTCTTGTGTCGGCGGGACTGCTCGGCCTGGATCACGATGTCCGACTCGGTCCCACTCACACCCCCCGACGGCTGGTGCATCAGGATCTGCGCGTGCGGCAGTGCGAACCGCTTGCCCCTGGCTCCGGAAGAGAGCAGAAACTGCCCCATCGACGCCGCCAGCCCCATGGCGTAGGTGGCCACGTCGGGTTCGATGTACTGCATGGTGTCGTAGATGGCCATGCCAGCCATCACCGAACCACCTGGGGAGTTGATGTAGAGCCGGATATCGGCGGTCGGGTCCTCGGCGGACAGCAGCAACAGCTGGGCCACGATCCGGTTCGCGATCTCGTCGTCGACCTGCTGGCCGAGGACGATGATGCGCTGCAGGAGCAGCCGCTCGTAGACCGAGTCGCCGAGCGTCATCGTCGACGGCGCTGATCGCATCACCGGACCCACGCCCGGAGTGGATGGGTACTGCGTCACGTCTGCCTGCTCTCTGTTCGTATCCGCTCGATCCGCTGCCGTCTCAACGCCGCAGCAACCTGGGCCGAAGCAATCAGCCCTGAGGTCCACCACCGACCCTAGCCAAGGTCGGTGGGGATCATGCCGTCCTGGCCGAGGCGTTCGCTTACAGCACACGCCGAAGCGCGCGCGATCGTCAGGCCCTGGCCTCCACAGCCGCCGTCGGCTCCGGCTCCGGTACGGCAGCCTGCCCAGCGGCCGCCGTGCTGTCGCCCGCCTCGATCTCGTCGCTGGTCTCGGTATCGTCGCCCGCCTCGATCTCGCCGGCCTCAGCCGTTTCGGCGCCTGGTTCAGCGTCGGGCTCGACCGTTTCGACGCCGGGCCCAGCGTCGGGCTCTCCGAGGAACTCGGTGAGGTCGATCGCGTTACCTGACTCGTCGGTGACCGTCGCCAGGCGGACCGCCGTGACCAGCGCCTTGCCGCGGCGCACGTCGGCGTACACCACGCCGAGCTGGCCGGACTGCTGGGCCTGCTGCAGGAACTCCTGTGGAGGGAGTTCGTAGCGCTGCGCCTGGGCGATGATCTGCTGGGTCAGCTCCACGTCGCTGACGACGACCTTCTCGGCGTCGGCGACCGCATCGAGCAGCAGCTGCGTCTTGACCGATCGCTCAGCTTCCTCGCGGGCCGAGGCGTCGAACTCCGCACGGCTCTTGCCCTGCTCGGCCAGCCACTGGGCGAACCGTTCCTCGTCGTGGTCGAACGCGTGGATGGCGTCGTGCTGGCGCACGTCGACCTCGGCGCCCAGCACACTGTCCGGCAGCGGGATCTCGGTGCGTTCGAGGAGCTCGTCCAGCACTTTGTCCCTGGCCTGGGTGGCCTGCAGCCCTCGCTTGGCCTTGTCCACCCGCGTCCGCAGGTCGGCGGTCAGCTCCTCAAAGGTGTCGAACTCGCTAGCCAGCTGGGCGAACTCGTCGTCGGCTACGGGCAGCTCGCGGTGCTTGACCGCGGTCACCGCGGCGAGCACGTCGGCCTCCCGGTCGACGAACGTACCGGAGACCAGGGTGGCGGTGAAGGTGGCGGACTCGCCGGCCGACAGCCCAGTCAACGCCTCGTCGATTCCCTCGAGCAGGCCGCCGGAGCCGATCTGGTAGGACAGCCCGGTGGTGTCAGCCTCCGGGACCTCCTGGCTGTCCACCGTGGCGGACAGGTTGATCACCACGTAGTCGTCATGGGCGGCCGGTCGATCCACGTCGGTCAGGGTGCCGAACCGGATCCG
The DNA here is from genome assembly GCA_030852965.1 of Actinomycetota bacterium. Classification (GTDB taxonomy): domain Bacteria; phylum Actinomycetota; class Actinomycetes; order Mycobacteriales; family Pseudonocardiaceae; genus Pseudonocardia. Next base: position 971 of record JALYVZ010000132.1, on the reverse strand, counting down.
CAGGCCGTCCAACTGCTCGGTGACGTCGTCGTCGGTCACCTCGACAGCGTCCACCGTCACCTCAATGCCGGCGGGGTCCGGCAGGGTGAACTCCGGCCGGACGTCCACCTCGGCGGTGAAAGCCAGCGACACGCCGTCCTCGATCTGGGTGACCTCAATGTCCGGGCGGCTCAGCGGGCGCACCTGCTCGGTCGACACCGCCTCGCTGTACTTGGTCTGGATCGCCTCGTTGACCACCTCGTCGAGCACCACACCCCGCCCCAGCCGGTTCTCCAGGACGCGGGCCGGCGCCTTGCCCGGCCGGAATCCCGGGATCTTGACCTGCTGGGCGAGCTTGCGGTAGGCGCGGTCGAAGTTCGGCTTGAGCTCGTCGAAGGGCACCTCGACGATGATCCGGACGCGCGTCGGGCTGAGCTGCTCGACGGTGCTCTTCACGTGATCTCCTAGCGGCAACATCTGGTGGGATGATCTGGCTGGTGGTCTGTCGGCAGAGCCGGCGCCTCGACCGAGGTCGCCTGATCTGAAGAGGGCGGCCAGCCTGGTCACGGTGCCTGGGCTCGACCCTCGTACGGGGTCTGCCGGCCACTCTAGTCCCCGGTCCGGCCGGTGGAGCTTTGCGTCCCACTACGACGTCCTGGGATCGCACCACTGCGTCCCCAGCACACAGTCGCCGCAGACACCTCCCCCAGGGATTCGGTAGTACAGGCAACAGGACCGACGCCGGAACGACCAACCCGGCTCGAACCACCCGGTGCCGACCATCGACCCGGTGTCGAGCACCGCCTCGACGATCCCCAACGCCCGCTCGGCCGCCCGCGGTCGGGCTTGCGCGACGAGCCGGCCGGCTGCCGCCAGCGCCGACCCGGCGTTGCCCCAGAGCACCCGCGCGGACACCGACTCCACCGCCAGGGTGGCGGCCACCAGCGCGGCCAGGTGCGGCTCGACCAGGGCGTCGGCCACCGCCATCGGCA
>JALYVZ010000440.1 GCA_030852965.1 Actinomycetota bacterium | reverse complement strand
CGATCGTGGCGGCGTTGCGCCGGAAGTAGGGTGCCGGCCCCATCGAGCTGTCGGTGTTCCCGGCATTCCGGTGCCGGATCGCCGGCTGAGCCCGCGCGCGACGACGGGTCAGGTCAGGTCGTCGAACTCGCCGGCCTTGACGCCCTTGACCCAGGCGTCCATCTCGGGCCGGGTGAAGATCACTGTGCCGGCCTCGGGGTGGTTGCTGTTGCGGACGGCGACCCGGCCGTCGGGCAGCGCGGCGGCCTGCACGCAGGTGCCGTCGTTGGCGCCTTCATCCTCAGTGAAGCTGCTGGTGCGCCAGCTCAGGGAGGGGAGGTGGTCCATCGGTGCCTCCGTCAATCGGATCTTTCACGCATAGCGTCTCATGGCCTCGCTGAGCACGTCGAGGGGCCGGGGCGCCGCCGACGTCGCGGGGCAGCACCCGGAGCGTGACGTTCGGCCGTTCGGCGACGGCGAGCAGCTTGCGGAGCTGGTCGTGCATCACGATTCGGTCGCCGATCAGCCGGTGCAGGATCGTCTCGTCCAGGATGAAGTGCAGCGCGGGCGGGTCGCTCTTGGCCAGGATGTGCTGGCGGGCCATCCGGGCCGCGACCCGGCGCTCCAGCTCGCCGGGGTCGAACCGGCCCGGGTGGATCGAGGTGACCAGGGCTCGGGCGTAGTCGGCGGTCTGCGGCAGGCCGTTCACGAGCTGGCCCTGGAAGTCGCGCATGCCGACCAGCCCGGCCTCCAGGCTCAGCAGCGGCTGGAGCTTTCCGGGCAGGATCGTGCCGAGCCCCTCCCACCAGGTGCGCTCCCGGGGACGGGCGGCCAGGGCGACCAGCTCGTCCCGGGTCGTGGCGTCGGTGACCCGGTAGGCGCCGAGCAACTGCTCGACCTCACGCGGCTTGAGGTGGTGCTCGCGGTTCTCCACCCTGGACAGCTTGGAGCGCTACCAGTGCTCAGGGCCGGTCCGCAGCAGCTCGATCGCCTGCGCCTGGGTGAGCTCGGCCTGCTCCCGGAGCTGCCTCAGCGCGGCGGCGAGCTGCCAGTGGCGCACCACGGACACGATCTCGGTGAACCGCCGGGCTCGACTCCGGCCGTGCCGGCTCCGTTGTTCGGCCGAGCGGAGTACCAGCGGCTCGTCGAGGACATGGTCGCGGCGTTCGCGCCGCGCATGTTCGCCGTGGTCCCAGGACTACGCCGACCGGGTGGACAGCAGGATCGCCGCGTGGGGACTGGCGTTCGAGGACCGCGCCGAGATCGTCGGGGTGGATCGTGGGCTCCAGATCAGCGCGGGGTTGCCGGAAGGTGCGTTGATCGAATTCGCCCACCGACCAGACGTCACCGCGCGGGTCCTGTGGGTACACCCCGAGCCGTCTGCGCACCCGGAGATGACCGCCTCAGCTTGATCTGGAGCGGCTCTGGAAGGTTGACACGTCCAGTCCGGGCACAGCGTACTGGCGCCGATCAGCGCCCGGCGACACGTCCGTCACGCGATGCCGAGGTCGAGGTCCAGAGTCCCGCGGCGGCGGCGGTGACCAGGCAGGCACCGAGCACGTGCAGGGACACCAGCGTCTCGGGAACGCCCAGGGCGTACTGGGTGGCGCCGAGAGCACCCTGCGTCACCACGGCCGCGACGAGCAGCCGATGGCGACGCGCCGTGGCCGGCGGGGCGACCGCCGCACGAAGCGCGACACCCAGCACGATCAGCAAGCTGAGGTAGCCGACCAGCAGTCCGGCGTGCACCTGGGCCAGCAACGGCACCCGCAGCCCCAGTCGCGGGGTGGCCGGATCACCGGCATGCGGGCCGGCGGCGGTGACCATGGTGCCGGCGGCCAGCAGCGCGGCCAGGACCACCGTGCTCAGAGTGTCCAGGGCTCGCACCGATCGGGCGGCCGGCGCCGGTCGATCGGGCGGGGGCGGACTCACGCTGTCCGGCTCACCACTGGCCTGCACCAGGAGAACCGCCAGCCACACCAGCACCATGGACACCAGGAAGTGCACCGACACCGTCCACCAGGCCAGCCCGAGCAGCACCGTGATCCCGCCGATCACGGCCTGCGCGAGCACCCCGGCCGGCATCGCCGCGGCCAGCAGGATCAGTCGCCGCCGTCTAGGCCGGGTGGTCAGCGCGGCGACCAGACACGCGATGGCGACAGCGCTGACCACACCGACGAGCAGCCGGTTGCCGAACTCAACCCACTGGTGCACCCATGCGACGTCCTGGTGCGGATCCGGAACCAGGCTGCCGGGGAAGCAGGTCGGCCAGTCCGGGCAGCCCAGGCCGGAGCCGGTCACCCGGACCACCGAGCCCGTCACCGCGATACCCGCCTGCGTCACCACCGCGGCGACCGCGAGCGCGCGCATCAGCCGAACCGGTACAGCCGGCGGACTCCTGCGCACGGAAGGACTCAGCACCGAACCATCGTAGGTGGCGGCCTCAGCGCTTCGGCTTGGGCCGCCGCCGGACCTCGCACACAGTCTGCCTTCCAACCACACGTTACGGCTTGCGCGAGGACGCTGGTGAGTGTGCGAGGACGTCAGCGGGTGCCGTCGGCGGCGACCCGGGCGGCTCAGCGGAGGCGGACCGTTCGGGCCGCGACCGCCGCTGCGGCCAGCGCCCAGCAGAGCAGCACCAGCATCGGGTGCGCACCCGGGAACCGGCCGTCCATCAGCGCGGTCCGCAGCCCCTCGGCGAGTGCTCCGGACGGCAGCCATGGGGCCACCGAGGCCAGCCCGCCGGGCAACTGAGCGACCGACAGCACGATCCCGCCACCGAACACCAGCGCGAACCACACGATGTTGGCCACCGCAAGTACGACCTCTGCGCGCAGCGTGCCACCAAGCAGGATCCCCAACGCCCCGAACGCGGCGCAGCCCAGCGCCACCAGCAGCAGCGCCCAGCCGAGCCCGGCCGGCGCCGGCCGCCAGCCCAGCGCAGCAGCC
>JALYVZ010000439.1 GCA_030852965.1 Actinomycetota bacterium | reverse complement strand
GGGCTGCGCACCGCCGCCCGCAACTACCAACACGCCCTCGACCAACTCACCCAGGAAGCCGGACTCGCCGCCTGAACACAAACTTGACTCGATCATGCCGACTTCGTCGGCCACAGCCCTCTAGCGACTACCCGCTTCACCGCCGCCGACGGAGCCTGGTGCGAAATCGACCCGGCCGACGACGCCGGTGAGCGGACGGTCCGAGAAGGCGGCCCCCGACGACTGTGGTTGGCAGTCGAAGCCGCTCACCAACGCTGGACCACATGCGGCGAGCCAGGATGGGAGCGACTCGGGATCACCGTCCGGCCCAATGGCCAGCACGACCTGTGGCTCGGCACCCCGACCGCCCGACTCACCGTCGTCATCGACGCGACCGGTCGCCTACCCAGCAGTGTGCCGCCGTGAATACCCGTGCCAGATCATGAGGGACCAGCCGGCCCCGGAGGTGGGGGTGTCCACCAACCAAGCCCGTTGCGTCCCGTCGACCTGGGCCGTGCTCAGGGGGCGGCTCGCGGAGGTCCTCCCAGATCTTGTCGGAGCTGGTTAGGCTCACCGCAAGGTTCTCAGTTTCCGAAAGGTGTAGCCGCCATGCAGGTGCCGCTGACCGTCGCCGACTTCCTGGCTCGGGCCGAGTCGGTGTTCGCCTATGCCACCGCGGTGATCGACGAGCCCGACCAGCCGGCCGCGGTCGTCCCGATCACCACCTACGGCGAGCTGGGGCGCCGGGCCAGGGCCTGGCAGGCCGGGTTGGATGCGCTGGGCATCGCCGAGGGCGAGCGGGTCGCGGTGGTCAGCCACAACTCCGCGCGGCTGCTGGAGCTGCTGCACGCGGTGCCGGCCAGCGGTCGGATCTGCGTGCCGGTCAACTTCCGGCTGCGGCCGGACGAGGTGCGGTTCATTGTCAAGCACTGCGGCGCGTCCGTGCTGCTCGTCGACCCAGAGCTGGACGAGGAGCTGGCCTCGGTGACGGCCCGGCACCGCCTCGTCCTAGGCGCCGAGACCGAGGCGCTGATGCGTTTCGACACCGAGCCCCGGCCCTGGTCGGCGCCGGACGAGAACGCCACCGCGACCATCAACTACACCTCGGGCACCACGGCCAGCCCCAAGGGTGTGCAGCTCACCCACCGCAACATCTGGGTGAACGCGGTGACGTTCGGCATGCACACCCGGGCCTGGGAGCGTGACGTGTACCTGCACACGCTGCCGATGTTCCACTGCAACGGCTGGGGGATGCTCTACACCATGGCCGGCCTGGGCGCCCGCCAGGTCGTCATCCGCAAGATCGACGGCACCGAGATCCTGCGCCGGATCGACCACCACGGGGTGACCATGCTCTGCGCGGCGCCGGCCGTGGTGGCCTCGGTGTTGGACGCCGCCAAGAACTGGGACGGCGAGATTCCCGGGCGCGGTCGGGTGCGGGTGGTGTGCGCCGGTGCACCGCCGCCCAGCCGCACGATCCAGCGCATCGACGAGGAGCTGGGTTGGGAGTTCCTGCAGATCTACGGACTGACCGAGACCTCCCCGCTGTTGACGTTCAACCGCACCCGCCCGGGTGACGAGGAGCTGCCATCCGAGGAGCGGGCGCGCAAGCTCAGTCGGGCCGGCGGGCCGGCGCTGGGGGTGCGGCTGGACCTCTCGACCAGCGGCGAGGTGCTGGCCCGCTCCAACGTGGTGATGGGCGGCTACTGGAACAATCCGGACGCCACCACCGAGGCACTGGAGGACGGCTGGTTCCACACCGGCGATGGCGGGACGATGGACGACGAGGGTCATCTCACAATCTCCGACCGGAGGAAGGATGTGATCATCACCGGCGGGGAGAACGTGTCGTCGATCGAGGTGGAGGACTGCATCTTCAGCCACCCCGCGGTGGCCGAGGTAGCGGTGATCGGAGTGCCCAGCGAGAAGTGGGGCGAGACGATCAAGGCGCTGGTGGTACCCGTCGAGGGCGCCTCGATCAGCGAGGCCGACGTGATCGCGCACTGCAAGCAGCGGCTGGCCGGCTACAAGGCGCCCACCTCGGTGGAGCTGCGGGAGTCCATTCCGCGCACCGCGACCGGGAAGATCCAGAAGTTCAAGCTGCGCGAGCCGTACTGGGCCGGTCGGGACCGGCAGGTCGGCTGACCGGAGACGTTCGGGCCGCACCCGGTCGTTCGTGCCCATCCGGCCCGGCCACGTTCGGTGCTCACCCGGTCAGTCGGGCCGTCGCCCAAGCGGTGGCATCTGTGGGACACGTGGTGTCAATGCCGGGTTTTCGGTGCGAAGGGTGAGAGTGTCTGCGCGTCTGAGGGTCACGGACGTGTGGAGGGTGGGTCGTGCGTTCGGTGCAGCTGCGGGCCCGGCGCGCCGCGGTGGTGGCGGTGCTGCTGATCGGAACTCTGCTCGCCGGATCAGGGGTCGGGCACGCGGAGCCCGCGCCGCCGCCCACCCCGCCACCGAACCCCAGCGAGCAGCAGCTCGACCAGAGCAAGAAGGACATCGCGGGCAAAGCCGGTGACGTCGGTCGGCTCTCCGGGCAGCTCACCGAGGTGCAGGCCAAGGCCGAGCAGCTCGGCATGAAGCTGCAGGCCCGCGAGGAAGACGCCAATCACGCGCTGGTCGACCAGCAGAACGCCCAGGCGGCCGCACTCACCGCGGCCCGGCGGGTGTTGACCACCCGGGCCGAGACCGAGGCCGCCTCGGCGGCCATCGAGGAGGCCCACCGGAAGCTGGACGAGTTCATCACGGCGGCCTACCTACAGGGGGTGGACGCCGGCTCGCTGGGACTGATGATCGAGGCCTCCGGCCCGGACGACCTGGTCCGGCGCGCCGAGCTGACCGAGGCGCTGGCCACCGACCAGCGGGCCGCGTTGGACTCCCTGCAGCGCGCGCGGGTGGCCAAGGCCAACGCCGACTCCCTCGCCAGAGCCGCCGAAGAACAGGCCCGGGAGGCTGAGGCCGCCGCCGAGG
>JALYVZ010000438.1 GCA_030852965.1 Actinomycetota bacterium | reverse complement strand
CCGCGCGGGCTGGATCGCGCGGAGATCACCGCGCTGGTCGGCAGTCTGCGCACCGAGCGGGACCGGGCGATCGCGGGGCTGATGCTGTTCTCCGGGCTGCGTTCGGCGGAGGTCCTCGGGTTGAGCGTCGGTGACGTTGACATCCCACGCGGCTGGGTGCGGGTGGTGGGCAAAGGCGACAAGGAACGCCGGGTGCCTATCGATCCCGACGTCGCGGGGCTGATCCAGACCTACCTGTTCGCCGAACGTCCGGACAGCCAGGCCAGCCAGCTGTTCCTGGTCGCCAAGGGCCCGCATCGCGGACAGCCGTTGACCCCGGCCGGACTGCGCACGATCTTTCGTTACCACCGCGGCAAGGCCGGGGTCCCGGCCGGGCATCCGCATGCGTTGCGGCACTCGTTCGGCACCGCGCTGGCCGAGGCCGGGGTTGATCTGGCCGTGCTGCAGGCCTTGATGGGCCACGATCACGTGGACTCCTCAGCCGCTTACATTCACCTCGCTCCGGCGCACGTGCGCGCCGCCTACGATGCTGCCCGCGCTCGCCAACGCGCCCAGTAGCCCCGAGCTGGGGGCGGGGCCAGAGCGGCTGCTGGCGGACTACCTGAGTGCCCTGGCCCACCGGGGCGCGGGTAACAGCGCGTTCCTCAGCGGCGCGCGAAGTTTCCTGGCTCGCTGGCCGAATCCACGGGCCTGGGCGGGCGAGCCGCTGGCGGTGCGGCTGTCGGCGAACTCGGCGACCCGCCCGTTTGTGAACTACCTGATGTTGGCCGGGCATCTGCGACCCGGCTATGACTACCTACTCGAGCGCAAACTGCCCGCTGTGCTGCGCGAGGCGGCGACCAGCCCGCTGGGGGGCGAGCTGGAACGCTTCCTGGGCGCGGCGGCCGAACTGGGCTTCTCCGAACGAGGACGGGCCGGGATGGCCAGCCAGGTGGGTATGCGGCTGCTGATCCAGACCGGTCTGACCCTGACCGAGATCACCGACACCGAGATCGCCGAGTTCGACGCCGCGATCACCGCCCGCGAGGCCGCGCACCATCGATCGTGCAAGCACTACCGCACCGCGCTGCGGGCCACCCGCACGGTCATCTACCACCTCGGTGGCCCCGTCTCGCCCACCCCGAGCAGACGCGCGGCGCATCTGCGCTGGGGTTGGGACAGGCATTTCGCGGCCGTGACCGACGGCCTGGCCAGCTCGCTGGTCGCCTACTGCGAATGCGCCGCGGGCACCCGCACCCGTTCCACCATGGGGCACATCACCGGCCGGTTAGCGCACTTCGCTCGGTTCCTCACCACCACCGATCCGACGCTGACCTCGTTGGCCGGGCTCGACCGGCAGCGCCATATCGAGCCCTACCTGTCAGCGGTGGCCACGACACGCCACCCCCATACCGGCGCCTTGTTGTCGGCCTCGGAACGACGAAGCCGCATCCTCACCGTCGGCCGGATGATCGACGACATCATCGAGTGGGGCTGGGCCGAGGCGCCGACCCGGAAGCTGATCTTTCCGAGGGACATTCCCCGGCTGCCCCGAGCGTTGCCGCGCTACCTGCCACCGGATGCCGACCGGCGCCTGAGCCAGGCGCTGCACGCCTCACCGAACCGGATGCGCGCTGATGCGCTGTTGCTGCTGCGCGCCACCGGCATGCGCATCGGGGAACTCCTCGACCTCGAACTGGACTGCGTGCACGAAGTACCCGGCTCCGGGGCCTGGGTGAAGGTTCCGCTGGGGAAACTGGACACCGAACGGATGGTGCCCATCGACAAGGAAACCCTCGACATCGTCGATCGCATCGTCGAACACCGCTCACCCGGGCGACCACTGCCGCACCCGCGCACCGGCAAACTCGCCGAGTTCCTGCTGACCCATCAGGGACGGCGGTCTCCGCGGACACCCTGCGCACCGAACTCACCCGCGCCGCCACCGCGGCCGGGCTGGCCACCGCGACCCCACATCAGCTCCGACACACCTACGCGACCGCGCTGGTCAACTCCGGGGTGTCCCTGCAAGCCCTGATGGCCTTGCTCGGGCATGTCTCGGCCGAGATGAGCCTGCGTTACGGCCGCCTGTTCGACGCGACCGTGCGCGCCGACTACGAAAAAGCACTCACCCTGGCCAAGTCCCGGCTCGGCCCGATCCTGCCCGAGCGCACCACGCTGCCACTGGTCCAGATAAACGGGGCCGAGAACGACTGGCGCGAGGCGCCGCACCTGAAAACCCGCCTGGCCGCGGGCTACTGCCTCCGCACCGCCGCGCAAGGCGCCTGCAGCTACGCCAACATCTGCGAGCACTGCCCCAACCTACGCACCGACGCCAGTTTTCTGCCCATCCTGGCCACCCAACGCACCGACGCCGCCGCGCTGGCAGCCGACGCCGAAGCCCGAGGCTGGGGCCAGGAAGCCGAACGCCACCACCGGCTGATCGCCCGGCTGGACGCGCTGATGAACCACGCCGACCCCGCATGACACCCACGCTGGCCCAACGCATCGAGCAAGCCTGCCGCGACCTCACCGCCGACGGCACACCCATCAGCTTCCCCGCGATCGCCGAACGCAGCGGAATCGGCCGCTCCACCCTCTACCGACACCCCGAACTCCGAGCCCTCGTCGAAGAACACCGCCAACAACAGCGCGAAGCCCTCACCCTCAGCGGACTAGCGATCCAGCTCGACCAACTCCGCCACACCCTCGACGCCCTCGCCACCAACGTCCGCCGCCACGAAGAAGAACTCCGCGCCCTGCGCCGACGAGCCCGACAAACCGCAGGTTGATCCCCACTGATCAGCTTCCGCCGCCACCAGGCGACTGCATTAGCCGGATAACCGCAGGGTCGGGGGAAAATTGAGCGGTTCTTCCGAACCGTGCGCGATCAGTTCCTCGTCGAACTCACCGACGATCGGCTGGCCCAGATCGCTGACCTGGCCGAGTTGAATCGGCTGTTCACCGCCT
>JALYVZ010000437.1 GCA_030852965.1 Actinomycetota bacterium | reverse complement strand
CCCCCGGCGCTGCAGCGCCGGGAGCCCGGAGTGGACGGTTCCGGGGTTGCGCCCCCTGACGCACCGGGTCCGCTAGGGATGCGCGGGGGGGCGCTGCGGTCTCCGGGCGGGCTGTCTTCGCTGCGTACGCCGCGGACGTCCGACGAGCCGCGCGGTCCCCAGGAACCGAACAGCCCCGACGACCAGCGCCGTTCCGAGGCCACGCGGTCCCAGCCCGCGGTGGGGTACCCGTCGCGACCCCTGCCGCCGACTGAGCGGTCTCAGCAGCCGCGGCATCCGTTGTCGGACTCGCGTCCGCCGCCACCGGTGGAACGGTCACAGCCGCTGGAACGGTCTTCCTCGTCGATCCCACCGCTGGAAGCGCCATTGCCGGCGTCCCAGGCCCCGTCGGACCCGACCGGTGAGTCGCCCATCTTCGAGGAGCTGGCTTCGGCCTGGTTCCGGGACAACTGGGAAGTCCCACTCTCTGGCTCCGGTGCGAACGGAGCCCGACTGGTGCCGGCTCCCGAGGTACCGGCTCCACCGCTGCCACCCGAGCCCGCCGGGGGTTGGGGCGAGGACGACGGCTGGAACACCGGTGGGCAGTCGCTGCAGCCGTTCGTCGAGGTGCCCTCAGCCGAGCTCACCTCGGCCGGCCTGCCGTTACGTCGGCGGGGCTCGCAGCTCATCCCGGGCGGCGGCGCAAGCTCGAGCGACGCCGAGGCGCCGGCAGGCATCTCGGTGCCGACCCGCAACGCAGACCAGGTGCGCGGTCGTCTGGCCAGCTACCAACAAGGAGTCCGGGAGGGTCGCCAGCACCGGCACCGTGCTGACCCCGCCAACCTGCCCGACACCAGCCAAGATCTCAGCGAGGAGGCGTAGTGAACGGTTCGGACAACCAACCGGGCCGTTTCGGGTGGTTGGTCAACAACTTTGCCGAGCGGGTGCCGGGGGTGGCGCACGCGGTGGTGGTGTCCACCGACGGTCTGTTGCTGACCTCGTCGGCACGGCTTCCGCGCGATCGTGCCGACCAGCTCGCCGCCGTGTCGTCGGGGCTGATCAGCCTCACCCAGGGTGCGGCGCGTTGCTTCGAGGCCGGCGGTGTGGTGCAGACCGTGGTCGAGATGGAACGTGGCATCGTGTTGTTGATGTCGATCGGTGACGGGTCCTGCCTGTCCGTCCTCGCCTCTCCAACCTGCGACATCGGTCTCATCGGCTACGAGATGACGTTGTTGGTCGACCGGGTCGGGCAGCTGCTGACCCCGGAGCTGCGCGCGGAGCTGCAGGGCTCGATTGTGCGTTAGACCAGCCACGATGATCTTCTGTGTGACCGCCATCATGAGGGTGAGGTGAGCGGCGATGACAACCGGTCCGGATGGCGAGGGTCGGCCCGAGCCGACGTTCGCCGACGTGATGAACGCTTTCAGCTTCGACAGCGGCCGAAAGTCGAAGCGCCGCCGCTGGGGCCACCGTCGTGATCGGGCGCCCGAGGAGCAGCCGGACGCCGTCCAGGACGTCGACGACCAGAATGGCGGTCACCCCGATGAGCGGTACGGCGTCCTTGAGGGCGGCGGCTTCCAGGGCGGTGGCTTGCGGGTCGGTGGCTTCCAGGGCGGTGGCTTGCAGAGCGGTGGCTTGCAGAGCGGTGGCTTCCAGGGCGCCGAGCCCACCGGGGGGGACAGCGGCTCGACGTCCGTGCGGCCGTATGCCTGGACCCGCGGCCGGACCCGGTCCGGATATGCGCTGGAGATCGAGACGCTGGTCACCACCAGCCCACGCGGGCGGGAGCAGGTGGCGCTGTTGCAGGTGGAGCACCGGGCGGTGGCCGAGCTGTGTCAGCAGGCCCGCTCGGTCGCCGAGGTTGCCGCGTTGCTGAAGGTGCCACTGGGCGTGGCGAAGGTATTGGTCGGGGACATGGCGGGGCTCGGCCTCGTCGCGGTGCATCAGTCGGCCAGTGCCAACGGGGATGTGCCAGACCTCGCGTTGATGGAAAGGGTGCTCAGTGGACTCCGCCGGCTATAGGTCGTCCGGAACAGTCGCGGCCTCAGCGACCACCTCCGCCAAGATCGTGGTGGCGGGTGGGTTCGGCGCGGGCAAGACGACGTTCGTGGGTTCGGTCTCCGAGATCGTTCCGTTGACCACCGAAGCAGTGATGACCGAGGCCAGCGTCGGGGTCGACGACCTCAGCGCGACGCCGAACAAGAACACCACCACCGTTGCCATGGACTTCGGTCGGTTGTCACTGGACTCCGACCTGATCCTGTACCTGTTCGGTACCCCTGGCCAGCACCGGTTCTGGTTCATGTGGGACGACCTGGTGCGCGGTGCGATCGGGGCGGTGGTGCTGGTGGACACCCGCCGCCTGGGTGACTCCTTCGCGGCGGTCGACTTCTTCGAGGACCGCGGGCTGCCCTACCTGGTGGCGTTGAACTGCTTCGACGGGGACTTGATGCACCGCATCGAGGACGTGCGGGAAGCCATGGCGATCGACCCGTCGATCCCCATGGTCACCTGCGATGCCCGTAGCCGGGAGTCGACCAAGAAGATCCTCATCGGCCTGGTCGAGCACGCCATGCAGTTCTGGATGGCCCGCGCCAGGTAGCGCGGGTAGACGGGCTGCCGGCAACGGTGTCCGCACGTCACCGACCAGCCTCGGACGGTACGTCGCTGGATAGCCCACAGCCGACCAGAGCGTCCGTCCGTACCTACTCAGATCCGGCAGGGGCGTCCAGGACGGCGGCCGAGGTGATCCGGTGCAGCATGAAGCGGCGCAGGTCACCCTGGGCGCGGTCGTAGCCTTCCAGGACGCCGCCGCCCACACTGACCGGTTCGACGATCCGCCGGCTGGCTACCCCGAGCGAGTTGATGTAACCGATCCACACGCTGCGCCGCTGGCGGGCCGCGTCGCGCAGCAGCTCCACGGTGTCGAGCCCGTTGGTGCTCGCCGGTTGCAGCGTGCGGGGGTGCAGTGC
>JALYVZ010000436.1 GCA_030852965.1 Actinomycetota bacterium | reverse complement strand
CGTGAGGTCGGACAGATCGCGGTCACGGGCGGCGGCCAGGTGCCGCGCGGCCGCCGCGTCAGCGGCCACCTCCTCGAGGCGGGCCTCCACCGCGGCCAGCCGGGCTTCAAGGTCAGGGAGGTTGGCCACGTAGGCAGCGTACCGCCCGCAGCCGGGGAGCTGGCCGCCGTCGCACGCTGTTGTAGCCCATTGGTTCACGTCCACTGCACGGTGCCGGCGCGGTCGTACTGCCCTGACTCACGCGGGTCGTCCGGCCGGGCGGTTACTTCGCCACGGCCTTCAAGGCAGGTGACGACCAGGTTCGACGCGGCGGTCGCACCGTTGGCGTCGAGTTCGACATCTACTGGCTCTCACCGGAGGAGATGGCGCACCAGGTCACCGATGCAGGCTTTCGCATCGTCTTCCGGGCCGGCCGTCCCGCCGACCCGGACGGGGAACAACCGCAGGGTACCTCGTCGCTCGGCGCCGTTGAGTCCAGCGGGCGGTGCGAGCGGCTGCCACCCGTGGCACACTTGCCGACCGCCTCGCCGACGCACTGCGCGCCAAGGAGATCCTGCTCGTCCTGGACAACTGCGAGCAGCTGATCGGGCCGGTCGCAGCGCTGGCCGCGCGGTTGTTGAGCGCGGTGCCGGCTCTGCGGATCCTGGCCACCAGCCAGGAACCGCTCGGGCTGGCCGGCGAGGTGATCTGGGCCGTGCCACCGCTGGAGGTCCCCGGAACGGCCAACCTCCGGCCGGGCAGTGCTGCCGAGGATGTACTCGCGTCGGTGCGGGAGCTCAGCGCGGTGCGGCTGTTCGTTGCCCGCGCTGTGGCGGCGGCGCCGGGGTTCGCGCTCGACGCGGACACCGCACCCGCCGTAGCCATGATCTGCTGGCGGCTGGACGGGATCCCGTTGGCGTTGGAGCTGGCGGCCACCCGGGGCGCCGCTCAGCAGCCCGGACTGCGCGCGCTGCGCCTGGACCCGGTGGAACGCGATCACCTGTACCGGCTGGCCCGGCCATGGCCGCAATCCGACCGCGCGGACGCAGCGGCCCAGCAGGTGCGGCCCGGGCTGCGGCGGCTGTTGGACTCGACCGAGGTGCCCTCCTACATCGTCGGCCGCAACACCGACGTCCTGGCCTGGAACCCACTCGCGGCCGCGTTGGTCACCGACTTCGGTGCGCTGCCGCCGAGGCAGCGCAACCTGGCCCGCCTGGTGTTCCTGGACGAGGGAATGCGCAGCCTGTACGCCGACTGGCGCGACAAGGCCAGCGATGTGGCCGCCTATCTGCGTCTCGACGCGGGACGCCACCCCGGCGATCCGCGGACAGCGGCGCTGATCGACGAGGTCACCGCCACCAGCCCGGAGCTCCGCCAAGCCTGGTCGGAACAGTCGAGGAAGGCTCCCCCTCCCACGCAGCGCTTCAACTGCTGGCGGCCTGGGCCCAAGAGAGTCAGCGACCCCATCCGTCCGGGGCGGCCACGTTCACGCCGAACAAGGGGGATCCGACGTACGCGGGCTCGGTCGGACCGGACCGGTAGCTGCCGTCCTCGGTGACCAACGCGGTCGGTGTTTGTCGTCTACTTCACCCCACCCACGCCCCGGCTACTCCGGACGATCTACGCCATCGACCCGTTCGGCAACCGCCTGGGAGTTTCCTGCATACAGCTCGGGCAGCTCGACCAAGATCGGCTCTTGGGTGCTTCGTGCGATCACCATGACGGCGGGGTCGTGCGGGTCGGGGTTCTCTTCGCGGTGCGGCACGAACGGGGGGACGTACACGAAGTCGCCCGGGCCGGTGCAGATCCGTACCTCGTCGGTGCCGTCGTGGAAGACGAACACCGGATGCCCGCTGACCACGTAGACCGCGGCCTCCGACGCGCCGTGATGGTGGTTGCCCGTCGTGGTCAACGGCCCGTTGTGCACCTCACCCATCCACAGTGCCCGCGAGCCAACCAGGGTGCCGCTGATGGCGGCGTTGCCGTCGAGCTCACCGGCCCGCACGTGGTGGACTCGGTTGTGTGGCGGCGGGGTGTCGTTCGTGGTCTGGTCGGGGTGGACTCCCTGGTGGATGGTCATCGTGTTGCCCTCCTGTTCGTTCATTCGGGTTGCCTCCACCCCAGACTGCGAGCCTCAACTCAGAAGAGGCAAGCTTTGTTGCTGTTTTCGGGACAACGCGGTGCAATGGGCGGTGTGGGACACTCACCCGCCATCGCCCAAACGCTCATCGAGGTCGGCCCTCGCCTCAAACGCCTGCGCACCGGGCGCGGCGTGACCCTGGCCGCGCTGGCCCAGGCCACCGGCATCTCCACAAGCACCCTGTCCCGCCTGGAGTCCGGCCAGCGCCGCCCCAGCCTGGAGCTCCTGCTCCCGATCGACCAGGCCCACCAGGTGCCCCTCGACGAACTGGTCGGCGCCCCCGAAGTCGGCGACCCTCGAGTGCACGTGACCCCCCGCCTGCGCAATGGCCGCACCGTGATCCCGTTGACCCGCCAGCCCGGGCCGCTGCAAGCCTGGAATTCGATCATCCCGCCGACCAGAACGAACCGGACCTGGTCACCCACGAGGGTTACGAGTGGCTCTACGTCCTGTCCGGGCGCCTGCGACTCGTCCTGGCCGATCACGATCTGATCATGGGCCCAGGCGAAGCCGCCGAGTTCGACACCCGCCTGCCGCACTGGTTCGGGCCGGCTGGCGACAGCCCGGTCGAGATCCTGAACCTCTTCGGCCGCCAGGGCGAACGCATCCACCTGCGCGCCGCTCCGCGCTCCCGCCACGACCAGATCCAACACGAGCGGCAACGGGCCGAGTAGCCCTCCCACTGGCGGTAGCGCATCAGACTATCGGGAAGGCGCCTAGCCCTGGGAATTCACCGCGATCTTGAAATTCGTGTGTCGTGATAGCGAAAAGTGCCCCTGAGCTGGGATAATGCGGTTGTTGAGGACGCAGATCACCCATACCGAGGAGCACCTTTCACGTGCAGC
>JALYVZ010000435.1 GCA_030852965.1 Actinomycetota bacterium | reverse complement strand
GGCGTCGGCGCTGCGGTGGCGGGCCACGCCTCGGCGAGGGTGCCGATCACGAAGGACTTCCCGGTGCCGGCCGGCGCGGCAATCACCTCCACCGCCGCACCCGAGGTGAGAATGCCCGCCACCGCGGCCGCCTGGTCATCAGACAAGACTCGCCCGTTGCGGGCGAACCGCGCGATCACCTCTGCCGCCTCCTCAGCCGTCCGGGCCGGGGCTCCGCGTCGGACCGCGGCCGCCTGCAGCTCCGCCTCCCCGAGCAGCTGCTCGTCGGTGGCGAACCGTTCGGCGCCGGGTTTGACGAACACACTCGACCCATCCGCCCGGTAGTAGCGGTCCTCCAACCCGTCCGGGCCGGCGACCGGGTTGAGGTGCCGCGCGAGGGCTTCGGCCTTGTCGGCCATCTCCTCCATAAACCCCGCCACCTCCTCCGGGGCGATCGCCAGATTCGCCGGGAGAACGTCAGAGACCGCGCGCAGCAGGTTCGACCGCGTCCAGGACTGCCCCCGCTCGGCGACCACAGCCACAGCGCGGGTGAGGATGTCGCGTTCGGAGAACACCGCCGGCTCCCCGGCACCCTGCTCCAACACCGCCGGGGTGATCGCGGCGGTCCGTTTCGAGAACAGCCCGGTCGAGTCCGCGTCCACGCCGACGACATTTGATCCCATGTGACGTGACCATGATCGGCCAAGGCTCACGAATCTGCTGGTCAAACCCAGAGCGGGCGACGGGAATCGAACCCGCGTAGCCAGTTTGGAAGACTGGGACTCTGCCATTGAGCTACGCCCGCGTACCGCCTCCCGGCGGTCCCTCCAGCGTAACCCAACCTGCCGGCACCGCGATCACTGGCATGGCGCCTCAGCGGCTCCGGCTCAGGCGATTCGTCAGGCTCAGGCCGATTCCTCCAGAGCGCTCCAGTCCGGCAACCTGGCCCGGGCCGAAGTCATCGCCCTCGATCTCGGGCCAGCCGATGCTGGGTGCGTGCTCGGGGATCACCAGGCCGAGCCAGCGGCGGCGCGGGCGCCGAGGTACATCAGGTGATAGTCGTTCATCTTGTCATCGACCGGCTGTACACGGTCATCGGGGACATGCGATGCGGTGGCGCAGGGTCACACCCTTGGGCGTGTAGGGGCTGAACAGGTCGGGCACTAGATGTGCTCTCCATAGTCTGGGTCCCAACCCGGCCAAGCCAACTGGATCAGTGCTTCGATGCACTGACCGGACGGTGAAATGCACCTCACGGCAGCATGCCGGCCGCTGCCAGACGTCGCGGGCGCGGCGGAGCCGGTGGACGAGCAGTAGGGTCCCCGGGTATGGCCCGACTCCCGACCTGACCGCCGCCGATGCCCCGCCAGCGGTTGCCGAGGCGCTGGGCAAGGGCTCCCGCTGAACGTGATCACGCCGCTGGCGCACGCGGAGACCGCGTTCGCGTTCGTCGCCGATGAAGTGGACGACACGCTGCACGCCGCCCTCGCCGCACACCTGTCCGACCGCGAGATCGTCGAGTTGCGCCTGGTCGCGGGCACTACCTGATGCTCACCCGAACCATGACGGCGTTGAAGATCGACCCGGGCTCTCCGCTTGGAGCGGATGCGCTGTTGGGCCGCAGGCAGCGAACAACCGCGTTCCGCTGAACACGCTTGGCCGGCCTGGCGTGTTCAGCGGAACGCGGTTCCGCGACCGCAAGCGTTCAGCGGAACGCAGTTCGTCGGCCCGGCACGTTCAGCTGAACGCACTGGATCGACCTCGATCGACACGGCCGGGCAGGCAGCGCATACACTCATCCTCGACGGGGTGTGGCGCAGCTTGGTAGCGCACTCGCTTTGGGAGCGAGGGGCCGTGGGTTCGAATCCCGCCACCCCGACCAGGTCAGACGTTGTGCGGTTGATCTCGCACCCGTTGGACCGGTCGGATATGTAGCAGCCGTGTAGCAACGAGACCGAGAGCTATGGACGACCTGCCCGACGACCTCCGCGAGATGCTGCGGGTAGCACAACAACTCCGGGCAGAAGTCGACCAGGCCCGCGCAGGCACACCCCCAGCAGCCGTCCTGGCCGAACTTCGCTCGACTAGTGATGTCGCGCGTGACGCCGCCGCGGCGGTCGGCGTTCTTCGGCAAGCCGTCACGCTGTCGGCCGAGAGCACGCTGACTGTCGGGGGTGGTTACGCACAGGGCGCAGTCAACCTCGCGGGGACAAGCCATCTTGCGCTCGCAGCTAAGGCCGCCGACGCGGCGGAGAGCGCCCTGACTCAGGCCACGGACACGTCCGCCCTCATCTATGCGATCGACGCGATCCAGACGGTCAGCCCTGACTTCGACCTGCTTCCGGATCACCCCGATCTTGCTGAAGTCATGCAGGTCGTGCGCGAGGCCGAGGCTGTGCTGCGGGAGCTCGGAATTGACCTCCGATCGAGCAACGCTCCATCCGCTAAGGCGGAAGAGGAGCTTATTCGCCTGGGGGAAGGCCTCACGCCGACGAAGAGACGATTGATCGTCGCGGTCGTCTGGCTGTCCACATACGTCAAGGCAATGACAATTGTGAGCGCCAACTACGAACTTGCGGAGCAGGTCTCGACCCATACGGGGATCAGCCCACTGTCTGTCGCAAGCCTGGCGGCGCTCGTAGCACGCACGATCCTCAAAAGATTCAGCGAGAGCTGAGATCCTCATGCCCGCTCCCAGTCGATCTTGTCCAGGGCCTCGCGCATGGCGTCGAGGTTCGTGTGTGCGTAGATCGACATGGTCACGTCGATGTCCGCGTGCCGGGCGATCGCCTGGACGACGTGCGGCGGGGTGCCGAGGTCCAGGAGCAGGCTGACGACCGTGTGTCTGTTATGGGGAATTCCCCATAAGCGGCATTAGGTGGACGGCGGGGTTATGCGCCCTGTCGGCGTGTTTCTGCTGGTGGGGGGCCGTGCTGGTGGGGTTTTCGTCCGCATAATCCTGGGGGTCGGTGTTACCGGGCCAGCGAGTCGAGCCAGCC
>JALYVZ010000434.1 GCA_030852965.1 Actinomycetota bacterium | reverse complement strand
GGCCCAGCCGGCCGCGGTCCGACCGGCGAACCCGACCGGCAGCGTCCCGAGCTTGGCGGTCCGAGCGGCCGCTCCGGCGCGATGTCCTCGCTGCCGGGCTCGCGGGTCCGCCAGCCCTTCGCGCTGAAGCTCTTGTACATGTTGGTGCGCTGGCTGGGGCTGAGCAGCTGCAGGTGGTACGCGCGTTCGACGAGGGCCTGCATCGACACTCCGTACTCCCGTTTGAGGTCCAGCAGGCGACCGATCTTGAGATTGCGCAGCGCGGGCCGGATGACCTCGGCTGGCATGAGGAGCTCAGCGGCGAACGCGTTGGCCTGGGCTTCGACGTCGTCAACGGAGAGCGCGTCGGCGTGCAGCACCAGGTGGCCGAGCTCGTGTGCGAGCGTGAGCCGCAACCGGTCCGGGGATGCGCCGCTGTTGAACAGGATCACCGGGTGGTCACCCACCCACTGCGACAGCCCGTCCACCCGACTGGTGGCGAAATCCTCGCCGATCAGCACACATCCGGCGGCCTCCAACCACTGCGCGAGGCCGCGCACGGGTCCCACAGGCATCCGCCACTGGCTCCGCACGAAGCGCGCGGCCTGCTCCGGGGTGACATCGAACAGGTCCAGCGTGGGCACGTGCTGCTCAGCGCGCAGTGACACCTCCTCGAACAGGTGGCTGGCGTGCCAGCGGTACATGTTGAGCCGGGCTTCCAGCTGGCGCCACGTTCCGGGCGGAGCGGTTGCCCGCCGCCGCATGTGCGCGTCCATGGCCATCCCGCCGCGGGCGCGACCGGCTTGGGTGAGGAACGCGGGGGTCACCCCGAGAGTGTCGGCCAACCGGACCAGCACCTCGGGCTCGGGCTCGCGCAGATCGTTCTCGTAGCGGGACAGCGCCGCCTGGGTGATCCCGACCTCGGCGGCCAGCTCCGCCTGAGTCTGGCCCTGCGCGGTCCGCCCAACGCGGCGCGGCTCGCGCCCACCTGAATACTGTTGGCAACAAGGTCGCGTCACGACAGGCTGGGGACGTGACCACTGACGAGATCGCCAACACCTTCAACGCCGGCCACGCCGAGTTCCGGGCCATCTCGTCTTGGCTGTGGGAACCGCTCGGTGCCGCGCTGAGCGAGCACACAAGGCCGGTCGCCGGCGAGCGAGTGTTGGACGCCTGCTGCGGAGCCGGGGCCTCCGCCATTCCGGCCGCGCGGGAGGTCGGCCCGAGCGGTCGGGTGGACGCGGTGGACGTGGCCGAGGCACTGCTTGCGCACGGGCGCGCCGAGGCCTTGGGGTTGGGACGGCTGCGGTTCCACCGGGCCGATGTGACGGCCTGGCACGCGCCGGGCGGCGAGCCGTACGACCTGGTGCAGTGCGGGTACGGGGTGTTCTTCCTGCCCGACATGGACGCGGGCGCCGCACACCTGGTCTCCCAACTGCGCGCCGGGGGTCGGTTCGCGGTGCTGACCTGGGCCGAAGGCGCGTTGGTCGCGGTGACGGGCGCGCTGTTCGAGGCTGCCGGTGAGGTGCACCCCGAGCCGCTGGCCCCGTCGCTGGCGAGAGCGGCCGGCGAGCGGCTCAACAGCGAACGCAAGCTGTCCGAGTGGCTGTCGACTCTCGGGCTGGGCGACGTGCGCACCACGCGGGTGCAGCACACGCTGCCGCTGACCGAGGAGATGGCCTGGAACTTCGCCATGGGCAGCGGGCTGCGCCGGGTGCTGGACACGGTCGGCGCCGCCGGACGGGCCAGGGTCAGGGACGGGTTCCTGGGCCGGCTGCGGGATCGCGCGATCACCGAGCTGAACGCCGCGTCGCTCGTCGGCGTCGGTCACCGAACACCCCAGGGTGCGCACCATTGACGCGCGACCGGGGCCCACGGGCGTCCTGCTGGATCGGGCTCCGCGCCCTGGGTCGGACCGCGCGCCGGCCAACGCGCCCAGCCGCGCAGTCCGACCCCTCGGGCAGGATGGGCCCGTGATCTCCCACCCCACCGCCGACGTTCCGGACCGCCTCTTCGACGACCCCGAACGGGAGCAGCGCTGGCGGGCCCGCTTCCGCGCACCGAGGGTGTCGCTACCGGAATGGGCCCGTGACGCTCCGGACCGCTGCGTGTACAGCTCCAACGCCAGCGGCACCTGGGAGATCTACGCGTGGGACCGCATCTGTGACGCGCACCGGCAGGCGACCGACCGGCCCAGCGGTACCCACTCGGCCACGATCAGCCCGGACGGCGAGTGGCTGTGGTGGTTCGACGACACCGACGGCGACGAGTTCGGGCGGTGGGTGCGCGAGCCTTTCACCGGCGGGACCGCGGTGGCCGCGGTGGCGGTTCCCGTCGGGTCCGGCGCCGAGGAGTTGGACGGCTACTCGGCGGGCCTGGACATCGGCGGTTCGCTGGTCGCGCTCGGCGTTGGCACCGAGGACGGCAGCACGATCTGGCTCAGCCGCGACTCCGCTCCGGCAACGCTGCTCTACCAGCACGCCGAGGACGCCGGCGTCGGCGCGCTCTCCCACGACGAGAGCCTCCTGGCCATCTCGCACTCCGAGCACGGCGACTCCCGGCACCCGTCGATCCGGGTCCTCCGAACCGGCGACGGACAACCCGTGGGAGAGCTGGCCGACGGCCCCGGCAAGGGGCTGAACCCGCTGGGCTTCCCCGAGCTGGCCGGAGACACCCGGCTGCTGGTCAACCACGAGCGGCGGGGCCGCGACGAGCTGTTGATCTGGGACGTGGTGAGCGGCGTGGTGACCGAGCTGGCCATCGAGCTGCCAGGGGACCTCAGCGGCGACTTCTACCCCGACGCCAGCGCGCTGCTGGTCGCCCAGACCCACGCCGGACGGACCCGGCTCCACCGTTACTCGCTGGTCGACGGCGCGCTCACCGCACTGGCCACCGCGCCCGGCTGCGTCGGGGCCGCCGGAGTCCGACCCGATGGCACCGTGGAGTACGGCTGCTCATCGGCCGCGGTGCCCCCGGCGGTGCGCGCGCTGCACCCGGACGGCAC
>JALYVZ010000433.1 GCA_030852965.1 Actinomycetota bacterium | reverse complement strand
GGTGCATCCGGTCGAGCTCGTGGCGGACGTTGCGCCAGGTGTCGTCGGTGGCGTTCTAGGTGGCTGGTGTGAAGCGGTCTTCTGGGAGGTGACGTTCCGCGGGAATCGGCGATGGGCGCCGGTCATGACCGTGAGATGTCGATGTCGTGAGCCGTGATCGGAAGGTTCTGCGGCCGCGGATCGCGGTCTGATGGCCGTGTCGGGCTTTGCGAGGCTGCTTTGGGCGCCTGCAGGACTCCGTCCTGGCTGCTCAGGCGGTCGTGGTGGTCCACCCGGTGCCGGTTGAGTGCAGCCCGAGCACGGTGAGGCGGGCGATGTTGATGGCGGCGGCGAGCAGGTTGAAGTCGGCGTCGACCTTGTCCTTGCCGCGGACTCTGGCTCGTCGTCCGCCGTGCTTGCGGCGCATCAGATGCCCGAGTTTGCGTTCGACTTTCGGGCGGGTCGCGCGGTAGTCGGCCTGCCACTCGGGTTGCTGCTGTTCGGCGCGTGCGTCGGCCAGTCGCTGCTCATGACGGCCGACACTGACCGTGCGTCCGGTTGCTGCGGTGGTGCATTGCGCGCGTAGCGGGCAGGCCGCGCACTCCTGGCCGAAGTAGGCGATGCCGTCTTCTTCACGGCCGCGCCGGATCGGGACGGTGACCTTGGCTGGGCAGGTCACGGTGTCGGCGCCCAGGTCGATGACGAACCGGTCCTTGGCGAACCGCCCGCCGGCGGCTGTCGGCGGCTGGGTCTTGCAGCCCGAGGCGATGTTCGCGCCGGCCAGCAGGTCCAGAAACGCCCCGCTGCCGTAAGCGGCGTCGCCGTAAACCGCGGGCTGTTCGGCGCCGGCCGGTCGGTCGCCGGGCTCCTGGTCATCACCGACCGGTGTGCCAGCCGGCTCGCTGCGCCGTCCGGCGTCGTCGCCATCGGCTGCCTGCTCGCCGTTCGCGTCGCCGCGGGTATCGGGCTGATCGAGCAGGTCGTCGATGAGGTCCTCCGCGACGGCGGCGTCTCCGACATTGCCTGCCGTGACGGTGGTGTCGGTGACGATCTCGCTGTCCGGGTCGACCGCGACATGTCCCTTGTAACCGTCGAACCCGCGGGCGGAGGTCTTGTGCCCGTGCCGGGCGTCGGCGTCGACGGTAGAAATGATCCGGTCCTTGGCGACCCGACGGGCGATCCGGAACACCCCGTCACCGGTCTGCTCCAGATCCTGCCCGACGACGCTGGCCAGCAGCTGCCCGGCCTGCTCCACCAGCTCGGTCAGCTCCCGGCCGTCCAGTAACAGCAGACACGCCTGGGCGTCGCGGGCGCGGCTGTCGATCAGCTGCTCACGGGCCTGCTTGTCGTCCCAGTCGATCTGCGGCTTGGCTGTGCTGGCGTAGTCATCGCCGCTGACCAGGCCCGCCCGCAACTCCGCCTGCAGTCCGGCGTCGGCGGCGTGCAGCAGACCGCGCAGCGCCGAACGGATCAACGTCAGCGTGTCCATCGTGGCGACCGCGTCATACAACGGCGTGGAGTCCAACACCCGCTTCGCCCCGACCAGCCCGGCGGCCGACGCCGCCGCGAGCGTCACCTCAAAGATCCGCCGCGGCCTTGCCGAGTCGGCCAGCCGGGCCCGCATATCGACCAGCACCGTGTGCGCGAAGCAGCCCCACCCATCGCCGTCATAACCACCGACCCCAGCGGCATACCGCCACCGGTTGTCAAAGCAATACCGATCGACCGCTTCACGGTCCGACAGGCCCTCCAGCCGCTGCAGCACCATCACCGTCGCGACCACCGACGGCGGCACCGACCGGCGACCCCGGGAGCTGAACAAGTCCGCGAACATCTCATCCGGGAACAGCCGGTCCCGCTCCCAGTGCAACACCGCATACACCGAATTCTCCGCGAGCGTCTGCTCACAGAACCGGTTCACCTCATCGAGCAGATCGCCCTGCCGCTCCGCCACACCCAGCGTCATCCAGCACTCCAGACCAAGTCCCTGCACCTACAGGAATTCTCCCAAAACGATCAAGAAAAGTCGGGACCGCCACGCGGTGAAAGACACCACCCACCTAGGGAGGGCTGACCTCGCCGTCGGTGCGCTGGACGACCTCGAAGGTCCAGACCGTGCTGCCGGTCGCGGCCGGCTTCGCACCGGCCGGCCGGTCGCTGGCACCTGCGTGACCCTGCGCAAAGGACTGGCTGTCCCGCCAGGCCGTGAAGTCGGCCTCGCTGCGCCAACGCGTGTAGACCAGATAGTCCGAGGTGCCGGTGACCGGCCGGAGCAGCTCGAAGTGCTCGAACCCGGGTGCACCCTCGACCGCTCCCTGACGGGCGGCGAAGCGCTGCTCGAGCGTGGCGCCGGCGCCGTCGGGCACCTGCAGGACGTTGATCGCGACGTACGACATGCCTTCCAGCATGCCCGGTGGGAGACTCGAGGGCGTGACTGACGCGGGGCTCTTCGGACCGGACAGCGTCACCTGGCGCGTCCAGGGCGACCCGTCGATGCTGCTCGCCGGGCTCCGCGCCCTGATGCTCCAGACGCTGCACCCGCTCGCGATGGCCGGGGTGGCGCAGCACAGCGACTTCCGGGGCGACCCGTGGGGCCGGCTGTTCCGTACGGCGGAGTACGTCGCGGTCACCACGTACGGCACCACCAGGGAGGCCGAGCGGGCCGGTGCGCGGGTTCGGGGGGTCCACCGAAGCGTGATCGGGATCGAGCCGGAGAGCGGGCTGCCCTACCGAGCGGGCGACCCAGAGCTACTCCGGTGGGTGCACTGCGTAGAGGTCGAGTCGTTCCTGTCGACCGCGGTGCGGTGCGGGCTGCGGCTGACCCGGGAGGAGCAGGACTCCTACGTCGACGAGCAGCGGCGCAGCGCCGTCCTGGTGGGCCTGGACCCCGCCAACGTGCCCGGGTCGGTCGCGCAGATGAGGGCCTACTACGACGACGTACGTCCGCGGCTGCGGGCCACCGCCGAGGCCCGGCGCGGCGTGCGCTTCGTGCTCGCCCCGCCGATGCCCCCCAAGGT
>JALYVZ010000432.1 GCA_030852965.1 Actinomycetota bacterium | reverse complement strand
CAGCACGAGCGAGGCGCCGAGCGTCCCCTCCGACCCGGCTGCGGCGACGCTGACGCCGTGCGGCAGCGCGATCTGTCGGGCCTCGAGGGCGAAGAACCGGCGCAGCGCTCCGGTCCGGCGAGTGGGGTCGGGAGCAGCCAGCTCATCACCGGGTCGTCCTGGAACGCCCCCGCAGGCACCCCGCTCAGCTCCAGCCACCGATCGGTGGCAACGGCCGCGTCCACGTCCATCGATCGGCTCACCGGCTCATGTCAGTGGGTACATCCAGTGGTGGGTGTCCGGCCGGATGCCGCGTTGGATGTCGGTGAGCAGTGTCCGGAGCTGGATCGTCACCGGACCGGGCTGACCGTCACCCATCACCACCGCACCGCCGGCGTGCTTGACCCGGCCGATCGGGCTGACCACCGCGGCGGTGCCGCTGCCGAACACTTCGGTGATCCGGCCATCGGCGGCTCCCTCCAGCCACTCCTGCGCGGAGATGCGTCGCTCGGTGACCTGGCAGCCCAGCTCCTTGGCCAGCACCAGCAGCGCGTCGCGGGTGACGCCGGCCAGGATGCTGCCGGTCAGCTCCGGGGTGACCACCTCGGTCTGCGCGCCCGAGCCGTAGACGAAGAACAGATTGTTCGATCCCATCTCGTCGATCCAGGTGCGTTCCTCGGCGTCCAGGTAGGCGACCTGCGCACAACCCTGCGCGGCGCCCTGGGCCTGCGGTAGCAACGACGCTGCGTAGTTGCCACCGCACTTCGCGGTGCCGGTCCCGCCGTTCGCGGCCCGGGTGTACTCGGTGCTCAACCAGACGTCCACCGGCTTGATGCCGCCGGTGAAGTACGGCCCGACCGGCGACGCGATCAGCACGTACAGGTACTCGGCGGCTGGGCGGACCCCCAGACCGACCTCGGTGGCCAGCATGAACGGCCGCAGGTAGAGCGACTCCTCGCCGCCGCCCGGTGGCACCCAGGCGTGGTCTACCGAAACCAGCTCACGCAGCGAGGCCAGGAACAGCTCGGCGGGCAGCTCGGCCATCGCCAGCCGGTTCGCCGAGCCTCGGAAACGAGCGGCGTTGGAGTCGGGACGGAACGAGGCAGTCGAGCCGTCCGGCTGCCGGTAGGCCTTCAAGCCCTCGAAGATCTCCTGGCCGTAGTGCAGCACCATGGTCGCCGGATCGAACGTGAGCGGCCCGTAGGGCACCACCTGGGGGGAGTGCCAACCCGCTCCGGCGGTCCACCGGATGGTCACCATGTGGTCGGTGAAGTACCGACCGAAACCGGGATCGGCAAGGATCTCCGCGCGGCGCTGGTCGGAGGCCGGCGCCGGGTTGGGAATGCGCTGGAACGGCTGCGACGTCGTGCTCATGGATGCACGGTAACCCCAAACTTCCCGACCTCCCATCCCTATAGCGGGAGCGGCGGTCAGCGCACCCTGGACGGGACGAACGGCGGCACCGTGACGACCCCGGCCAGCCGCCGTCCCCGGACGTCCACCTCCACCTCGGCACCGGAATCGACGTCGTCTCGGGTGTCCAGCAACGCGAGAGCAATCCCGATGCGCAGGGTCGGGGAGAACGTGCCGGATGTGGTCCGCCCGACCGGCTGCTCGCCGGCCAGCACCGCCATGCCGGCTCGGGGTATCCCTCGGCCGACCGCCCGAATCCCCCACAGCCGCCGGGCCGGGCCGTCTCGCCGCTCAGCAAGCAGCGCGTCCCGTCCCCAGAACTCCGGCTTGTCCCAGCCCACCGCCCACCCGCAGCGGGCCTGCACCGGGGTGATCTTCGGCGTCAGGTCCTGGCCGTGCAGCGGGTAACCGGCCTCGGTGCGCAGGGTGTCCCGGGCGCCGAGCCCGCACGGCCGCCCCCCCAGCTCGGCGCCCTCGGCCAGCAGCCGGTCCCACCAGCGCGGCGCCTCCGAGGCCGGCAACACCAGCTCGTAGCCATGCTCCCCGGTGTAGCCGGTGCGGCAGACCCGAACTCCGGCGATGTCGGCGAACGACATGTAGTCCAGTTCGGCGGGCAGGTCCACTGCGGTCAGCAGCTTCGGGGAGCGCGGGCCCTGCACGGCCAGCACGGCCAGCTCGGTGTGCCGGTCGGTGACGGTGATGCCGACCGGCGCGGCCCCGGCCAGCCTCGCGAGCACCAGCTCGGAGTTGGCCGCGTTCGGCATCAGCAGCAGCTCGTCGTCGGCGACCCGGTAGACGATCAGGTCGTCGAGCACGCCACCGTCCTCGGCGCAGCACAGCGTGTACTGAGCGCGGCCGGCTTCGATCCGGTCGAGGTCGTTGGTCAGGCAGCGGTTGACGAACGTCACCGCGTCGGGTCCGGTGACGGTGGCGGTCCCCAGGTGGCTGACGTCGAACACCCCGACGGTCTCGCGCACGCAGGTGTGCTCGGCCACCACCCCGTCCGGGTAGGACACCGGCATCGTCCAGCCACCGAACGGCGACATGGTGGCGGCCAGCTCGACGTGTCGATCGTGCAGCGGGCTGTAATGCGGATCGGGCTGGAGATCGTTCATCGCCGGCACGCTACCGACCGTGGTCTCCGACGTCCGCGCCGTCCCCAGCCCGGGCCCGCCGGCCCAGCACCGTGGTCACCAGCAAGCCCAGCACCAGTACGGCAAAGCTGGCCAGCACCTGGGTTCGAGGCAGCAGGACCGCGAGCAGCGCACACAGCCCGAACCCGAGCGCCGCCGTCCAGGCCGGCCAGCGCCGTTGCGAGGCCGGCAGCCGCAGCGCCGCGCAGTTGATCACGGCGTAGTACACCAGCACGCAGCATGCCGACAGCGCCACAGCTGCCGCCGGGCCGGCGAGCACCGTAAGCACCGCCGCGGCCAGCGCCCCGACGAGGTCTGCCCGCCACGAGGTGCCGCGCGGACCGATCACCGACAGACAGTGCGGTAGATCTCCCGCCGGGCCATGGCCAACGCCGTACGGCTCACCCCGACCAGCACGCTGAGCAGCGCCGACGCCGAAGCGGCCGCCGCGCCGAAGCGCACCAGCACCCCCAGCG
>JALYVZ010000431.1 GCA_030852965.1 Actinomycetota bacterium | reverse complement strand
ACCCTCACTCCCACAGCCGCCTGAAGGAAGGCCACCGAACCAAAGTCAGCCCGGACACGACAACCCGGCCCGCTACGGTCACCGGGTACACGAGCATGACCGTCCCCGACTTGATTTTCGAGTTAGCGATGATCGAGGTGGTGTCGGCGGCCAGCGCGAACAGCACGCCGCGGATCGGTAGCACCAGGAAGGCGATCAGGAACAGCGGCTTGCGGCCCCACTTGTTGGAACGGACCACCAGTAGCGCCATCGGGATCATCACCAGCTGCGCGACGATGATCAACGCGGCTTGGAACAGGGCGCCCTGGCCGGTGTTGCCGATGGCCAGCTTCTGGCCGGTGAGCGGCAGCATGGCGCCGTTGGACAGCTGCCACAGTCCCACCACGGCGGCCAGCATCAGCAGGGGCCGGTTACGCAGCAAGATCTTGAAGCCGGACGGTTTCTCCGCGCCGTCCTCGCGAGGTTGTAGCCCGCGGGCGGTGTCGTGGTTGATCAGCTTAGGTTTGATCATCAGGGTGGTGATCACCACCAGGATGCCGAACATGCTGGCCAGCCAGAACCCCAGCCGTAGGCTGATCAGGTAGCCGGCCAGCCCGGCGATGGTCGAGCCGACCACGTTACCGGCGTGGTTGTAGGCGGCCATCCGGCCGGTCTGCCCGGCGTACTTCTTGGGTCCGACCAGGCCGAGCGCGATCGCGGCGATGACCGGGCCGAGGACTACCCCGGCGATGCCGGTGAGCAACTGCGCGGTGGTGACGACCGCGAAGCTCGGTTTTAGGGTGACGATGAACGTGCCGAACGAAGTCAGCGCGGCCGCGCCGGCCAGCAGCAGCCGCTTGTGCCGGGTGGAGTCG
Source organism: Actinomycetota bacterium (assembly GCA_030852965.1). Taxonomy (GTDB): domain Bacteria; phylum Actinomycetota; class Actinomycetes; order Mycobacteriales; family Pseudonocardiaceae; genus Pseudonocardia. Next base: position 2,148 of record JALYVZ010000431.1, on the reverse strand, counting down.
ATCAGCGCACCGGCCGGGGCATTGAGGAATAGCCCGACCGCGCCGCCCAGGGTGAGGATCAGGCCGATGTTGGCCGGGTTCCACCCCTCCTTGTTAATCAGGTAGACGCCCAGGAACGGGCCCAGCCCGGCCTGGACGTCGGCGAGGAAGAAGTTCACCCAGTTCAAGGCCCGCAACGATCCCGTCAGGCCCGCCTGGCTGTCGGTTTTGCCACTCATCGTCGATGTCCCCCCGGCCTCATCACTCCTGGCCGATCTTCCATGCGCCGTATTTCGTGGTGCAGGTGCCGTTCGGACTCATCCCGTAGAGCGCGAGATCCGCCAGCTCGCCGCTGAACTCCTCGACCGGGGGCAGCCCGGTCAGGTCCACCCGCAAGCCCGGGTCGTTCGGCCAGGTCAGTGTCACGTGTGGGTTGAACCGGTCGTCGATCTCGTCGGAGACGTCGTCGAAGCCGTAGGTGCGTAGTTGCCGGACCCGGGCCGGGTCCTGCGGGTCGGACTGCGCGACGATCTCGGCCAGCGGCTCCCCACCCGGGCCGAACTCGCGTAGCCGACCCCGCCGCAACGGCTCCGCCGCCGCGACCACGCCACGTTGCAGCTGGCGGAACTCATCGGATCGGGCATAGAACAGCTCCGGGGCCCCGTCGTGGTTGTAGCGGTACTCCGACGCGGTGGCCGGCACCGGCGCCAAGCTGGGCGCCCGGGCCCCCAGCGCGTCGGCCACCCCGGCGACCTCGTGGTCTTCGACGGCCATCATGAACAACGAAAAGTGCGGCTCGCACATCCCATCATCCTGGCCTGGGAACGGTGAACCGAGCCGGAAACAGGCGCCCCGCTCATTCTTCTCCATCAGATCAGCTAATTCGTTGCTGCACTGGATGGCCAGCTGACGAAGACGCGGCGGAAGCACCAGCACAACATCCAGGGTCACAAGTGTCACAGCGGAACAACCTCCACAGTAAAAGGGGCGGGACACAACGAAACGAAGATCGATCAGAGATCAGAAGATCGTGGGGCTACCCGGCCAGCCTTCATTCGGCGGTCACCCTGGCGGTGGGGCGAGCACCGGCGGACGGGCCGGGTCGGGCGGCGGGGCTGGCGGAACCCGACCGTCACCAGGAACACTCTGCCCAGGGCACCGGATCACCGGAGCGGGCGCGGGCGGCACCCGTGGCGGCGGTGGAGGTGCGCCGATCTGTCCGTATGTCCCCAGCCGGCCGGCGCCCTCGGTGGAGTCGGTCGAGGACGTCGACTGGCCGGCCCCGGTGTTATCGCTTGTCGCCGAAGGATCGCTCGTCCCACCGATCACGGCGGCGGTCAACAGCCACCCAGAATCAAACCCGCCACAGCGGCGAGCACCGCGACACCGGTCGGATTCCCCTTTGCCCAGTGGCCAACAGCGTCGAACCGTCGTTGATACCCGGCCGATCGCTCACATCGTGCTCCGATGGCGTCGGCCAACGTTCACGGTCGACTGATCATTGCGCACAACTGAGTGGCCCGCACTATCTTCACCGGCGGACCGGATCGGTGGGGCAGCAGAGCTGGTAGCGGTCACGGCCCGAACAGCCCACCCGGACCACCCCACGGGCCGGGTCCGCCGAACAGGTCCGGACCGCCCAGCAGGCCGGGGCCGCCGAACAGTCCGAGCAGCAGCACAGCGATCACCACCATGCCGACCACCCACCAGCCCGAGCGCCGGCCACCATAGGTCCGGTGTGGCCGAGACCGTCCGGCGGGCGCGTCCACCTCGTCCGGGACAGCCTCCTCATCGGAGCGGCGTGAGCGACCGACCAGGACCGGATCCTCATCGCCGCTGGGGTGGCGACGCGCGCCCACCCAATAAGCACCGGCGGCCACCGCCACCAGCAACACTATCGTGGTCATGAAAGCTCCTCCGGATCAGCACTTGTGGGATGGGGCCAGGGCGACGGCGGTCAGCTCCCGGTTCACCAAGGAGCCCCGAGCCGAGAGCCGACCGTGGTCATCGACTCACCTCCCGGGCGCACCGGGGACCGGCTGAACCGGAGCCTGCTGACCGGGCGCGGGTGCGCCCTGCGGTGCTGGCTGGCCGGGTGGCGCGGGCGGGGCGAACTGTCCGTCCGGCGGGGGTGGCGGAGGGGCGAACTGTCCGGCCGGTGGCGGGGGC
>JALYVZ010000430.1 GCA_030852965.1 Actinomycetota bacterium | reverse complement strand
CACGCCCCGCACTACCCCTGCACCGACCACCGCGCCCCGGACCGGCCCAATCCCGACTGTGCCTACCCGACCCACCGCACCCCAACCGGACGCCACCGGATGGGAAACACCGGTCGGACCAGTACCACTCGCACCACCGGCGGATACGCCACCACCACCTGTGACGCAGCCGCCACCAACCAAGCCACCACCCCGCCAGGCCGTGTCCTTCGCCACGAAACGATCGGCGCTGCTCGCAACTGTGCTGGCGTTGGTGCTGGTCGGCGCGACGGCCGTGCTCGTTCGACCGTTCGAGCCAGCGAAGAAACCAGCCACGGCGGCATCGATCGGACCACTGGAGATCCGCGCGGTCTCGGTCAGCGCGGAGCTGAGGTCCCCGGTCTGCCTGCTCGTCGGTATCGTTACCACCAACGGCCAGCCAGGTCGAGTGATGTACCGGTGGGTCGGCGAGAACGGCTCGCAGGCGGTCACCAGTGTCAGTACCCCCGCTGACAACTACCAGATCGAGATCGGCATGATCTGGGCGCCGAGCAGCCCGCCACTGCACGGCTCCTCGATCACCCTGCAGATCCTCGAACCGAAGCCGAGCACCACTGCGGCACCGGTCCCGCTCAGCTGCATCTGAGGGTCGCGGAACCGATCGGAGAACCTCGGAGAACTCGAACTTGCGGTCGAAGTCCTCGGTGGACTCATGCGGCGGGTTCGCCCTCCGACGGCCGGTGAGCGTGGCCACCGGAAACTCAGGGCGCGAAGAGCCGGGTGGCCGTGACCGCGCGCAACCGACGGCGACGAAGGTCGCCGAGGATCCCCGGCAGCGCCGCCAGGGTCACCGGATGGCCGAGGTGCATGCTCACCACGCTGCCAGCCTTGGCCGCGGCAAGCCGCTGGCGCACGGTCTCGACGGCCGGGTCGGTGTAGTCCAGCGAGTCGACGTCGTAGGACAGCACCCTGGGGTAGCCGGCCGCACCGGCCAGCCTGAGCAACTCCGGCGTGGCACGGCGCGCCGCCGACTGCCGGAAAAACGCGCCGGGGCCACCGGTGAGCGCCGCGATGCGGTCGCGGCAGCGTTCGATCTCGGTCCGCTGCGCCGACTCGCTGAGCGCCGAGATGTTCTGGTGTGACCAGGTGTGGTTGCCGAGCTCGTGGCCGAGATCGGTGGCCATCCGGGCCGCATCCGGGCTACTCTGCAGCCAGGTACCCACGGCGAGCACGGTCACCGCCGTGCCCTCCCTGGCCAGCGTCTCGAGCACCTTGCGGGCCAGCCCGAGGTCACCGGCACCGTGGAAGGTCAACGCCAGCTCCGGGCGTCCCGAGGTGGCATGCATCAGCTCGACGCCCGGTCCGCCCGACACCGGACCGGGCTCGCGCGCATCCGGTCCGGGTGGACCTGCGCTTGGCTCGCCGGTCGGGTTCGCGGGTTCGGCGACGGGTGGCTGCTCGGTCGGCTGATGCTCGGTCCGGTCGTGCGCGGTCGGGTCGGTGGCCACCGCACACCCCGTGAGACCGAGCAGCAGCCCAGCCGCACCGGCACGCAGTGCCGCCCGGCGACCGATGCCACCAGTCTCCCTACCCGCGCCACCGTCGGTCATCCCGGCGTCATCACCCGCGGTCGCCGGACGGGAGCGGACCGGGCGTCCCGTCGGGCCGGCGCAGCAACGACCAACGCGGTGACCCCGACCGTGAGCCAAGCACCCCCGAGCAGCCAGCCGACCAGCACGTCGGTCAACCAGTGCGCGGCCAGATATACCCGACTCATCCCCACGGCGAGCACGAACACGAACGCCAGCACGACCACCCGGCCCCTGGTGCTGGTGCACAGCACGAGCAGCGCGGCCAGCATCCCGACGACCACCGTCGAACCCAGTGCGTGCCCGGAGGGCAGTGCTTGGTTGAGGTAGTGAATGACCTGGTCGGCCGGCGGCGGCCGGGACCGAGCGTACAGATGCTTGAAGCCGTTCACCAGCGCGACGGCGCCCAACGCGGCAGCCGCGACCACCACCGCCTCGGCACGAGCCCGCCGAGCCCACAGCACGGCCACCCCGGCCGCCGCCAGCACGGCCATTGCGGCCGGGCCGCCGAGCACCGCGAGCAGGCGGCCGAGATCGACCGCCCAGCCGACCCGGTGCGCAACGCTCCAGTCCAGCGCAGCCAGGTCAGGGCCGGTAGCGCCAGCATCCGCCACCTGGTCTACCACCAGCGCCTGGCCCACCAGCAAGGTGGATCCGCACAGCCCGCCGAGCCACGCCGCCCGGCGGACAGGCGGTGACAGCCTCGCCCCAGGGTCGATCCCGCGGGCCACTCTGAGCAGTACCGGCGCCGCCAACACCGCGACGAACACAACCAGCGCGCACGTCAGGAACAGGTCGGCGAACCTCACAGATACCAGTGTCCTCCGGTCGAGCCCGCAGGCGCAGCCGGCTCAGCCGACTCCGATGGTGATCCGGGGCCGCTGGTGCGGGTCGAGCCAGCGCAGCAGCTCCACCACCCCAGCTCGGGGCACCTCCACGCAGCCGGCCGAGGCCACCCCGGCGTCCACATGCAGGAAGAACGCCGAGCCGGCGCCGGGCACCGGCGAGGTGGTGTTGTAGCCGATCACCAGTGCGTGGTCGTAGCTGGGACCGGACCGGCCGAGGTTCTCCCCAGCGCTCTCGTCGAACGGACAGCTACCGGGCCGGCAGCGCTGGTAGCTGTTGTAGGCAGGGCTGCTCGGATCGCTGACCCACCAGTCCTGGTCACCGACGAGCCGGTAGGTCAACCGGGTACCCGGGTTGGCCGCCCGTCCGAATGCCTGGTCCAGGCTGAACGACCCGGCCGGGGTGCGCCGGCTGTGTTCGCTGGCCTGACCCACCCCGTCGGTTCCCACCCGCACTCGAAGCGGACCCCGCACGTCCCGCCACTCACCGGACGGCTCGCGCTGCCAGGCCCGCAGGGTGGCGGTGCCGACACGCGCACCGGGTGCGAGCACGGTGACCAGCTGAGTGGTGCCGGCCGGCGGCTCCGGCAC
>JALYVZ010000429.1 GCA_030852965.1 Actinomycetota bacterium | reverse complement strand
GCTGTACGGGACGTTCCACGAGGTAGTCCACGCCCGAGACTCGCGAGTCTTCCAGGTCGCCCTTCGCCTCCTCGACCGATGACCTCAATCCGTCTTCGGACGATCCGCTTGCTGTCCAATCACTCGTACCGACGCATGATTGGCCAGTCGGGCTGCGACCGCTATTTCATGCATGTGCGGTCGTATTGTTGAGGATATGGCGGTCGAGCTCGTGATGCCACCAAAGGCGAGGGCCGGGGACCGGGTGGCTGTGGTGTCGCCGTCGTTTGCCGCGCCTGGGGTGGCACCGGCGATCCATGAGCAGGGGTTGGCGCGCCTGGCAGCGTTGACCGGTCTCGTCCCGGTCGAGTATGCGACGACGCGGCGCGTCGGGGCGAGTCCCGTCGACCGTGCGACGGACCTCAACAGGGCCTTTGGCGATCCACGGGTGCGAGCGGTTGTAGCGACGATCGGCGGCGAAGACCAGATCACCGTGGTGCCACATTTGGACGCCGACGCGGTACGCGCCGATCCGAAGCCCTTCGTCGGTTACAGCGACAACACGAACATCCTCAGCTGGCTGTGGACGTTGGGAGTGGCCGGCTTCTATGGAGGTTCGACGCAGGTTCAGCTCGGCCCCGGACCGCGGTTGGACCCGTGTCATGGTGTCGCCTTGCGGGCTGCTCTGCTTGATGGGGGACGGGTTGAGATCACCGAACCGGGAGAGTCTGAGGACTTCGGCAAGGACTGGCAAGATCCCGCAGCGCTCAGCGAGTTCGGTGACCGCGAGCCGACCGAGCCGTGGTCGTGGGCCGGGCCGGCGCGCAGTGTCACGGGCCGCACCTGGGGTGGCTGCATCGAGGTGGTGCAGTGGCTGCTCACCGCGGGTCGGTTCCCCGCGGATCCAGCCACCCTCGCCGGCGGGGTACTGCTGATCGAGACGAGCGAGGAGCTCATCGGCGCCCAGGAGTTCGGCTGGATCCTGCGTTCGCTGGGAGAGCGCGGTCTCCTCGAGGCCGTTGATGCTGCGCTGGTCGCGCGGCCACCGGCCTCAAGCCTCGACAGCCGTCCGAGCGCTGCGGCGCGCGTGGCATACCGCGCCGCTCAACGAGATATGGCCACCGATGTGATCAGCCGCTACAACCCCGAGGCAGTGGTCTGCGTTGGCGTGCCGTTCGGGCATACCCGCCCACAGTGGATCCTGCCCTACGGCGGCATGATCACCGTCGACGGTGCAACCCGCCGCATCTGGGCTGACTACCACTAGGTCAACCCCCGCAAGGCCTGCAGCTGAGATCCCGTATCCACTCGAGGTGGTTCGCCGGACCTCGCTTCCTCGCAGGTGGTGCCTCTCGGCCCAACGCTGTTGGGTGATGAACCATCCGCCAGGTCTCAAGTGCCGCAAACGGCGTGCAGGTCGCAGGGGATCTGGCGATTCACGATCACGTCGAAGAGGTCGGAGATTCCGTGCAGCGAGGCATCTTCGACGCGGAAGGTCAGGTTGCTACACCCGGTCGTGTAAGCCTTTGACTGAGCAGCTCGGACTATGTCGGGTCGATGTCTACTCCGCGGGCGTCCCGGAAACAGGGCGACAGTTCGATCATGAGCTCGCCCTCGCCGGTCCCGAACCCGCAGGTCGGACGAGCGAAGCCCCCTCAACGCGGCAGAGATGCGTACGGTTCGTCGTCGCCCGCGGTGGTGTGCTTCGGCCAGGGTGTCAGTGTGAGTGACGACCAGAAGCGGCAGTTGCACGACTACCTCACGAAGACCCGTGAGGCCGTGATCTGGAAGGCTGAAGGGCTGCCTGAGTACGAGGTGCGCAGGCCGCTCACGCGTACCGGGACCAACTTGCTTGGACTGGTCAAACATCTGTCGATCGACGCCGGCCCGGCACTTCGAGGAGACCTTCAACCGCCCGTTCGCACCGCATCTGCCGTGGTGGGACGACGATGCGCCAGAAGGTGCCGTTATGTGTGGGTGGCCGCTTCGGAAGACCGCCGAGAGATTCTCGGCACCTACGAGGCTGCGACCGCGCATGCCGACGAGACGATCCGTTCCCTTGACCTTGATGCTCTCGGGCACGTGCCGTGGTGGCGGCGTCCGAACGTCACGTTGCACGCGGTGCTGGTCCATGTCGTCACAGAGACCGCCCGCCACGCCGGCCACGCTGACAGCCTGCGCGCACCGCAATGCGTGCGAACAGCCTGAACCAGGAGTTGCACGATGAGCAGTGGTGGGAGGACTACCGATCCCACATTGAATCCGCCGCCCGAACCGTTGACTCCAACGAGCGGCGTCCTTGGTTCGCGTAGGCGAGACAGACGTGCAGCCGTCACCAGCTAAGCGCACGACCACGGCATTTTAGGGTGGACGGTTCTGCGCGTCCGACGCCTATCCCGGTGGGAAGACTCGCTTACTGGTCCGGCGATGCTGGGCACTGGACGGTAATCCCTCGCGGGGCAGCGACCAGCGATCACTAGTGCGCCGCGTCGTAAGCCTGCTGCACAGTGGCACTGATCCGGCCTCGGTTGCTGACCTGGTGACCATTGCTCTTTGCCCAGTCCCGCACCGCGGCAAGATCCGTCCGGGATGCCGGTCCGGTGGCCTTTCTCGACGAGGAGACCGCACGGCGGCGCCCCTGCTTGGTGGCCTTGGCGATGTACGGCTTAAGCGCCTTCTCCAAAGCGGCCCGGTTCTTGGCGTTCAGGTCGATGGTCCACGACTCACCGTTGAAGCTAAAGGCGACCTCCTTCGCGTTCGCCGAGCCATCCAAGTCATCAGTCACGGTCACGTTCGTCTGCTTCGCCATGTACGCGATACTCACGCCTCAAGCCGGCCTTTGTCTAATCCTCTACAGTTTTCCCGCTGCCTCACCCTCGGTGATCGTGGCCCGGGCGAGCGTCACCGTCCTCATCGCGGCATGACCGAGCGTTCGTGAGTCCGGTTAACCTCGGCGTCGTGAAGTTGCGCGTGAGTGTTCGGGCGCTCATCCTCGATGAGAATGACTCGATCCTGCTCGGGCGTTTCGCCTGGG
>JALYVZ010000428.1 GCA_030852965.1 Actinomycetota bacterium | reverse complement strand
ACCGGACGCAACGCCAGCCGGACCGCCGTCCACGCCGCCAGGGTCACCCCCAACGCGGCCAGCAGCGCCGCCAGCGTCAGTCCCACCGAACCCCTGCGCAGGACCGCGGTGAACCCGACCAGGTCGGCGTCGGCCAGCACCAGCCGCGGTGAGCCGTCCGGCGCGGTGGTCGCCACGCCTAGCCAGCGGGTCGGCCCACCCACCCCGAACACGGTGAGCGAGTCGGACTCGGCCAGCTCGCGCAGGTCGACCTCGTTCAACGGCAGTGGTGCGCCGCCGTCCAACGGGCGGCCGGCCAGGTCAGCCACCCGGATCTCGATCTGCCCGGAGATGCCGGTCACCGGGTCGTCGGCGGCCGCGACCGCCTTCTCCGACACTCCCGCGCTGAGCTGACTCGATCCGGCGGCGGCCGCTCGGGCCAGCTCGACGTCGACCGCGCCCGTGACGGTGATGCCGATCAGACCGGTACCCATCCAGGCCAGCGCGCCGAACGCGGCCAGCGCCACCCCGCCGACCATGATGGTGATCCGCACCCGCAGGCTGCGCTGCGCCCACCAGCCGGCCGGTCGTGTCCGGGGGCCGAATCCTCGCCACCCCCAGCCACGGCTCACCCCTAGGCTCCCACCCGGTAGCCGTGGCCACGCACAGTGCGCAGCAGATGTCCGGCCCCCACCACCTCCAGCTTACGGCGCAGGTAACCCACGTAGACCTCGACCGCATTGCGGGTGGCGGCCTGTTCGCCGCCCCAGGCAAGCCGCAGCAGCTCGTCCTTGCTGAGCACCGTGTCCGGGCGGCTGACCAGTGCGTGCAGCACCGCGAACTCGCGGGGACTGAGCTCGACCGGGCAGCCGCGCCAGCTAACCTGCCTGGCCGCCGGGTCCACCACCAGCTCGCCGAGGCGCAGCCGGCGGCCCGAACCACCCCGCTCCGCCTCGCGACGGCGCAGCAGCGCGCGCACCTGGGCCACCAGCACCATGAAGGAGAACGGCTTGACCAGGTAGCCGTCCGCGCCCAGGTCCAGCCCGTCGGCCTGGTCGACCTCGCCGTCCTTCGCCGAGATCAGCAGCACCGGGGTGTCCACACCCTCCGCGCGCAGCTGCTGGAGCACTCGGTAGCCGGAGAGCCCGGGGATGATGATGTCCAGCAGGATCAGGTCGAAGCTGCCGGTCAGGGCGGCGCGCAGGGCGGTCGGGCCGTCCGAGGCGGTGACCACGTCGAGACCCTCAGCGGTCAGCCCACGGTCCAGGGCGGTACGCACCCCAGGCTCATCGTCGACCACCAGGACTCGGGACATCGATCCAAAGCTACGCGGCCGACCGAAGATTGGGACCGCCGCGTCTCAGACTGTTCTCAGTACACTTGACAATGCGGGATCATGACCACATGGCTGATCTGCTTGACGACGACGCCGTGGCCCAGGCGCTGCGCGACCTACCCGGGTGGGAACGCGACGGAGACTCCCTGACAACCACTGTTGCGCTTCCGACGTTCCCGGCGGCCATCTCGGTCGTCGACGAGGTAGCAGTGCTGGCCGAGCGCGCTGACCACCACCCCGACATCGACATCCGCTGGCGCACCCTCACCTTCCGCTGCTCGACCCACTCAGCTGGCGGCATCACCGAGTTGGACCTTCGGCTCGCGGTGGCCATCTCGGCCGCCGTGCGCTCCACCCAGACCTAAGGACTCGGCAGGTCTCCACTTTCTGACTAATGTGACGTTGCCCTCATACCCCAATCGAGGGTGTGTTGATCAGCCGCGAATGGTCAAGCCAACTCGCTGGAACTCCTTCAGGTCCGAGTAGCCCGTCTTGGCCATCGCCCGGCGCAGCGCGCCGAACAGGTTGACCGTGCCGTCCGGGCTGTCCGACGGCCCGAAGAGCACCGAATCCAGGCTCTGTCTTCCCAGCCCGCTGGGTCCGAGCCCGATGACGTCGCTGCGCGGCAGGGACGGGTGTGCAGCGGCTGGCGTCCAGTACAACCCGCCGCCCGGGGCCTCCTCGGCCTCGGCCAGCTGTTCGCCGAGCATCACCGCGTCGGCTCCGCAGGCGATGGCCTTGGCGATGTCACCGGAGCCGAAGATGCCGCCGTCCGCGATCACGTGGACGTAGCGGCCGCCGGTCTCGTCCAGATAGTCGCGGCGGGCGGCGGCGGCGTCCACGATGGCGGTGGCCATCGGCACCCCGATGCCCAGCACCGCGTCGGTGGTGGTGGCCAGCGACTCGCCGTAGCCAACCAACACCCCGGCCGCCCCGGTACGCATCAGGTGCATGGCGGTGCGGTAGTCGCCCACCCCGCCAGCCACCACCGGCACGTCCAGCTCGGCGATGAACTGCTTGAGGTTCAACGGCTCCGCCGCCTCGGTCGACACGTGCTCGGCGGAGATGATGGTGCCCTGCACCACCAGGATCTCGACGCCGGCGGCCAACAGGTGCCCGGTGAGCTCACGGGCCCGCTGTGGGCTGACCCGGGCGGCTACTGTCACCCCCGCCTCTCGCACCCCGCGCAGCGCCTCGGCCAGCAGCTCGGGGTCGATCGGCGCGGTGTGCAGCTCCTGCAGCAGCCGCACCACGACGGTCGGGTCGTCCTCCTGGGCCGCCTCGACGACCTTGGCCAACTCGGCCAGCGGGTCGGCGTGCCGAGCCCACAAGCCTTCGGCGTTCAGCACCCCGAGCCCGCCGAGCTGCCCCACCCGGATCGCGGTGGCCGGTGAGACCACCGCGTCGGTCGGATGGGTCAGCAGCGGGATCTCGAACCGGTAGGCGTCCAGCTGCCAGGCGGTGGACACCTCCTTCGAGGTCCGAGTCCGCCGCGATGGCACGATCTCGATCTGGTGGAGGCCATAGGCGCGCCGGGCGCTGCGCCCCATCCCGATCTCAACAAGGTCACGCACGCCGCCCAGCGTAGGCCCGGACTCCTGGCAGTCGACGCCTGGCTAGCCCCGCATTTCGCACATGAGGGAAGGTGGGGCTCTCGGCGTGTCGCCTTGATCATGTTAGCGGGGGGGTGGCATATGGGGGTG